>CAKQED010000053.1:0-14513 GCA_934229835.1 uncultured Oribacterium sp. | reverse complement strand
TTTGCCGTAAAAAAAGACCCCTATACCATTTCTGGTATAGAGATCTTTCTTTTGTCATCTTAACTTAATGACATTGCGCATAAGCGGTCTTTTTTGATGCAACAAAGTGAATTTTAATGCTGTGCCCCGGAGGGATGCCAACAGAAACCATACGAAGCGGTCGTGAAGAATCAAGCCGGGTTCCCTTAGCGGCACTTGGTGTTATCTCTCCCTGGAACCCTCTAGCAACACTGAGTTTTCATAAAGAAAACTCAGTGATTGCAGAGGGCCTAGTGCCGCTTAGGGGTCCCGGCTTAGAGTCTTCCGAGCGCGCAGTACTGTGTTTCTGTTGGCAGCCCTTCGGGGCACAGCTCGAAATCACTCAGCTAAAAGGTTCTTCGGCTCCACCGTCACCGACCAGTTCGTATGATAGATGACGAAGCCCGGTGCCTGATTCGGCACCTTCCGAAGATTCTTCCGGATCGTATAATCGACCTCGACCTTCGGATCCTCACGATGCGAAGAGAAGTACGCCGCAAGCTCCGCAGCCTCGATGAAAACCCGGTCCGGCACCTCCTCCATCGGCTGCCCGCCGGTCTTCACGATGACATGCGAACCCGTCACTCCCTTCGCGTGGAACCAGAGATCCCCGCCATCCCCGAGTCGGAAGCTCACATCCTCGTTCTGATAATTATTCTTTCCGATGAACAGCTCATAGCCGTCGCTCGTCACCCAGTGGTACGGCTTCGACTTCCGCTGCAGCCGGTTCTTTCCCTTCCCCGGTGCCTTATGCAGGAAACTGAAATCGATCATCTCCCGACGGATATCCTGCAGATCCTCCTCGGACTCCGCGATGTCGAGCGCCGTCCGGATCGACTCGAGATGCTCGACCTCCTTCCGCGTCTCCTCGAGCTGCACCGTCACGTTCTCCTTCGTCCGCTTCTGCTTCTGGTACTTCTCGAGGTAGCGCTTCGCGTTCTCCGCCGCAGAGAGATCCTTCTGCAGCGGAATCGTGATCTCACTGTTCGTATAGTAGTTCTCGCAGACCAGCTGATCCTCCCCACCCTGCAGCGAGTAGCCGTAGGTGTGCAGTAGCTCCCCGTATACGCGGTACTTATCCATGCCCTCGGTATCCCGGAGCTGCTTCTCTTGAATCATCAGCTTCTTCCCGGCACGCTCCATCAGTGTCGTCAGCACCTTCCGGAGATCCGTCGAACGCTGACGGATACGGGAGCTCTTATCCTTCTCACTGTAGAAGCGGCGGATGACCTCACTCATCGAGTCGAAGTGCTCGACCTCGAAGGCGGCGTCCTCCTCATACAGCGTGAGATCGAAGGCGGAGAAGTCCGTCGGCACCTCATCCTGGTAGACGATGACCGGATCCGGCTGCCGCTCGATCGCGACTTCTTCTATAATATGATGGAAGCTTTCGTACAGTGCGGCCAATGCTTCTGCCGGCTGGCAGTTCGCGGAGAGGTCGGGATCGACCCCGGCGCGGTGACAGAGCTCGGAGGCCGTCAGTGGACTGAGACCCGTGATGTGGTGGAAGAGCGCCTTGAAGACCGGCTCCGGCTGCTGCGCAAGCAGCGTGCAGAAAGCGGCTTCATCGAGTGTCAGCGGATTCTTCTTTCCACCCGCATCCGGGATGAAGTACGGACGATTCGGCAGCACCTCCCGCACGGAGGACTGGGAAGCGGAGATGCGCTTCACGGAATCGATGATGCTGTGGTCATCGCGGAGCAGGATGATGTTCGAGTACTTGCCCATCAGCTCGACCGCGAGGTAGCGCTTTCCGAGGTCGCCCATCTCATCGAGATGCTCGATGGTAAAGAGGATGACACGCTCGAGGCCGTCCTCGTGCAGCGCCTGGTCCGGCTGTCGCACGTCGAGGATCGCACCGTTTCCGATGTGCTTCCGAAGGGCCATGCAGAAGGTCGGCGCGTTGATCGGTGCCGGCTTCGCATCCTCCGTGAGGGTGCAGAGCGGAAGGGACGGATTGACCGAGATCTGTACCTTCACATTATCCTTCTGATTTCGCACCGTCAGCTGGATCTCATCCTTCTCCGGCTGCGTGATCTTCGCGATCCTGCCGCCGATCAGACGCTCGCGAAACTCCTTTACGGTCGCCGAAACGACCAGTCCATCATATGCCATAGCACATCGCCTTTCTATTTCGAAAACTTTACTTCTAAATTATAGTAGATTATAATTTATTACATATGACTAAAAAACGCAAGCCGCCCTCGGGCAGGCTGTGCACATCGAGGTAATCTATGAAATTAAAAAGCATGACCGGATTCGGACGCGCCGAGGTCTCGAACGACCAGTACCGCCTGTCCGTGGAAGTGAAGTCGGTCAATTCCCGTTTCCTGGATCTCAGCATCAAGATGCCGAAGAAGTTTAATGCACTCGAGGCCAATATCCGAAACACTGTGAAGGAGTACATCTCCCGTGGTAAGGTCGATCTCTTCATCACCTATGAGAGCTTTTCTGAGAAGGGAAAGGCCCTCCGGCTCGATCTGCCGCTCGCGAAGGAGTACCTGGAGTCCATGCGTACGCTGGTGAACGCGCTGGGGGTCGAGGACAATGTTAAAGTCACCAATCTGGCGTCGCTGCCAGATGTGCTCGTGCTCTCAGAGGAGTCCGAGGATGATGATGCGCTCTGGGAGAGTCTGAAACCGTCACTCACCGGTGCACTCGAGCGTTTCTCCGAGACCCGTGTGATGGAGGGCGAGAACCTCCAGCAGGATCTCCTCGGAAAACTCGCCGAGATGGAGGCCATCGTGAACCGCATCGATGAACGTTCACCGGAGATCACAGCCGCCTATGAGGCGCGTCTTCGTGCGAAGGTGTCGGAGCTCCTCGAGGGGACCGGCATCGACGAAGCCCGCATCGTACAGGAGGTAACGATCTACTCAGATAAGATCTGTACCGATGAGGAGCGGGTACGCCTGCACAGCCATATCAAGAATATGCGGACGAAGCTCCAGAACGGCGGCCTCGTCGGTCGTGAGCTTGATTTCGTCGCACAGGAGATGAACCGTGAGGCGAACACGACGCTCAGTAAGGCGAACGACCTCATCGTGTCGGAGGATGCGATCGGGCTGAAGACCCTGATTGAGAAGATCCGTGAGCAGATTCAAAACTTAGAGTAAGGAAGGAAGATATGGATAAAGGAGTTTTAGTTGTGATTTCCGGCTTTTCGGGAGCCGGTAAGGGGACGCTGATGAAGCAGCTTGTTTCCCGCTATGATCAGTATGCACTGTCGATCTCCGCGACGACGCGTCAGCCGCGCGAGGGCGAGGTGGATGGCCGCGAGTACTTCTTCAGGACGAAGGAGGAGTTCGAGGAGATGATCGCACAGGATGCGCTCGTAGAGTACGCGCAGTACGTCGAGCACTACTACGGCACACCGAAGAAGTATGTCGAGGAGAACCTCGAGGCCGGAAAGGATGTGCTTCTCGAAATCGAGATACAGGGCGCGCTGAAGATCCGCGAGAAGTACCCGGAGGCGATCCTGATCTTCGTCACACCGCCATCGGGGGAGGAGCTTCGCCGCCGTCTCGTGGGACGTGGCACGGAAACCATGGAGGTCATCGAAAAGCGCCTTCGGAGAGCCATGCAGGAGTCGGAGGGCGTCGAGGCCTACGACTATATATTGGTAAACGATAATATTGACACTTGCACCGAAAAATTGCATAATCTCATACGTGCCGCGCACGAAAAGTGCAGCCGGCACATGGAGATCATCGAAAATGTAAGACAGGATCTGAGGAGGATAGAACATGTCACAGCAAACATATAATGACCTGATTGATGCAGCGAAGAATACGAACGCCATTCAGGACGACACGGATAAGCTCGTAGAGAGCCGTTACGCAGCCGTTATCGCCAGCGCGAAGCGTGCACGTCAGCTGATCGACGGAGCAGATCCTGTACTTCCGAACGCAGAGGGCAGAAAGCCGCTCGCGATCGCTGTCGAGGAGCTCGCACGGAATCTCGTGACCATCAAGCGTGGTACGGAGGTCGATGACGATCCGAAGATCGCGGCGAGAGAGAACCCGGGCTTCGCCTTTGACCTCGATGAGGACAGCGAGGACGAGGACAGTGAGGATATCAAGCTGATGCACGATGCGCATGCAGCTTCCTCTGAGGATGACTACAACTCCGACAGCGAAGCATAATATATGAAGATTCACATGATATCCCTCGGCTGCGATAAGAACCGGGTGGACAGTGAGAAGATGCTTTCCAACCTGCTCGAGAAGTATCCGGGCAGTGAGCTCACCGATGATCCGGCTGAGGCAGATATTACAGTCATCAATACCTGCGCCTTCATCGGAGATGCGAAGGAGGAGAGCATCAACACCATCATCGAGAATGGTGAATATAAAGAAACAGGCAGGCTCAAGAAGCTCATCGTGGCAGGCTGCCTCGCAGAGCGCTACCGTGAGGAGATCCGGAAGGAGCTTCCGGAGGTCGATGAGGTCATCGGCGTGAAGGAGTATGTCGAGCGTCTGGATGTGCAGATGAAGCGTGTTGAGAACGCAGAGAACTACACGGCGTATCTCAAGATCGCCGAGGGCTGCGACAAGTGCTGCACCTACTGCATCATCCCGAAGCTGCGCGGACACTACCGCTCGGTGTCGATGGAGCACCTTCTGGAGGAGGCGAAGCGACTTGCTTCCGAGGGCACGAAGGAGCTGATCCTCGTGGCCCAGGAGACGACCCTCTACGGAGTTGATCTCTATGGTAAGAAGAGCCTTCCGGAGCTCCTGAACCGGCTTTCGGAGATCGAGGGTCTCGAGTGGATCCGTATCCTGTACTGCTACCCGGAGGAGATCACGGATGAACTCATCCGAACGATCCGTGATAACCCGAAGGTCGTACACTACCTCGACATCCCGATCCAGCATGCGTCGGATAAGATCCTGAAGAATATGCACCGCAGGACCCGCGAGGCGGAGCTCCGTGAGCGCATCGCGACGCTTCGTCGTGAGATTCCAGACATCGCCCTTCGGACGACGCTTATCACCGGCTTCCCGGGCGAGACAGAGGAGGACTTCGGTATCCTGAAGAACTTCGTCACAGAGATGCGCTTCGACCGTCTCGGTGTTTTCCCGTATTCACAGGAAGAGGATACGCCGGCCGCAGAGATGGAAGGCCAGGTGCCGGAGAAGATCAAGCTTCAGCGGCAGGATGAGATCATGCAGCTGCAGCAGGGGATCGCCTTCGAGAAGGCGAGAGAGCAGATCGGACGAGAACTCAGGGTCATCATCATCGGATATGATCCGGAGCATAACGAGTATCTGTGTCGTTCCTATATGGATAACCCGGATATCGACAGTCTCGTCTACGTCGATGCAGGTGAGTATCATAACGAGCTCAGCGGTGATATGATATCCTGTCGTATCATCGAGGCGGATGGTTATGATCTGATAGGAGAGAGAATCTGATGAATCTGCCGAATAAACTGACTTTATTACGTGTTGTACTGATTCCGGTGTTTGTGGTACTGCTTCTCCTGGAGGGCGGACAGAACTATACACTTCGCATCGCGGCGCTGATCGTGTTCTGCATCGCCTCCTTCACGGATTTCCTGGATGGTCAGATCGCACGCCGGAACAATCTGGTGACGAACTTCGGAAAGTTCATGGACCCGCTGGCGGATAAGCTGCTGGTCTGCTCCGCACTGATCTGCATGATCGAGCTCGGACAGCTTCCGTCCTGGTACGTCATCACCGTAATCGCCCGTGAGTTCATCATCTCCGGCTTCCGTCTGGTGGCAGCCGACAACGGCATCGTCATCGCGGCTTCCTGGTGGGGGAAGTTCAAGACGACCTTCCAGATGCTTACGGTCATCCTGCTGATCCTGAACATCCCGGCGCTTCATACCGTGACGCTGATCATCGCGGGCATCGCCTTCGTCCTGACGCTGGTATCCCTGCTGGACTACATCGCGAAGAACTCTAGGGTCATCACCGAGGGCGGCATGTAAGGAGAGAATCCGATGATTTTTTCTAAGCACATGTACTATGGAAGGCATGCAGCCGAGCACCGGTCCTATATCCTGGATAATCTCCGGAAGGGCCACTTCCAGCCAGGCGCCTACATCATCGTGCGTGCACCGGAGCCCAATCTATATGAAATCTACAATCAGGCCATGTTCCTGAATCCGAAGCTCGACACAGAGACGGTCGAGGTACTCGGGATCGGCTATGGCTATCGGGATGCGATCGACTGCGTCACACAGATGCTGAAGGATCGCCACATCCTGTAAACACGAGGAGGACAGCAGATGCTTTTATGTATGATATTAAAAGTCATCGGGCTCGTCCTCCTCTTTCTTTTACTGCTGCTCCTGCTTCTCCTCGGACTCGTCCTGCTGGTCCCGATCCGCTATGCAGGTGCCGGTCATAAGGGCGAAGAGGCTACGGATTACGCCGCGCACATCGACCTCTCCTGGCTTCTCCATATGGTGCAGCTCCACGCCGACATCACCCCGGCAGGTCTCGCGTATTCCCTCCGCATCCTCTGCTTCCACCCGGGCGACCGTCGTAAGCCGGATACGCCGGCGGCCAATGTCTCCGACGAAGCTTCGTCACGAAGCGAGGAGGTGACGGCGACAGACGCTACAGCGGCCGATGGTTCCGACGAGGCTCCATCCGAAAACGAAGCGGAAGCGTCGCCGGATGATGCAACGGCCGATTCCACCGATGGTTTCGCATTGCAGGATGAACATACAGATGTTGAGTTGAAGCAGCCTCCGGAAGATGAGAAAATACCGGAAGAGAGCGTGAACGTTCCTGAAAGTAAAGCGGAAGCATCTGAACGTGCTGCTGCACAGACGGCGGAGGTCGACAGCATTGAACTGAAAAACAGTACGACGCCGGAGCAACAGAAGGAGACGAAAACAGTGGCGGATGAAACGCCGACTTCCGACATCGATCAGGAAAGCGAAACGAAACGTACATCCCCTGCGGCTGAAGCACCGAAGAAAAAGAAGAGGAAAAAATCCTCATTTGCTGATAGAATAAAGAGAATCTGCGAAAAGGCTTCCTCGCTTCGCGAGACGATGGAGGATGAGGAGAATCAGAAGGCCGTCCGTCTGCTGATTTCCAGAGTGAAGTACCTGCTTCACCATCTTCGCTTTCGGAGGTTCGAAGGGCGGCTCGCGTTCGGCTTCGAGGATCCGGCGACGGTGGGACGGATGCTCGCGGTACTCAGCCTGTTCTACCCGCTGTACGGGGAATGCTTCACGATCACGCCGGTGTTTGACCATACGCTGTTCGAGGGCGAGATCGCACTGAAGGGACATGTGCGTCTCATCCACATCCTGATCGTAGGGATACAGCTGATGATGAATAAGAAGATACGCGGGCTCGTGCTCGATCGTATATAAGGAGGCTCAGTATGAGTGATTCTACGAATGTAAAAGATATACTCGATACCATGTTTAAGGGCATGGACGGCTTCGTGAATTCGAAGACCGTCGTCGGTGAGCCGGTGAAGGTCGGTGACGCCACCCTGATTCCGCTCATCGAGGTCAGCTGCGGCATGGGGGCCGGCGGCTATGTGAAGGAGAAGGATGCAAAGAACGGTGATGGTGGTGCGGGAGCGCTCAGCTCGAAGATCACCCCGACCGCGATTCTCGTGCTTCAGAACGGAAATACGAAGCTCGTCAATATCAAGAACCAGGATGCGATCACGAAGCTCCTCGATATGCTTCCGGAAACCATCGATAAGATCACCGGTGGCAGCCGCATCTCGAAGAGTGCCCAGGCAGCCGCGGACGAGATGGCCGAAAAGGCGACGTCGGAAACCGTCGTCGAGGATGCCGAAACCCTGTAATGCCGCTATACTGACTTTACATTTCGTGTCTCAGATGATATTTTAGAAAAAATGCGTAAAAGTACTTGCAATACAAATGGAGATTTGTTATTATAGGCGAGTCGCGAATTCAGGGGCATGATTGTGTCTCGATTCGATTAATTTGAAAGGGAGGTGCAACCATGGCAAAGTGCGCAATTTGTGAGAAGGCAGTTCACTTCGGAAATCAGGTAAGCCATTCACATAGAAGATCAAACAAGATCTGGAAGGCTAACGTTAAGTCTGTTAGAGTAAAGGTAAATGGTGGTACAAAGAAGATGTATGTATGTACTTCCTGCTTAAGATCCGGTAAGGTTGAGCGTGCATTCGGTACAGCCAAGGCTTCAGAGGCAGTAGCTGCAACAGAGAACGCTTAATTTTGAGATCGTTTGATTGAAAGATTATTGGGCATTACGATCGAATCGTAATGCCCTTTTTCTGTTTTAAGCGCTCCATAGATATGGTATAATCATAGTGTTTATGATTTAATATAGATCCTTATTCGGGAGGTACGATATGAGAGGAACGATTGCATCCAAAATGGGTGAGATTCAGATAACGCCAGACGTTATTGCAGCCTATGCGGGTATGACCGCCGTTGAGTGCTTCGGCATCGTGGGTATGGCGAAGGTTTCTGTACAGCAGGGCCTGGTCAAGCTCCTCAAGCGTGAAAGTCAGTCCAAGGGCATCCTCGTAACGATGGAGGAGGACGGAATCTCTCTGGACTTCCATGTCATCGTGGCATACGGCGTCAGCATTCAGGCGGTCGCGGAGAACCTGATCGAGAATGTCCGCTACAAGGTAGAAGAGTATACTGGTATGAAGGTGAAGGATGTGAATGTCTATGTAGAGGGCGTTCGCGTCATTGACTAAGTAGCTTTACAAGGAGGAATTACCTGTGGGTGATCAGATAGATGCTTTACAGCTGAAAAATGCATTTCTGGCTGGCGCGAACAACTTAAACGCGAAGAAGGAGTGGATCAATGAGTTAAACGTGTTCCCTGTACCGGATGGCGATACAGGTACGAACATGACCATGACCATCATGTCAGCCGCACGAGAGGTCGCCGCGATCGGTGCACCGACTCTGGAAAATGTCGCGAAGGCGATGGCCAGCGGCTCTCTTCGTGGCGCACGCGGAAACTCCGGTGTCATCCTGAGCCAGCTGATTCGTGGCTTTACGAAGGAGATTCGTGAGCACGCGGATGAGGCAGGGATCGATAACCTGATCATGGCACGTGCCTTCAGTCGTGCTGTGGAGACGGCGTATAAGGCGGTCATGAAGCCGAAGGAGGGTACGATTCTGACGGTCGCAAAGGGCATGGCCGATCGCATCACCGAGCTTTCGGTGACCGATGAGGATCTTATCACGCTGCTGGAGAAGGTCGTCGCGTACGGTGACGAGGTGCTCGCGAAGACCCCGGAGATGCTTCCGGTACTGAAGGAGGCGGGTGTGGTCGATTCCGGCGGACAGGGCCTCATGACGGTTGTGAAGGGTGCCCTGGCTTCTCTCAAGGGAGAAGAGGTCGCCCTCGATCTCGGTGATCAGGTCGCAGTGAAGGCCGAGGCTCCAGTGGAGCGGAAGTCCCGTGGCGAGATCTCAACGGCGGACATCAAGTTCGGCTACTGCACCGAGTTTATGGTAAACGGTGATCATGAGTTCACGGATGAGGAGGTCGACAGCCTGCGCGCATGGCTCGGCGGGGTCGGTGACTCCATCGTCTGCTTCTCGGATGAGAACATCATCAAGGTACATGTGCATACGAATCACCCGGGCGAGGCCTTCGAGAAGGGCCTCACCATGGGTTATCTCTCGAAGATGAAGGTCGATAATATGCGACTCGAGCATCATGAGGTGCTCATCGAGGATGCCTCGAGGATCGCAGAGGAGAAGAAGGAAGAAGCTGCGCCTGCAGCGGCACCGGAGAAGCCGGCAGAGCCTGCGAAGGAGTACGGTTTCATCTCCGTATCGGCAGGTGAGGGCCTCACGGAAATCTTCCGCGGGATCGGCGTCGATTATGTCATCGAGGGCGGTCAGACGATGAATCCGTCCACCGAGGACATCTTAAACGCCTGCGATCAGGTCAATGCAGAGACGATCTTCGTCCTTCCGAATAATAAGAACATCATCCTCGCGGCCAACCAGGCGAAGGACATCATCGAGGATAAGACCATCATCGTCGTTCCGACGAAGACGATCCCGCAGGGCATCACGGCGATGATCAGCTTCAGCCCGGATATGAATCCGGAGGAGAACCTCGAGGCGATGAAGGATGCGTCCCAGTGCGTACGCACCGGCGAGATCACCTATGCGGTCCGCAACACCACCATCGACGGCCATGCCATCGAGAAGGATGACATCATGGCCCTGGGCGATGACGGTCTGCTGGCTGTAGCGAAGGAGAAGGAACAGGCGGTTCTGGAGGCGGTCAAGGCGATGGTGAATGACGAATCTGAGATCATCACCATCTACTATGGTCAGGACATCCCGGAGGAGGAAGCCGAGGCACTGGCTGTGCGTATCCGTAAGGCGTACCCGCAGGTCGAGACCGAGCTTCAGTACGGCGGACAGCCGATCTACTACTATTTCCTGTCGGTAGAGTAATCGTATGAACGAAACGGAGCTCCTGAGGAAACTCAGGGGCTCTTTTTTGAGAAAGCGATTCGATGGCACGAAACGAATGGAGAAAACATGGAGCTGACGGAGCTGAAGGGCATCGGCCCGAAAACAGAAAAGCTGTTTCAGAAGCTGGGGATTCGGACCGTGGAGGATCTCGTCTACTATTTCCCGCACACCTATCTAAGCTTTCCGAAAACGCAGGTGGTGGGGAGTCTCGTCGATGGCGAGCGGCAGGCGGTCATGGGCATGCTCGAGAAGGATGCGACGGTGGTGCATCTCCACGGTCTCCTCATGACGACGGCCTATGTCCGGGATCTCTCGGGAAAGCTGCGTCTCTGCTGGTTCAATGCCGCCTTTCTGAAGAGTACACTGCGGGCCGGTACGGTCCTGGTCTTCCTCGGGAAGGTCACGAGCTTCAAGGGACAGAAGACGATGCAGCAGCCCCGGATCTTCCGACCGGAGGAATACGAAGCGAAGCCGGGCACCCTGGAGCCGGTCTATGGGCAGACGAAGGGGCTCTCGAATACGGCCATTCTGAAGGCGGTCCGGCAGGCGATGGACGTAGCGGTGTTCCGCCCGGATTTCGTCCCGGAGAGCATCCGCTATAACCGGACTCTGATGGATATGCGGACGGCGGTCCGGGCAATGCATTTTCCGGAGAGCGTGACGCAGTTCGAAGCGGCCCGAAAGAGGCTTGCGTTTAACGAGCTGTTTCTCTTTTCTCTGGCGCTGGCGGAGAAGAAGGCGCATCACTCGGCGGAACGCGCGCGCTTCGTGATCGAGGCGCATCCGGAGGTAGCGGCGCTGGTAGAGAAGCTGCCGTTTCAGCTCACCGAAGGGCAGAAGGCGGCCGTGCAGGACATCACGGCGGATCTCCGGTCCGGCTTCGTGATGAACCGCCTCGTGCAGGGAGATGTCGGCTCTGGAAAGACCATCGTCGCCTTTCTCGCGATGCTGGAGACGGCGCTCAGCGGCTATCAGGCAGCACTGATGGCGCCGACGGAGATTCTCGCGGAGCAGCACTATGCGAAGATGAAGGCGATGATCGAGGAGCATGCGCTCCCACTTCGACCGGTGCTTGTAACGGGTTCGATGACGGCCAAGGAGCGGAAAACGCTCTATACGCGCATCGCCACCCACGATGCGGACCTCATCATCGGCACCCATGCCCTGTTTCAGGAGAAGGTCGTCTATGATCAGCTCGCGCTCGTGATCACGGATGAGCAGCACCGCTTCGGCGTGAATCAGCGGCAGGAGCTGTCGGAAAAGGGGCAGCGGCCGCATACGCTCGTGATGTCGGCGACCCCGATTCCGCGGACGCTCGCGATGCTCGTCTATGCGGATATGCAGGTGAGCCTGATCCGGGAGAAGCCGGCGGATCGTCTCCCGATCCGGAACGCGGTGGTCGATGAGAATTATCGGAAGAATGCGTATAAATTCATCTACGAGGAAATCCGGAAGGGGCGCCAGGCCTACATCATCTGTCCGATGGTGGAGCCGAACGACATGCTCGATCTCGAGAATGTATCGGATTATGTGCAAAAGATCCGTAAAATTTTCCCAAAAGAAGTGAAGATCGGGAAACTCCATGGTAAGATGAAGCCGACAGAAAAAGAAGACATCATGGCACGCTTTCTCGCGCACGAGATCGACCTCCTCGTTTCGACGACCGTCGTCGAGGTCGGGGTCGATGTGCCGAATGCGACGGTGATGATGGTGGAGAATGCAGAGCGCTTCGGACTGGCGCAGCTTCATCAGCTGCGCGGTCGTGTCGGGCGCTCGGAGCATCAGAGCTTCTGCATCTTCGTCGATACGCAGAACTCAGAGAAGTCGAAGCAGCGACTGCAGATCCTCGCTCACTCAAACGACGGCTTCGACATCGCAGAGCAGGATCTCCGGCTTCGGGGACCGGGTGACATCTTCGGGGTCCGTCAGTCGGGTGCACTGGATTTCGCCATCGCGGACATCTATGAGGATGGCGTGCTTCTCCGGGAGGCAGCGGAGGATGCAGCCTTCGTACTGAAGACGGATGCAGAGCTTACGCTTCCGGAGCATGCGGAGCTTAGAAAAGCGCTCGATCGCTTCCTCGCGAAGAGCTGTACACTGTAAGCTGGCCGTTTTTGCAGAAGCAGAATGACGGGCTCGACCAGATGACCGGGATCGGACGATGGCATCAGCCTTTGACAGGGATGCCGATGCATCCTTATATTAAGAAGAAAACTGAAGTGTTATAGAAAGAGAGCAGAGATGAGAGTAATTGCAGGAACCGCACGGAGCCTTCAGCTGAAGACCGTAGATTCGATGGATACACGTCCGACCCAGGACCGTATCAAGGAAACCCTATTTAATATTTTACAGTTCGAGGTCCAGGGCATCGACTTCCTCGATCTCTTCGCAGGCTCCGGCGGCATCGGCATCGAGGCGATCTCCCGCGGTGCCCGTCGTGCAGTCTTCGTCGATAATGCACCGAAGTCGATCCGCTGTATCGAGGAGAACCTCGCGCACTGTAAGTTCACCGAGGAGGGCGTCGTGATCGCTTCCGACTATATGTCGGCGCTGAACCGTCTCCGGAACGCTGGCTACCACTTCAGCGTGGTCTTCATGGACCCGCCATACAATCACGGCTTCGAGCGGAAGGCGATGGACATCCTCCACGATATGGATTATGTCGATGAGCACACGCTGTTCATCATCGAGGCGGATCTCGACGATGATCTGACGGATGACATCGAGGCACTCGGCTACACGCTCGTACGTGAAAAGCTGTATAAGACGAACAAGCACGTTTTCTTCCGTAAAAAGTAAGAAAAACTTCGGAAGATCGGACTTGTCAAGCGACGAAAAAGGCATAAGATAATAGCCTGGAGAGAAGAACAGTATGAAAATCGGAATCTATCCTGGATCCTTCGATCCGGTGACCTTCGGTCATCTGGACATCATCGAGCGCGGCGCGAAAATCGTCGATAAGCTCATCGTAGGCGTGCTTACAAACAACGCGAAAACGCCGTTGTTTTCAAGTGAAGAACGTGTTAGAATGATTAATAATTTGACGAAACATCTCGACAATGTCGAGGCGAAGGCCTTCGATGGCTTGACGGTCGACTTCGTACATGCGGAGGGCGCTACCGTGATCGTCAGAGGACTCCGTGCCGTGACGGACTTCGAGTACGAGCTTCAGCTCGCACAGACGAATAAGGTTATCGCGCCGGATATCGATACGATCTTTCTAACAACAAATCTGAAGTATTCCTATCTCAGCTCCAGCACCGTAAAGGAAATCGCAAGCTTCGGCGGTGATATCCATGAATTTGTGTCACCTGAGGTACAGGATAGAATGAAGGAAAAATTTAAGGCGGTTAAGAAACATGAGCAGAATTGAGCAGTTAATCGGTGAGATTGAGGAGTACATTGACAGCTGTAAGTATCAGCCACTGTCGAATTCAAAAATCCTGGTAAATAAAGAGGAGATGGAGGAGCTTCTGGTCGAGCTTCGCCTCCGTGTTCCGGATGAGATCAAGAAGTACCAGAAGATCATTTCCCAGCAGGATGCGATCCTTGCAGATGCGAAGAATCAGGCAGAGAGTATGATTCAGGATGCGAAGCAGCAGACCGAGGAGATGGTATCTGAGAACGAGATCATGCAGCAGGCCTACACGAAGGCAAACGAGCTCGTACAGCAGGCTCAGGCGCAGGCAGATCAGATCCTCGCAAATGCGACCGCTGAGTCCAACAACATGAAGCTGAACGCCATCCAGTACACTGACTCCATCCTCGCCTCCATCGAGACCCTGATGAGTCACTCGATGGTCGAGCAGCAGTCGAGATACCAGGCGCTCATGGAAAACATGCAGCAGACCTACGATGTCGTCGTCGGCAATCGTCGTGAGCTGAACACGGCAGTTTACCAGCCGGAGCCACAGCAGGAGACAGCAGAGCAGCAGCCGGCAGCGCCAGCGGCATCTGCGCAGGATGATGCACAGTAAGTGATGTGATGTACAGGTCGTGGAGTAAACACTCCACGACCTTTTCTGTGCGGATGAGACGT
>CAKQED010000052.1:0-14776 GCA_934229835.1 uncultured Oribacterium sp. | reverse complement strand
GGAGAGTGGGAAGGAATTGGTCATTGTGCCGTTGGTTATGTTGATGGCGAATTCCCCAAACCCGCAAAGAGAAAAGACAATAGGGTGTTTTGGGTGGATTGACAACTTCCGGTTTGGCATGTGCAACCTGCAAAGCAACGAATAAGTGCGTAATAGGTGGTGGAGGCAACCACCTATTTTCACTAGAATGGATGCATCAAATCAAGAAAAGGAGAAAAAAATGAAGCTTTATCAAAGTATCGCAATCCTGATCGTCATCCTGTATGTACTGGTCATAGTAGCAGTTGTTGTCGCAGTCATCTATCTTTTTACACTGGTCGTAAAGGCGTTAAAGAAGTACATTAACTCTGCCGAGGTGCGCGAAGAGAAAAAAGTTATAAGGCGCTCTTTGGGAGAAGAACTGAAGGCACGGCGCGTGCAATGTAAGATGACACAGGAATTCGTGGCCGACGCGCTGGGTGTCAGCCGTCAGGCAGTCTCCAAATGGGAAAATGGAACTGTAGACCCAAGTACTTCCAATCTTCTGTCGCTGGCTAAACTCTACGGCTTATCGCCAGAGGCACTTCTGCAAAATGTGGATCCTGCCCAAAATAAGAAACCGAATATCAAGGAGGATTCAAACGTATGAATGCGAATTCCAAGGAAATGCCCGTTGCGTCCAAACCAAAATGGCAGATTCTGGACGCAACGACGCTGAAATTTCTGGCAGTAGTATTGATGGTTTTGGACCACATTCATGAGATGTTTGTTTCGATGGGAGCACCGATGTGGCTTACCATGGCCGGAAGACTTGTTTTTCCTATGTTTCTCTTTGCGGCATCGGAAAGTTTTTATTATACGCACAGCAAGAAAAGGTATCTGCAGAGGCTTCTTTTTGCCAGTTGGGGTATGACCATTTTTACATTTCTATTGCAGTCCGTTCTGCCGAACCCCGACGTGGTTTTGATGAACAATGCCTTCAACACTTTCTTTGTGGCAGGCCTGTATATGCTGTCTTGGGATCGGTTAAAGGCGGGTATACGGCAGAAGTCACCCATGGAAATCGGTAAGGCAACCGTGATTTTTCTGGTGCCAATCCTGTCTGCCATCCCGGTGTATCTTATGGCGATGTTATCATTCAATGAAAACGTACCGGGATCTGTCATCCGGCTTCTTGCCAGGATTGCGCTGCTGATGCCCAATATCCTAGCGGTGGAGGGTGGTGCACCTCTGGTTGTGCTGGGGCTGTTGTTCTATATTTTTCGGAAGCACAGAACGATTCAAATTGGCGTACTGCTTGCTCTGTCGCTAATCGTATATCTGTCCGGAAATAAGGTGCAAAGCTTTATGGCTTTGGCTGCGATTCCAATAGCTCTCTACAATGGAAAACGTGGCAAGGGCATGAAAAACTTTTTCTACATCTTTTATCCGGCACATATCGGACTGCTCTATTGCATTGCTGCATTGATCTGTAGATAGAGATATTTACTACAGCGATGAGAGGGCGCAGAGCCGAATGCTCTGCGCTTTTTTATAGCTTTACTGAATGAAATAATCTGACCCCATTACGAAATTCTTAAGAAAAGAAGTGCAGAGATTCGTCTCGGGCACTTCTTTTTTTGTATCTTAAAAATCTGTAAAACGAAGTGAAATTTCTTAAGAAACTGTGGCGAAACTGTAAGATGCGCGATATTGATATTAAGAATTTAATTCTGTAATATGGATGATAGAAGAAGATATTTTTATCTACCACGTTCGCAATTGCAGGTTCGATGCGAAGCCGACACGCAGCAGGCCCCCTCGCTTACTTATGCCGACTGCCTTTGCACTCTATGATGAAAGGAGCATCCTATGAAGCACCGTACATTTAAACTTTTCGCTTCGGCTGTTGTTTTCGCGGCATTGACCTCATTCACCGCACTGGCAGCCACGGCGATCAACTCCGTGAATTTCACCTTTACGATCGACGGCGACACGAACATTGCGGATGGCTACAACGAGCCGACGATCGACATCAGCTCTCAGTATGGCTATGAAGTGTACGACTGCACGGTTTCCGCCAGCGACAGTTCTCTCGCTTCAGGTAAGAACCCGGTGAGCTATACATTGACCCTCACCGCAGACCGGGGCTACTACTTCCCGAACGCGAACAGCATCCAAGTGACCGGAAACGGCATCACGGAAATCACGAAGAAAACGACGAGCGGCTGGGACGACAGTGAGCTGACCATCAAGTTTAAGGCCTATCCGTATGTCCGTCTCGCGGCACCGTCCTTCGAAACGGATTTTGACAGTGTGAAGGGCAGCAAGTCGAAGTCGCAGTCCAGCGGGCGGGACACCTCTGTAAGCATCAACAAAAACGGCGCATCGAAGATCGAATTCGTCGTGAGTTACGTCGATCAGGACGGCGAGTACCGGACGAAGGGCGGCAGCGTCACCGGCTCCACGATCCAGGTCGGCAGCTACAACAAGCAGTACACCGGCAGTAACAAGTATAAGCAGTCCGCTTATATCCGCGGCATCGCGATCCGGGCGGCGGATGCGAAGAGCTCGAACCCGCACCTCGCGCCGAGTAAATGGGTTTACATCTCCGGCGGCATCACCGGTATCGACACCGATGAGTACTTCACCGACTATTCGACCTGGTACGATGTGCTCGTGCGTGGCGGCGGCTCCAGCAGCACCACTTCTCCGTCGACCGGTGGAAGCGTAAGCAGCAACGGCTGGCAGGTGATCAACAACTACTGGTACTACTTCAGTAACGGTCGCATGATGACCGGCTGGGTCTACGACGGCAGCAACTGGTACTACTGCAATCCGCAGAGCGGCGCGATGATGGCAGGCTGGATCCAGGATCCGACGGGTCACTGGTTCCTTCTGAATCAGGCCCATGACGGCAGCTACGGACGCCTCCTGTCTGGCTGGCAGCAGGATAGCGGTCGCTGGTTCTACCTGAATCCGAACCACGATGGTACCTTCGGCGCCCTTCAGACGGGCTGGCTCAATGTAAACGGCCAGTGGTACTATCTCAACCCGAATCATGATGGCAGCTATGGAGCCGTGATGACCGGATGGCTGAACCAGAACGGCGCATACTACTACCTCGACCCGAACAGCGGTAACCCGCGCGGTGTGATGACGACCGGCACGAAGTACATCGACGGACGCGTCCGCGTCTTCGGCTCGAACGGCGTATTGATCCGTTGAGGACCACAATTCCATTACAGCTTAGCTTATAGCTGAGTCGCTGAAAAGCTGAGTGATATTATTAGAGACGCCTTTTAGAGCGTCTCTTTTTGTTTGCCTGCCCACCCAAGTATACATCCTTTATCTACTTGCATATTGGCCCCACGCCGTGCAGGCAAACAAAAAATCGACGCCTGATTTCGTTCGAGCGAGTGATGTTGCGTCAAAACATCATGAGAGAGTTTCAAAATGATACAGCATAGGCATGCCTGGGTACCGAAAACCATCTTCATGCCGTACCGACGCTACATGGATTGCACGAGTGCAAGCATGTTGATGAAGGCTGGCATCGGCTTTTTTGCAAATTTGCTTTATACGAATCGTATGCCATTAGGCTTTTTCACAGCTTCCTTTCCTGGCGAGTCTATGACATTAAGTCCCGTCACTCTCGTCCAGTATTATCCGGGTAATATCCCGATTTTTGACGCAAAACCGCTTATTTCCGAGTCAATGACTTTATCTCTTCTCTGATTTTCTTCTGCAAACCACCTGCTGAGCCAGTCTCGTCGCCGCATACTTAATGTCACAGAGTTTGATATTTCTTATTCTGTGAAATAATCTAATGGCACAGATCACTGAAATTTATGATTTGTAAAAGTCACTTAATGGCATGAATCTTGAAAACGACCCGTTTGTTACAAACTCCAGAAAATATAATGGCATCGCTCTTTGAAATCCTTCCTTTGCGAAAATCATCTAATGGCGCTCGGGCCGAAAATCGCTTGTTTGTAACAAAGATCAAAAAAACTAATGGCGCAAGAATGCTATAAATGTTTTTTGTGAAAATATGAGTTAATCTTTTCACTTCCAAGTTGCCAGCCGTTTGAGGCTTCCTCATGAGCTGGGGTGGGACCATGGCTTGCAAGCATCCACGAAGTACATGAGGGTGGGCGAATGAGGAGCAGCCTCAAACGCCCCAAAAGAACAAGGGGATGAGCGATAGCTATATAAATCTATATAGCAAAAGGGGATGCATCGCTGCATCCCCCTTTTTATTTATTTACTCCTGTACGGCTTCCATGTTTGCCGGGAGGATCAGGTTCAGAACGATCGCCACGACGAAGACGACCGCGACGCAGTTCTGCGCGAATACGGTCTTGATGATATCCGGGAAGATCGTGAAGAGGTCCTGGCACTGGGTGAAGCCGAGTCCGATACTGAGCGACAGGGCCGCGATAACGGTGTTCCGCTGTGAGAAGCCGCACTTACTGATCATCTGAAGGCCGCTGACGACGATCGTACCGAACATCATGATGGTACAGCCGCCGAGTACGGCATCTGGAAGGGTCGCGAGCAGCGCTCCGAACATCGGGAAGATACCGGCGAGAATCATGATCGCGGCGCCGGTCGCGATGGTGAAACGGTTGACGACCTTCGTCATCGCGACGAGTCCGACGTTCTGGCTGAACGAGGTGATCGGCAGGCAGCCGAAGACAGAGGACAGCGAGCTGATGAAGCCGTCGCAGGCGATGGATCCGGAGGTTTCCTTCTCCGTCGCATCACGACCTAAACCGGACGCTGCGAGAGCCGAGGTATCACCGATGGTCTCCGTCGCGGAAACCAGGAAGATCAGGATGGTCGAGAAGATCGCATCCGCACGGAACTCCATATGGAACGGCATGAGCTGCGGGATCGCGATGATCGAGGTGCCCGCAAGCGAAGAGAAGTCGACCATGTGCATGCAGACCGCCACGATGTAGCCGACGATCAGACCGAAGAGTACGGAAAGCTGCTTCCAGAAGGACTTCGCGAAGATGTGGAAGAGGATGCAGCAGATGAGTGTGATCAGACCGAGTATCCAGTTCTGAACCGAACCGAAGTCGGCACTGCCGGTACCACCACCGAAGGAGGCTGCGCCGACACTGAGCAGTGAGAAACCGATGGCGGTCACGACACTCGCGGAAACGATCGGCGAGATCAGCCGGATCCAGTACTTCGCGAAGAGGCCGAGGGTACCCTCGACGAGTCCGCCCACCAGCACGGCACCCATGATGGCACCATAGCCATACTGTGCACCGATGAAACAGAAGATCGACACGAAGGTGAAGCTGATACCCATGACGATCGGGAGACCGGAGCCCAGCTTTCCAAAGAGAGGAAAGAGCTGGACCAGTGTACCGATACCGGCGATCAGCATGGCACTCTGGATGAGCATCGCGGTCTCACGGCTCTCGAGTCCGCAGGCACCACCCACGATCAGAATCGGGGCGATATTGGCGACGAACATCGCGAGAATGTGCTGGAGGCCGAACGGGATGGCATTCATCACCGGCACCTGACCCTCCAGCGTGTAAATATTACGGATAGAAGCGCTTTCTGTCTTGTTACTCATGTTTTCCCCCTGTACTATGCGTTACTGCTCACGGAACCTAATCGTGCCGTGCTCTGCATCCATGCTCTCGACGATGGCGAGCGATTCGAGCTGATATCCGAGGTTACGGATGATGCGTCCGCCCTGCTGGAAGCCCTTCTCGACGGCGATACCGATCCCCTCGACGGTTCCGCCAGCCTGTGCCACGATGGACAGAAGACCCTGCAGCGCACATCCGTTCGCGAGGAAATCGTCGATGATCAGGACATGGTCCTCTGGGCTCAGGAACTTCTTCGATACGATCACCTGATTCTTACGCTTATGAGTGAAGGACTCCACCTCTGCAGCATACACATCACCGTCGATGTTCAGGCTCTGGGACTTCTTCGCGAAAACCACCGGTACATGAAAGTGGTTCGCTACGATACAGGCAATGCCGATGCCGGAAGCTTCGATGGTGAGAATCTTATTGATCGGCTTTCCGTCGAAACGGCGCTTGAACTCCTCGCCCATCTGATTAAAAAGGTCGATATCCATCTGATGATTCAGGAAGCTGTCCACCTTCAGGATATTTCCCTCCTTCACGATACCGTCTTTTGCGATGCGCTCTTCTAAAAAATTCATGATAATCCTTCCTCCATAAATGAAAATTACACCATTCCTATCAGTATGCCAAACACAGCGCAAAAAATAAACCGTTATTATGTAAGAAAAAGTATGAAAATATTACGGAAGTTGACAGACTATGCTATACTTATGAAGGTATAGTCTGCAAAACGGGCAGACGTTTCTACCGGGCGCCAAACAGCTTGACTACCATCATGATAGTCAGCTTTTTTTATGCTATTTTGTAAGTCTGCAGCACGATTCGATGACGCAGGCGACAGACTTAAAAGCGGCATATTGTGAAGGATCTTTATTTTGGGAGGTATTCTTATGAGTATGTATGATGTCTTAATTATCGGTGCGGGCCCGGGCGGTATTTTCACTGCCTACGAGCTGATCGAGCGCCGTCCGGATCTGAAGATCGCGATTTTCGAGCACGGCCACGAGCTCAGTCGTCGTAAGTGTCCGATCGATGGAGAGAAGATCAAGTCCTGTATCCACTGTTCGTGCTGCTCGATCATGAGCGGCTTCGGTGGTGCCGGTGCTTTCTCGGATGGAAAGTACAACATCACGAACGATTTCGGCGGCACGCTCTACGAGTATATCGGAAAGAAAACCGCCATCGAGCTGATGGAGTATGTCGATAAGATCAACCTTAAGTTCGGCGGCGAGGGCACGAAGCTCTACTCGACGGCCGGCACGAAGTTTAAGAAGACCTGCATGCAGCATGGTCTCCATCTCCTCGATGCCTCCGTACGTCATCTCGGCACCGACATCAACTATGTCGTGCTCGAGCATCTCTACGATCACCTGAAGGATAAGGTCGATTTCTACTTCGACTGCTGCATCGACACCGTCGAGAAGACCGACGAGGGCTACAAGGTCTACAGTGGCGAGCGGTCCTTCGAGGGAAAGAAGTGCGTGATTTCAGCCGGTCGAAGCGGCAGTAAGTGGATGGAGAAGGTCTGTGCGGACCTCGAGATCCCGACGAACTCGAACCGTGTGGACCTCGGCGTACGAGTCGAGCTGCCGGCCGAGATCTTCTCAGACCTCACCGACGAGCTCTACGAGAGTAAGATCGTCTACCGTACCGAGAAGTACGAGGATAACGTCCGCACCTTCTGTATGAATCCGAAGGGTGCCGTGGTCAATGAAAACACCAACGGGATCGTCACCGTAAACGGCCACAGCTATGAGGATCCCGCGAAGCAGACGAAGAACACGAACTTCGCACTGCTCGTGGCGAAGCACTTTTCCGAGCCGTTCAAGGATTCGAACGAATATGGTGAGAGCATCGCGCGTCTCAGCAATATGCTCGGCGGCGGTGTGATTGTGCAGCGCTTCGGCGATCTCATCCGTGGCAAGCGCAGTACCGAGCAGCGCATCCGGGAGTCCTTCACCGTACCGACACTGAACGCTGCCGCCGGTGACCTGAGCCTCGTGCTTCCGAAGCGTATTCTCGACGGCATCATCGAGATGATCTACGCCCTCGATAAGGTCGCACCGGGTACCGCAAACGACGACACCCTGCTCTATGGTGTCGAGGTCAAGTTCTACAACATGGAGGTTGAGGTCGACGAGAACCTCATGACCCGTCACGACGGACTCTACGTGATCGGCGACGGCAGTGGCATCACCCACTCCCTGTCGCACGCCTCAGCAAGTGGCGTATATGTCGCACGTCAGCTGACGAAGTAAAGAAAGGCCTGGCACTCGTTGAGACGTGGTAATGTCGGAAAAGGACCGACTATTTCGCTCAAATCACTGTATAAGCAATATTTTTATGTTATTCTTTGGGGAGAAGGCTTCAATCATTCAATCAACGCATGTTTTATACCAGGAAGGAGGACGACGATGTTTTGCCCGGAGTGTGGGAAGAAAATCCAAAATGAAGGTATATTTTGTGAAAACTGTGGCACAAGGGTAAAGAATCCAGATTCTAAGATGAAGGAACAAGTGCCTGTGAAGCCGCAAGGGGGCCATAAGCAGCCATATCAATCACCCTTACATGACGCGTCATACTATAAAGATCCGACCTATGGCAAGATCATTTATGAAGAGCCGTGAGAACGGCGGCAGGCTGCATCCGGAAGAGGGATCTTGGGCGAAAAACACAGAATCGCACGGATTCGGTAATAAAAAAAGCTGGCGCAGAAGCGTCAGCTTTTTGCTATATACGAGGTAAAATCTTACATCGAGATCCAGCCGAAGGCGTTTGCGATCGAGCTGATCAGGATGATGCCGGCGAATACCGGGCAGAGGAAGCGGATCATGAAGGCGAAGATTTTCTTCCGCCTGAACGGTGCACCGTCTGCGGTGACCTCCGCTTCGATCTTCTCGACACCGATTACTCTCGACACGAGCAGGCAGGTGGCGATCGCGGCGATCGGCATCATGACGGTGTTCGTGAGGAAATCGAAGAAATCCAGGAACTGCATGCCGATGATGGTGACCTCTGCGAGTGGACCGTAGCCGAGGGCGGACAGGCTGCCGAGGGATACGATGATGAGGCCGATGATGGTCGTCGACTTCTTACGGCTCCACTTGAACTCATCCTCGAAGGTCGAAACAGCACTCTCGGTCAGCGCGATGGAGCTCGTGAGGGCTGCGAAGAGCACCAGCACGAAGAACATCACACCGGTCAGCGTTCCGAAGCCCATGCTTGCGAAGACCTTCGGGATCGTGATGAACATAAGAGACGGACCTGCCTGAAGGGTCGCTGCATCACCGCCACTGAAAGAAAAGACCGCTGGGATGATCATGAGACCCGCCATGATAGCGATGGCGGTATCGAAGATCTCGACCTGCTCGGTCGCGGCTTCGATTTCCGTTTCCTTCCGCATGTAGGAGCCGAAGGTAACGAGGATACCCATGGCGATCGACAGGGAGTAGAACATCTGGCCCATCGCAGTCACGACGGTCATCCAGGAGAAGTTCTTCACATTCGGTACGAGGAAGTACTTCACGCCCTCGATGGCACCCGGTCTCGTCACGGAATAGACGGCGATGATCACGGACAGCACGACGAGGATCGGCATCATAAACTTCGATACACGTTCGATTCCGTTCTGCACACCGGCATAGATGATGGCGATGACGATGACGGAAAAGACGATGAAGCAGATTTCCGGTGAAAGCCCGTTGGAAATAAACTCGCCGAAATAACCGTCCTGCGCGACGAGCTGTGTCTGCCCGCCGAGGTACTCGGCGAGGTACTTAATGACCCAGCCTCCGATGACAGAGTAATAGGGCACGATGAGGATCGGAATGATCGCATTGATCCAGCCCCCGAGCGAAAGCCACTTCGACTTTCCGAAGCTGTCATACGCACCGACCGGACTCTTCTTCGTCATACGACCGAGTGCGGTCTCCGCGATGATCATCGTATAACCGAAGGTCATCGCGAGGAAAATGTAGACGATCACGAAGATACCTCCACCATACTTCGCCGCGAGGTATGGGAATCGCCAGATATTACCGAGTCCTACCGAAGCGCCTGCTGCCGACAGAACGAAACCGATCTTGCCGGAGAACGAGCTTCTCTTTTTATGCTGATTCATAATCACATGTCTCCCTTTAATTTAAAGCACTAAAGTCAAACATTAACATAAAGAGAAGTTATAAACAAGGCTTTGCATGAAATTTACTTTTGTCTTCTATAAAAAACATAACCGTTCAGGAAGTCCGGGCACCCGACTTAGATTGAACCGGTCTCGGAGTACTGTGCCTCCGTTGCCGCCCCTCCGGCCCCCGGCCTGAACTCTAATAAACTTTCATCCGATTTGGTATAAAATTCACAAATTTCTTGTATTAGGCTTTTATTTTTAGTAGAATACTAACTAATGAATACTTCGTATGCACAGGAGGGAAAGACTTATGAAGGTATATGACACCGGAAACATACGTAACGTTGTTCTTTTGGGACATGGCGGCGCAGGTAAGACGACCGTAGCAGAGGCTCTGGCCTATGTCACCGGCACCACCACCCGGATGGGAAGCGTCCCTGAGGGCAACACAGTTTCGGATTACGACAAGGAAGAAATCAAGAGAAAGTTTTCGATTTCCGCGACCACCGTTCCGATCGAGTATAAGGGTGAGCACGGAGATCTCAAGATCAATATACTGGACACTCCGGGTTATTTTGATTTCGTGGGCGAGGTGGAGGAAGCGATTTCTGTAGCGGATGCTGCCATCATCGTGGTGAACTGTAAGGCAGGCATCGAGCCGGGCACCCTGAGAGCATGGGACATCTGTGAGAAGTTCCGCATCCCACGTCTTTTCTTCGTGACGAACATGGATGACGATCACGCATCCTTCCGTCAGCTGGTTCTGAATCTGGAGAAGCAGTTCGGACGTTCCGTCGCACCGTTCCAGATCCCGATCCGCGAAAATGAGAAGTTTGTCGGCCTCGTAAACGTCGTAAAGATGGAGGGCCGTAAGTTCACGAAGCCGAACGAGTACGAGCCTTGTGAGATCCCTGAGTATGTTAAGAAGAACCTCGGTATCGCAAGAAATGCTCTTCTGGAGGCCGTTGCAGAGACCTCTGACGAGTTCATGGAGAAGTACTTCGGTGGTGAGGAGTTCACCGTCGAGGAGATCCAGACCGCACTTCGTCAGAACGTGAAGACCTGCAGTATGGTTCCAGTGCTCATGGGCTCCGGCGTAAACGTACAGGGTTTCAATGTCCTTCTTCAGGTCATCGACAAGTACTTCCCGGCACCGGATGAGTTCGAGACCGTCGGCGTCGATGTATCGAATGGCGAGCGCTTCACTGCGAAGTATAATTCTGATGCGACCCTGACCGCGAAGGTATGGAAGACCATCGTGGATCCGTTCCTCGGAAAGTACTCCCTCATGAAGATCTGCACAGGTACCCTGAAGCCGAACACTGAGGTCTATAATGTAAATAAGGAAACCACCGAGAAGATTGGTAAGATCTACGTTCTCCGCGGCAAGGAATCCATCGAGGTTCCGGAGCTTAGGTCTGGTGATATCGGTGCCGTTGCGAAGCTCAGCGTCACGGCGACCGGTGATACGATGGCGGTTCGTAATGCGCCGATCATGTACCACGGCCCGCAGTTCTCGACCCCATATACCTTTAAGGCATACGCTGCTGAGAATAAGACCGAGGAGGATAAGCTCGCGACCGCACTCGCCCGTATGATGGAGGAGGATAAGACCCTCAAGACCGTTTCCGATCCGGAGAACCGTCAGTCCCTCATCTATGGTATCGGCGACCAGCAGCTCGACGTCGTGGCTTCTGAGATCAAGGAGCGCTACAACGTAACCCTCGTCCTGTCGAAGCCTCGTTTCGCATATCGTGAGACCATCAAGAAGAGTGCGAAGGTACAGGGCAGATATAAGAAGCAGTCCGGCGGCCACGGCCAGTTCGGTGATGTCATCATGCAGTTCGAGCCGTCCGGTGACCTCGATCATCCATACGTATTCGAGGAGCAGGTATTCGGCGGATCCGTTCCGAAGAACTACTTCCCGGCAGTTGAGAAGGGCGTACAGGAGGGCTGTGAGAAGGGTCCTCTGGCCGGATATCCGGTAGTCGGTGTGAAGGCGATCCTCCTCGATGGTTCCTACCATCCAGTTGATTCTTCCGATATGGCGTTCAAGACGGCCTCGAACATGGCATTTAAGGATGCCTTCATGAAGTGTCAGCCGATCCTTCTCGAGCCGATCGCGTCCATCAAGGTCACGGTTCCGGATGCCAATACCGGCGATATCATGGGTGATATGACGAAGCGCCGTGGCAGAGTCCTCGGTATGGAGTCGATCGGCCATGGCAAGCAGGTCATCCAGGCTGAGGTTCCGATGTCCAATCTGTACGGCTACGGCACCGACCTTCGTTCCATGACCGGCGGTACCGGCGATTATGAGTACAGCTTCGCTCGCTATGAGCAGGCACCGGGCGACGTTCAGAACAAGATCGTAGAAGAGAACGCAGCACAGGGAAACTAAACCACTGTCATACGTAGTATGGTTTTTCGGGCAATGTCTACATCAGGCATTGCCCGTATTTTTTGCTGGATATTTTTCACTTAAAATCCGTATTCTGATTGCAATAGAAGCAATGTAATTTTATAATTCAAGGGACGAAATCACGCATTTCAGGATGAACTGAAGACTCTTTTATCTCTATACGCAGGGGACGACTATGATTTTTGAAGAGATTTTTATGGCGAATGGCACCGCCATCATCATGATGGCGTTTCTTCTGTATTGCCGCCATCGAAATAGAGAGAGCATACATGGGGATGACCGAATCTATGACTGGATGACGCTCATCACGCTGCTGGGTGCCGTGATCGACACCCTTACGTTCCTCGTGGATGGGCAGAGCTTCGTCGGCGCGCGCTTCCTGAACTATCTCACGAACAGCCTTGCGTATATGGGCACGGTCGTTGTCGGTTTCCTCTGGTGTCTCTATGTCGACCTGCATATCTATAAGAACCATGCGCGGTATCGACGGAACCTCCGCTACGTCGCGCTCCCGCTCCTGTTCGAGTTCGGCTGTCTCCTGTATAACCTGTGCGGGAACGGCTTCATGTTCACGATTTCAGCGGACAATATGTACAGCCGCGGCTTCTACTCGATCATCGGCTATATCTCGGTTTATCTGTATCTGCTCTACAGCATTTACCTCGTTTATCACTCAAGGGAAGAGGGCGTGAACCTCGATTTCTTCCCGATTTTCTACTTCATGATGCCTTGCGTGCTCGGTATCGTCATACAGTTCCTGCGGTATGGCATCACGAGCTCCTGGATTTCGGTCGCCATCTCACTGACCTTCGTGCAGATGCAGGTGTACTCCGAGAATATTTCGACGGACTCGCTGTCGGGACTCTATAACCGGCGTTACCTCGACCGTGTGCTCGCAAATAAGGAAAGACTATCGCGATTCTCCGTCTTCGGGATCATGATGGATGTCAATGACTTCAAGCAGATTAACGACCGCTACGGTCACAGCATGGGGGACCAGGCGATCCGCGTGATGGGCAACATCCTCTCGAAGGCTCTTCCGAATGGCGGAATTCCGATCCGCTATGCCGGTGATGAGTTCGTGGCGCTGCTGATCTGTGAGGACCCGAACGAGGTCTTCGAGACCATGATGGAAATCAATCGTCGTCTCGATGTCTTCAACCGCTCCGGTGCGGAGCCGTTTAAGATCAGCGTCTCGATGGGTTATGCGAAGCTCGACCCGAGTGACACCGAAACCTTCCTCCGCGAGATGGACGAGCGGATGTATGAGGAGAAGCGGCGCTATCATCAGCTGATACATGAATGATTTCATGCTTTCATAGCTCCGGAGGACCTGCCTGAACTATATCGACACTATAAATGCAATTCTTGCAAAATAGTAGCGCTCATATTAGAATAGAGAGATGTTTTGATATTAATTCGAGGTGGCATGCGTATTTGATGACCGTGCTGTGACGCGGGAGCGGGACGCGCGGTCAGGAATACGGGACGCCTCGATCAAAAAGGAGTACTATGGTCAGAATAGCAATCGACTGTATGGGTGGTGATGAAGCGCCTTCCGCGATCATGGATGGTGCGCTTCGTTCCCTTGCAGCTACGAAAGATACGAAGCTTTTTCTTTTCGGTCCGGAGGGACTTCTGAAGGAGGAGCTTCAGAAGAGTGCGAAGGCAGCCGGAGTGTCGGAGGCGGATCTCGCGGCGCGTGTCGAGATCTGTGATGCGGCGGAGGTGATTTCCCTGCATGAGGCGCCGGTGCTTGCGATCCGTCGCAAGAAGGATTCCAGCATCGTGAAGGGTCTTTATTTCGTGAAGGAGGGCCATGCCGACGCCTTCATTTCCGCGGGCTCCAGTGGCGCGATTCTCGCCGGTGGTCAGCTCATCATCGGACGTGCGAAGGGTGTGCCACGTCCACCGTTCGGCGCACTGATTCCGACCAGCAGGGGCGTGACCCTGCTTCTCGACAGTGGTGCCAATGTCGACGCCAAGCCTGAGTGGCTGGTCCAGTACGCGAAGATGGGCTCCATCTATATGAAGGAGGTCTGCGGTATCCAGAACCCGACGGTCGGCCTCGTCAATGTCGGTGCCGAGGAGGAGAAGGGCAATGCCCTCGTGAAGGAGACCATGCCGCTCCTCAAGAAAGTACAGGACATCAACTTCATCGGTTCCTGCGAGGCACGTGAGATTTCCTTCGGTGCCTGCGACGTCGTCGTATGTGACGCCTTCGTCGGCAACTGCATCCTGAAGATGTATGAGGGCGTAGGTAAGATGCTCCTCGAGGAGATCATGCATGCCATCAAGTCCACCCCGATCTCACTCATCGGCGGTGCCCTCATCAAGGGCACCCTCAAGGGCACGCTGAAGAAGTTTGATGCGAAGCAGTATGGAGGTGCACCGATCCTCGGTCTCCGTGGCCTCGTCGTAAAGGTGCACGGTAACACCGACGGTCGCGAAATCACCCATGCCATCCAGCAGTGCTACGACTTCGTCCACGCCGACGCGGTGCAGAAGATCGCCGCCAGCATCGAAGCCGAGAACGCCCGCGCGGAAGAAGCCGCGCAGCCGTAAAAGGGGGGTCTGACCCCAATGTCGTCAACTTAACGTCAACTTAAGACTGGTTGCTAGAAGAATGATATCACAAAGGCAGCG
>CAKQED010000051.1:0-14934 GCA_934229835.1 uncultured Oribacterium sp. | reverse complement strand
CGAAAATCCTCGAGCGTATTCAGCCCCTTATCCACCTCGACGATGATATCACCGCCCTTACCGCCATCACCGCCATCCGGACCACCCGCCGGCACGTACAGCTCACGACGGAACGACACATGACCATTTCCGCCCTTACCACTCTTGATGAAAACCTTTGCAATATCTGCAAACATAGAATCTTTCTCCTTTCCCGACTGTATCCTAGCGCCAGCTACAGAAGCCGTCGCTAACAACCGGAGAGCCATTAATATAACAGATACATTATATACTATGTATTCGCAAAACAGAAGCCGAAGCATGGCGGGCACTAGCTTGCGCATTCAAAGAACAGGTTCTGCTTTATGGTACGTGTTCTGGCATACAGCTTGCTGCTATGACAGACGCGAACCATAAAGCAGGTTCTGTACTTTGCACTAAGATTTATCACGAGGGTGCCCTTAGGGCGGGCCCATCGTGATGCCATAGTGGCGAACGTATTCAGAGTTTTGCCTATGGCAAAACATCTTTACGCAGTGCCCACCATGTTCGGCTTCGTCCGGTATACACAACAAAGTAGCAAAAACCCTGTACTGAAGATTCAGTACAGGGTTTGATTTTTGTAGAAGCGCTCAGTAAATTACTCAGCATCCACTGGCATAACGGAAACCTGCTTCTTGTCTCTGCCGAGGCGGCCGAACTTAACGACGCCATCAACCTTTGCAAAAAGAGTGTAGTCATTGCCGAGACCTACATTAAGACCCGGGTGAATTCTAGTTCCGTTCTGCTTGTAAAGAACATTGCCAGCCTTTACGAACTGACCATCTGCTCTCTTCTGTCCAAGTCTCTTGGACTCCGAATCTCTACCATTCTTGGTAGAGCCCATACCTTTATGATGAGCCATGATTATCCTCCAAAAAACAAACTGATTAGCCGATAGAATCGATCTTTACTTCTGTAAAGAGCTGTCTGTGACCATTCTTCTTATGGTATCCAGACTTTCTCTTGTACTTGTAAACGATCACCTTCTTGGCCTTGCCATTCTTAGTTACAGTGGCAGATACCTTAGCACCATCAACGACCGGTGTACCGATCTTCATAGCGCCATCATTAAGAACAAGCACCTGATCGAAAGTAACCTTGTCGCCTTCCTTTACATCAAGCTTCTCAACTCTAATGATATCGCCTTCGCTTACCTTGTACTGCTTTCCACCTGTAAGGATTACTGCATACATTACGAGGGTCCTCCTTTTTATCATTACTCGCTGGCTTCGGTGGTGTTTTCACACACTTCTACCTCGCCACGCGGCATACTAGAGTAAATTACTCTTATTTCAGACATTTGTCAATAGATTTCGCAAAACTCAATTATATTTTTTCGATTGCACGTTACTGCTCAAACGTAGTGAAGTCAAGGCGTGGCTTGGCGGACAGCAGCCTTAATCTATTAACTTCCGATAGTACGGATAGTTCGCCGTCGCCTCACTCACCGATACGTTATTCGCGCCGGAGTTCTCATGGATGACGATCATGTTTCCGTTGCCGGCCCACTGCAGGAACATCACGACATGCGAGTCCGCGCCGACACGGACGATGATATCGCCCGGCTGCAGCTCCGATCGCCGGATCTTCTGTCCCTCACCGATGAGCGTCGCCGTACTGCTCGCGCCGTTCAGCCGGTTCCCGATCGCCGACCAGTAGACCCACTGTATCCAGCCGGAGCAGTCAAGCCCCCGCAGCACACGGCCCTTATAGTCCGCCTCGATGACACGACCGAAGCCGTTCTTCTCATAGCTCGCCGCACTCGCCTTTCCGCCCCAGTAATACGGGATCTTGCCGACCGACGAAAGCGCAAATTTGATAACCGCCTTCCGCGCCTCTGAAATATCGTCCGGCAGCGAGGACAGGTACTTCGAGATTTCCTCCTCCGTCAGTGGCTGCTTCGGATTGATGGTCGAGATCGAGAGACCATAGGTCTTGAACCAGTCCTGCGAAATCAGCTTCTGCACATAGCCCATCTGCTCCTCGGTCCAGCCGTTCCAGCCGTTCCGCGCGAGCGCTGCATCGAGGCTCTTCGTCGCCTCGTTTTCGTCCTGATCATCCGCCGAGAGCGCCACCGTGCGGAGGCCCTTCGCATCCTCGAAGCCGTAGATCGTCACCTTCACATAGAGGTCCACATGACCCGGACAGTAGTTCTTGCTCTTGACATCGGTCTCCGTGTTCGCACTCTGCTTCTCCTCCTCGGCTGCGAGGCTCTGCTGCACGAGCTGGCGAAGCGTATTCTCGTCCATGTTCTTGAGCTGCTCCCCCGTGAAGGTACCGATCACGGTCTGCGCGCTGTCGGCTGATGCGGTCGTCGTCTGAACATCACCACCCACACTGCTGTTCGCGCCCGCTGCGGCACTCGTCGGCTGCTTATTCACCTCATCGATGCCCTTGCCGGCCTCATAGCCCGCATAGTGTTTCTTTTTCTGCCCATTCTCGTCCGTCTCGTACGTCGTATCCTCGGTACTCGTCGGGGTCGTCTGAGAAACGACGGCCTGGGTCTCACTCGCTTCGGTTGAAACCGCTGCCGTCTCCGGTACGGCACTCGCCGCTGCGGTATCACTGTCTCCGAAGACCAGCATGCTGCTGGTCAGTGAAGCCGCTGCACGTGCGTTTTTCTGCGCCTCCGCATACTCCCTCGCCGTACCATAGCTGCCTGGCGTCCCATAGTGAACGCCATCCAGTGATGCCACCGTCTCCTGCGCAGCCTGCGCCATCGTGCCCGTCGTTCCATCGGCATCCGAAGTGTCGAGGGTACCCAGCTCCCGAAGTGATTTCAGTCCGGAGAGTAAACCGGAGCGACCGGTCGTAGCGCCCTGTGTGCTGCGCGCCGACATCTTCTTCACTGGCTGCATCGCCCCGAGCACCAGCATGCCGCTGTTGCCGGACGCGGCCTGCGTCTGTGCGGCTGCCGCCTGGGTCGGCGCGGCGGTCTGTGCCGGTGCTGCCGTCTGTGCGACGGCCTGCGTCTCAGCTTCCGTCGAGGCTGCCACACTCTCCGGCACACTCGTCACCGCACTCTGGCTGCCGGCACTTCCGCTACCGCTGCCATCCGAGTGAAAGATGATCCCCTTGCCGCCGGCATTGCCCTCGGCGTCGGTCTGGGTTTCATAGTTCTTCATCTCCGCCGTCGTCGTGGCGCTGTCACCCGTGAGGTTCAGTATCTGCTGGTTGTCAGAGGAAATCGCCGCGCTGCCTGCGGACAGTGCGTCCTGCGTGAGGAGTCCCTCGCTCCGGTTCGTCGCGGCCTGAAGCTGCAGCTTCAGCGCCGCCAGTGCCTCCTCAACCTTCTGCGCATCATCCGCTTCTTCCTTCGCCGTCCGGTTGATACAGCCACTGTCGTAGTAGACCTTGCCGATGCTGATCGTGTAGCTTCTGGACTTGCTGTACAGCTCCTCACAGTACTTCTCGAAGGTATCGACGTCGAGGTAGTTGTGTGCGTAGCAGTAAACGGACGCCATCGCCATGATGTCCTTGACGTTCGAATACTCGTTCACCTGCTCGCCATCTGCGTTGTAGAAGGAGACATTGACATTTTTAAAGTTCGGGATGTACCAGGTCGAGGCATCATTCGGATCCTGCCCGCCGGCGTTCGGGTTATACTTACCCATGACGTGACTTGAGCTCACACCGAGACGCTTCGCGAGATTGAGCGGCGATACGCCCGCCTCATCGTAGATCTTCGCCAGGTACTCGTTGTCCGCCGTCATCAGCTTCTGGTACACCTCACCGGCGTAGCTGTGGATGGTATCGCTGGTATCCGCGCCGTCGCGGTAGAAGTACGCGAGGTTCAGCTTATCCGGCGCCGGCTGGAACTGCGACGCACTCTCGCTGTCCATGAGGTTCGCGAGGGAGGAGCGCAGCCCACCGAAATTGAGGCCGTTCGCCTTCGGCAGCTCGCTGAGGGTGGCCAATGTTTCCTCCTCGACGATCGTCTCGGTTTCTGCAGGCGTCGTCTCCGCCGGTGCAGCGCCATAGTGCTGCGCCGCGATGGACACAACAAGACCGGCAGCCAGTAAAACTGCTGTGGCTGCCGTCTGCTTCTTATTCATATGGATAGGGAAATCTATTTTTTTCATAGGCAACATCATAGCACAGCTCTGCGCCCGAATATTTTAATTTTTCGTGAATTTACGCGCAACCGTTGTAACAGTTCAGCCGGGGTGACTTCTTCACACGGCTGATTTTTACGAGACGCCCATACATCCTTACCGAAATCCTGACTGGGGTGTAATCTGAAAAAAGCTGGTAATCAGAGGTTTAGAATGGAGGCATATGTATCACTGGTTACGACGGTTTCCGAAGTTTTCACAAAAACCGTTTATAGCATTCTAGCACCATTAAGTTTTTTAATCTTTGTTACAAACAGGGGATTTTCGGCTCGAGCGCCATTAGATGAGTTTCGCAAAGGAAGGATTTCAAAGAGCGATGCCATTATATTTTCTGGAGTTTGTAACAAACAGGGCATTTTCAAGATGCGTGCCATTAAGTGACTTTTACAAATCATGGATTTCGGGGATCTGTGCCATTAGATTATTTCACAGAATAAGAAATATCAAACTCTGTGACATTAAGTATGCGGCATCGAGACTGGCTCAGCTGGTGGTTTGCAGAAGAAAATCAGAGAAGAGATAAAGTCACTGACTCCGAAATAAGCGGTTTTGCGTCAAAAATCGGGATTTTACACTGATAATACCGGGCGAGAGTGACGGGACTTAATGTCATAGACTCGCCAGGAAAGGAACCTGTGAAAAAGCCTAATGGCATACGATTCGGATAAAGCAAATTTGTGAAAAACCGAGTGGCAGTCTCAAACTTCTGGCATCCCGGAAGAGTAAAGACGATGGTAGGCATGATAGTGTTCTTTGAGCTCAACATGCTGCACTCGTAAAATCCATACAGCGTCGGCAAGGCACGAAGCTGTTTGTCAGCCCCCGGCATGCCTGTGCTGTATCATATTGAAGCTTTCTCATGATGATGACTGGGCAGTCTGGGAAAAATGCTGCATCATCCAGGCAGAATTCTTCCCAGATGCCAACAACACTCTTCAATTCCACTTATCTTTTGTTGGCATCAGCTTTTATTTATGCCGAATTGATGCAGCATCATGACCTTCGGATTCGCTTTTACCGTTAGCATCATTTTCATTTTGGGCTGTTTTGATACAGCATTATGATCCTCGGTCCCCTCTTACCGTTGGCATCCTTCCCATTTTTTGCTGTTTTGATACAGTATCACCCGCTCCGACGAATACAGGCGCCGATTTTCTGTTTGCCTGCACAGGGCGGGGCCGATATGTAAGTAGATAAAGGATGTATACCGGGGTGGGCAGGCAAACGAGAAGAGGCGCCCGGTATGAACATTCGATGAAAATTAAGCAGATTGTAAAACTAGCTTCACCTTAACTGTTATATTTATTTCGAAGCTTCGTGAGAAGCTCATCGAAGTAGGCCGGATACGGCGAGCTGAACTCGACGTACTCTCCGGTCCGCGGATGAATGAAGCCCAGCACCTGGGCATGGAGACATTGCCCCTGAAGATCAAACGGGCACTTCTTCGGCCCATAGACCTCGTCTCCGAGCAGCGGATGACCGATGGAGGCCATGTGCACACGGATCTGATGCGTACGCCCCGTCTCGAGCGTGCACTGCACGAGGGTGTAGGCCCCGCCGAAACGCTCGAGTACGTGATAGTGCGTCACCGCCGGGCGGCCGTTCAGCTCATCGATGGCCTGCTTCTTCCGATCCTTCTTCGAGCGGCCGAGCGGTGCATCCACGGTGCCGTCGTCCTCCCGGATGTTTCCGATCACGATCGCCACGTAGCGGCGGGTGATGGAGTGGACCTTCAGCTGCGCCGCAAGTGACTTGTGCGCCTGGTCGTTCTTACAGACCACGAGCAGTCCCGTCGTGTTCATATCGATGCGGTGGACGATGCCCGGACGCATCACCCCGTTGATGGAGCTCAGCTCCGAACCACAGTGATACATCACCGCATTCACGAGCGTGCCCTGCGCATGCCCCGCCGCTGGATGCACGACCATCCCCTTCGGCTTATTCACGATCAGCACATCCTGATCCTCGTAGATGATATCGAGCGGGATGTCCTCCGGCTCCACGTCGAGGGCGACCGGTGCCGGCAGATCCAGCGACAGTACATCGCCTGCTTTCAGCTTCGTGCTCGCCTTCGTCGGCTTCCCGTTCAGAAGGATACGCTCTTCCTTCAGCAGCTTCGCCGCATAGCTCCGCGAGATCTCCGGCTCCTTCAGCGTCGCGAGATACTGATCGATCCGGACCGGACACTGCGCCTGCGGCACACTGATTTCTACGAAATTCATCTCACACCTCTTCGCCGCGATGCAGGAAGCCAAGCTCCTCATCCTTATAGTAGAAAAGGAAAAGCACGACCATCAGGACGCAGCCCACTGTAACGTAGATATCGGCGACATTGAACACCGGAAAATCGATCGGGCTGAAATAGATGAAATCGACGACATACTGCTGACGGACACGGTCGATGAAATTACCGATCGCACCCGAAAAGATCAGCTCGCATACGAGCAGCAGCGGCAGAAAATGCCGGTCTCCCTGCGGGATGCGGTGCACGACATAGACGATGCCGCACAGCACCACCACGGTGATGATATAGAAGAAAATCTGTGCCCCCTGCAGGCTGCCGAACGCCGCCCCGCGGTTCTCGATATACAGAAGGTACAGCACATTCCGGATGATCGGCACACGGTCCGCCCCCATGAGATGCTCCACCGCAAGCTGCTTCGTGAACTGATCGAGACCGACCAGCAGCAGCGCAAGCAGCAGAAAAATACCCCAACGTTTCGAATTCTCTTTCATCTTACTCCCTGTTTTCCAGTGCTTCGCCCGCCTTTCACGGCCGCCGCACGGTTCTCATCCCGTGGCAGAAATCAGCGCACGGACAGCGACCGTCGCGCACTCCACGTTTTGTTCTCAGTCTGTCTGCATGATGGACCGAAGCCCCTCGAGCATCTGCGCATCCGACACTGCAAGATCGATATAGGCCTCGCCGAGCTGCCGGAGCAGGATGAAGCGCACATGCCCATGGTCCATCTTCTTATCTTTCCGCGTCGCCTGGAGGATCTCCTCCTGGTCCATCGCCCTGCAGCGGGTCTCAAGACCGACCGCCGCCATCAGATCTTCGGTGCTGTCGACCTCTGCCCTCGTCATCGTTCCGGAAATCTGCATCGCCGCGAGACAGCCGAACGCCACGCACTGGCCATGGCTGTAGCTGAAGTTCGAGCACTTCTCGATCGCATGTCCTAAGGTATGACCGAAGTTCAGCAGCTGACGCTCCCCCTTCTCGGTCGGATCGACCTCGACCACCGCACGCTTGATGAGATTACTCTGGTAGACAGTCTCCATCAGTACGTTCCTATCCCGAAACTCCAGCTCCGCCTGATGTGCCTTCAGGTAGTCGAAGTAATCACAGCTTCGGATGAGGGCATGCTTGATGACCTCCCCCATACCGGAGGCATACTGGATCGCATCCAGACTCCGAAGCGTCGCCACATTGCTATAGACGAGCGACGGCATGTGGAAGGCACCGACCATGTTCTTATAGGCACGGAAATCAACGCCCGTCTTTCCGCCGATCGAGCTGTCGACCTGTGAAAGCAGGGTCGTCGGAATCTGAATGAAACGAATCCCGCGCATATATGTCGCTGCCGCAAAACCCGTCATATCCCCGACGACACCACCACCGAGGGCGACGAATACATCATTTCGGTCGAAGCTCGCCTCAACCGCCGCCGCATAGATCTCCGCGATGGAATCCGTATTCTTATGCTCCTCCCCCGGCACCAGCACCAGCTCATGAAGCTCACAGAAGCACGGACGAAGCGCCGCCCGCACCTCCTCGAGATACAGCGGTGCCACATGCGCATCCGTCACGATCAGCGCACGCCGCTCACGAAGCCCCAGCGTCTCTACAGCCGCCGCCAGCCCCGCGAAACTCTCCTCGATATAAATCGAGTAGGAAAAAGCCCCCTGATACATCACATCTAATTTTCTCGCCATCGATCGGTCCCCCTGCAAAAAACTCATTCTATTCTATCATACGGATCTCATAAAATACAGTTCGGAAAACTACTCACAAATTTTATACAAATCGTGTCATGACTTTTTGCGGCATAAACTCAACGTTTATTTAGCCTGCAGAAGTGCAATAGTCAGAAATAGCTTATCTTTTTTTTACTCGAAATATATAATTATGGTGTACAAAATTAAACCAATATCGGATTAATGCCTTACCGGCCGTCTATTAGATATGGCCTTTATTTAGAGTTATATATGTTGCGGTTTCATTTTATACACCATTATGGTTTAGTTTTTTTAACTTCATGTGACATAAATAAATCTAAGCTAAAAGTAAAAACAAAATATACTTTTTCGAATTATTGAAATGCTTACCACATCATATATGATTGAATAACAAATTTATGCCTATATCTTGTTTGATTCTGCAATGTCACTCTAAGTATAAAATTTATAACTACTCACTGCGATAGCTTACAGTTACATCCGTAACAGTCCAGGCAGGTGCCGCGGCGGACCGGCAACAGAAGCCATACGGAGCGGTCGTGAAAGATCAAGCCGGAGCCCCTTAGCGGCACTTGGTGTTATCTCTCCTTGGAACCCTCTGCAACGCTGAGTTTTCATAAAGAAAACTCAGTGATTGCAGAGGCCCTAGTGCCGCTTAGGGGGTTCGGCTTAGAGCTTTCCGAGCGCGCAGTACTGTGCTTCTGTTGCCGGCCCTCCGGGGCAGTTGTCCTAAGATATAAAAAGCGGAGGGACCTGCGTCCCTCCGCCCTGTATCCGTTTCGATTAAACCCGAAGATTCAAACCACCGATGTTTACATCTGCGCTCGCTGCCAGAATATTCTGGAAATCACCGGACAGCTCCACATTTGGCGGTGTCGCGATGAAAATATAGTTCGAGATCTTCTGAAGATTTCCCTCCAGAGAATACGCTGCACCGGATGTGAAATCGATGATGCGCTGCGCGATCTCCATATGAAGGCCCTCCATATTGAGAACGACCGCCTTCCCCTGAAGCAGGTAATCACAGATCTCTCTGGAATCATCCATCGAGGTCGGCTTGATCATGGTGACCTCCATACCTCTATGTGTCGGCTGCGGCTGTGCCTGTGACTTTCTGGAGAAAAGTGTCGGCTTTAACGGGCGATCCTCTGCCCCGTCGTCGTCCATATCCTGCGACTTTGATTTTGTGAAGATGTTACCACCACGCTGTGACCCCTCATCATAATCGTCGTCATAATTATAATCGTCATCCAGATCGTAATCATCATCCTGATCGACGCGCATGGATTTCATGATATTACTGATAAAGCTCATTTACTTAACCCCCGTGTACACACAGTTTCCCTACTATTCATAAGGTCTATTTTATACAATTATCGTTCCTTGTCAATAAATACAACTCCGTGTTCTAACATGAAAACACAGAATAGTGAAATTTTACACCATTTTCACGGTTTGTAAAGTCTTAAATCACTGGTAAACGAGCTGTCCGTCCTTCACGAGTGACGCATTCAGTACGATATGATCATAGACCGAGATGCCATAATCTGTATTCTCGGCGACGACGAGGTAATCCGTGTTCTGCTCGATCGGCACGATCTGTCGGAAGATGCAGTAGCCACGGTTGATGTTGTAGACACCCTGCAGGGACTTCACCGGTCCCACCGGATAGGTCTTCGTCGAGTCGAGCTGTCCGCTCGTCGCCGCTTCCGGTCGCACGAGGATGTTATTCGTCCGGATCGAACTCGTATTACTGTCATCTGGTATGCTGAGGTAGCAGTACTGGTCGTCGATACGGTAGATATCCGTCGGTACGAACTCGACGGAAGCACCGGAACCATCCTGCGCCACAGTCTCACGATAGAAGCCGGTGCTGCCATCCGGCCCCGTCGTCTTAAACGCCTTCGGAACGATGTAGAAATCCTTCTCCGTAACCGCGGTCACCGGAATCTTGAGTCCCTTCTGATCATTCGTCACGATGTCGAACTGGATGAAACGCTCGTCACAGAACTGCTCCATCAGCTCTGTAAAATCGAGCTGACCGTAGCTGTTTCCATCCTTGCCTGTAAAGACCTGAAGTGTCGCGTTCACGGTAAGGTCCGATTCTGTAAAGTGAACCTTTACTCTCTTTACATCCTGGTACTTCGCCTTCCCTGCTTCATCGAGCTGGAACACGAGACTCCACTTCTCACTGGTGATCAGCTTATACACCGGCTGACCACTCTCCATCAGCGCACCCGGCTTCGTGATGTTCCGCTTATAGCCACTCATCGTGAAGAGATCCGCGGTCACTGCGTCTGCCGTCAGCGCCTCATCACCGTCGATGGTATACGAGACCACCCCGGCCTGATCTGTACCCACCCGCACATAGTTGATACCGAGCTTCTGCAGCACATCATCGAGGTCCTGCGCATTCGCTACGCTGGAGTACTCGAGTGCAGACGCATCGAGGGCGTACTTCGTGTTATACAGTGCAGAAAAGTTACTGTTTTTGAATGACTGCGAAAACTGGGACAGACGATAGCGGATATCCGAGATCTGCTCGCTCGTCATCTCCGTCGTAAGCTCCGGATGCTCCTTCAGATAGGACTGGAGTGCACCGGTCTCATCGATGGTATAAACATCACTGCCGACGGCCACTCTCCGGCCATCCTGAATATAGTAGTGCACATAGCCGGAGCTGGTGGCATTTACAGCCTGCTCCTGACGGATGGCGATGCCTGTATACTGCTGGTCACGGACGATGCTCCCCTTCTGAACCTCATAATATCGAATCTGGTCCCGGGAAACATAGGAGTATACACTAAAAACAATGTAGAGAAAGATAATCGCGAAGATTATCATCCCTACATTGAATTGAAATGGTCTTCTGTATTTAGCTGTAGATTTTACTTGCTGTTTAACGGCCATTGTGAACTGTGGATTAAAGCACGATCGCTACATCCTTCTTAACGCTGTCAGGAAGCTCCTCGGCATCCATCGATACGCTCAGTACGAAGGTTACCTTGTACTTATCGCCGAGATCCTCTAAACGCTTGATGCAGTTTGTGATATCTGCGCCCTCAAGAGAAGAAAGCTTAAGGAAGCTGTCCAGGAACATGTACTCGAGGTCGTGATCCTGAGAAATAATACCGCTTACGAAGCCGATGAACGCATCTTCGGAATCGATTGGGAACTCATTTACGTTAATAAGACGGATCTTATTACTGAGCTCATACATATGCTGTGCCGACTTATCAAGGAAATCAACGCTGCCGTTGGCTTCCTTCACTACTGAGTTTGCCTTATCAAGAAGCTGCTTGGTCTTACCTTTGCCTCTCTTGCCTACAATCAACTGTACCATAGTCAAGTACCTCCTAACTTTTGTAGGTTTAGTATATCTCATTCGGGGGTCTAATTCAAGGAGCAATCACAGAACATCCCTTCTAAAAAGTCGAGGCGTTACTGTTCAATCGCATGTGACAGAACATGAAATGCTTGTTGTGAATGAGTAAGCGATTGCTGCCGACTTTGCACTAATTCGCGGTATCGCTATACGTAAAATAACTCAGTACGCCAGTGGGCTCCCTCTCATCCTATTTTTCAGTTTTGCTTTCCTGCTTTGATTGTTTTTATCTCCTGTGTGACCTTCTTTCGGTTCGTAATGCCCTTGTATATCAGACGCCAAACCCAGAAAAACGGCAACAGGACAGGGTATTTATATACAGTGGGTGCATACGCTTCGCACCATTCTCTGCCGGGGAAGATACGCGAGAGAAGATACTTCCGCTTTGTGTGCGCTGTGATAGCCCCACCATCCGGCTGCAATTTCTGCATTTGATTCAGAGTCCGATTTTCAATCGTTCCATAGGTAGATGCCCCCAGATAGTATGCAAGCATCTGCTGTTCAGTTTCACTCAAATTGGCTTTCGTGGGCAGTTCAGCGATTCCAAACAGTTTTTGAGCCAGTTCTCTGCTTTCGCGCTCGTAGGAAAAGATACCCATGCCTCGCAGCTCCGAATCCACATACTCCCAGTTCATGGTTCCACCAAGTTTTTGGTTCATGATGTAAATATCTGCCAGAGTGCGGATGCCCGTGCCGCTACGGCTGTAATGCTTATAGGCGTGCGCAATGACAAACACATAGAAATCTTCTGGTGTGAAATGGAACCGATACGGAACTTCTGCATCAGGGATCAATCGCTGTTTTACGTCAGCATACTTTTCATTGAGTGTACCGTATATCTTATGATAAAGCTCAACGTGCATTTCAAAGTTATAGATTGGTGGTTTTTCATACGCATCGTGGTTACTTTTGTTATATCCTTTCACAGTGTATCCTCGGCCCTGAAAAATCGCTTTTACTTCTTTCCGTTTGGAGGCATCAAAAAGAATATCGTTATCCGCCATTTCGCGCATCCCGAATTTAGGATACCAGTCTTTCAGAATGCTGCCTTTCAGCGGCATATACCAGATACCATGCTCTGCAAATTCTTTTTCCAGCTGGTGTCGTTCGGCATCCAGCAGCATATTTTTGCGGACAGCCTTGTTTTTGGCATCCAGCCATTTCAGCCGGATGCTTTCCTCGGCACAACGAAACGCATCGGTCTGCTCCAGCGCCATGCACACCATTGCAGAAACGGAATGCGCTTTCGCTAACCGAAGCAGTGCCTCCATGTCAATATTTGCAAGCAGTGCTTCTTCCGGCTTTGTGCCTTGCAGTGAACAAGCCATGAGATAAATCAAAAATTCCGAAGTCTTTTCCATATCATGCCCCTTCAATACTCATCCCAACGGCTGTATATCTCACTGATTTTTTCTTCGAGTTCCTGAATGCGTTTTTCCTGCTCCGCTTCATATTTTTTATAGGATTCCTGCCGCTCTTGCTGGGTGGCATTCTGGTCGGCCACTGCTTGAAAAGCACTGTTCAGGTCAACATAACGCAACTCATTGGCCGCTTTCCGGTCGTCTGCCAGCGTCATAAATCTTTCAACATCTGAAATCTGGAGCGTTCCGCTTTGAATCGTTGAAAAGTCAAACGACGCAAGCATCATGGTATGTGCTGTAACAACTTGAGAAATATAGTCTGGGTAGTAGACGGGTTGCTTGAAAAAGCCATAGCAAATGTATGGTTTCCCATTTTCCTGCATACCAGCCTGCAAGGAAGCATCATACAAGATCAATTCTGTATAGCCATGTTCATTCAAAAGATTCCGGGTCTCTTCTGTGTTCACTTTGTTCCGAAGCAGGAACGCAGGACTTTTGGTATCGTCCATCTGCGCCAACAGGTCCTTCATCTCGTCCGCTGTCTGCAAAATGAATTCGTCAAACTGCAGGCCCGCCAACACAACTTCATAGTCTTTTGCAACGGCTTTTTCCAAAATCCGGGTCAGCTGTTCTTTTTCCTGCGAACAGTCCAGAAGGATCACCGGGGTGATGGAATGTTCTGCAGCCAGTTTATCGATCTCGGTAAAATCGTCCTCCGATGCAGGAACAAAACCAAAAAGAATGCCGGAAGTATCTTCTTTAATGTTGATGGCATATTGCTTTTTCGCAAGCTCCGAACGGATATCGTTGATTTCTTGCTTATATGGCACTGCTTCCTTTTGAAGCTGCTGCATATGCGCTGTCTGCCGCTGTTCCTGACGGTGGTTTACAAAGAGCAGTCCGAACAGCGCGACAGCAAGAAGAAGGACTACGATCGATAATGCTTTGCTTTTCATTTGCACGTTTCCCTTTCCCTCACGCAAATGCCATCCTTCGAGAACGTCAGTTCTGCATCAAAGAATCCGGCCTGATTCATCCGGTGCGTGACCAGAATCACCGTTTTGTCCGTCATCTTTCGCAAATTATTCAGCAGTCGAAGGGCTGTTGCTTCGTCCAATGCGCTGGTCGCCTCGTCCAACAGCAGAATGGGATGGTTGGAATATACCGCCCGGGCAATGGCGATGCGCTGCATCTGCCCTTCGGACAGACCTGCGCCGCGCTCACCCAGCACAGTGTCCAGTCCGTTTTCCAGTCTGCGTACAAAATCATCCGCACAGGCGATTTTCAGTGCGTTATAAATTGCATTCTCATCCTGCGCCCTATCTTCATCCCCAAATGCAACAATGCTGCGGATGGAACCGGACAAAAGCTGGTTACCCTGTGGCACATAGGCAAACAGACTTTTCCATGCTGGGGTCAGCGGCTGGTTCCCGGTTTTCGTGGAAAGAAACCGCTGGCCGGAATCCAGCGGATACAGGCACATGAGCAGTTTGAGGAGGGTACTTTTGCCGCAGCCGGACGGCCCGGTAAACACCACATACTCGCCCTTGCGGACGGTCAGACTGACATCCTGCAAAACTACCGGCATAGCGGGCGGTTCGCCCTCGGTCTGCACCGGGGGCTGATAAGTAAAACAGACGTATTCCAGCTGAAGCGCCTGCAATTCGGTCTGATAAAAATGCAGGGTCTGTTCTTCAGGCACCGTTTCGGTGCTGTCTGGCGCAAAGGCTTCCGCTTCCATCAGGCGCTCGGCGCTGGCCAGCATGGAATAATACCGCGGCAGATACCCCGTCAGATTGGCGAACGGGCTTTGCACCTGCCCCACCAGCTGCATAATGGCCATCAGGTTGCCGTAGCTCATGGTACTAGTCAGGATGCCGTAGCCGCAGAACCCGATACCCAGCAGATACGCCCCGTCCATGGCACCGGCAAAGCCGATGTTGCACAGGTTGGAAAAATTGCTGCGCTTCATCCGGGCGGCTTTGTGGGCATCCATCAGAACGTCTGCCTGCTGCGTCATCTGTTCTTCCTTGGCAAAGGTGCGGACGATGACAAGACTTTCCAGCCGCTCCTGCAAGAACACCCGGAGCGC
>CAKQED010000050.1:0-15208 GCA_934229835.1 uncultured Oribacterium sp. | reverse complement strand
ACTCAGGGTTATACGGCTCATCACCGCAGCAGCAAATCTTCCGACCATCGCTCATCTCATAGAGATAGCCGAACTGCTTCGCCTTTGTAGAACCGATATCGAAGAAGGTCACCTTATGGCCATTGATCACACGGGTCTCGCCATCCTCGACCGGAATCAGGTGCAGGCGGTCACCGATGAACTTCACCTGACCAGGCTGCAGCAGCTTCCGGGAGATATCATCGAGCAGCTCGATGACTTCCTTGTGGCCATAGATATTGGCCTCCCCCTCGTACTTCCCGGACTTCATGTTCTGCGTGATGAGACGCACCATCCAGATCATACCGGTGAAGTGATCGATATGCTTATGTGTCAGGAAGATTTCCCGCATATCCATCCAGTTGAAGCCCGCATACTTCAGCTGATGCACGATCTGTCCGCCGCCACCGGCGTCCACCATGAAATATTTTTCCGTCCCCTGCTTCTCCTCATCCGTCAGGACATAACAGGTATTGTAAACCTCCGACACGAGCGCATTGCCCGTACCAAGCATCGTGATTTTCATATTCATTCTCCTCATCATTTGGATTTTCAGCATATATATTACAACGTTTTTTCACATGAGAAAACCCCGAGGTTTTACCCTCGGGGTTTCCGTCTGCCACGGTCGGCGATGCTGTGCTATACTACGCCTATGAAAATCATCACATTATCCGACCATCTAAAAGAACACTATGGTATGAAAGTCTACAAGCTTTCGCTTCAGTCCGGCTGCTCCTGCCCGAATCGGGACGGCACGCTCTCCTATGGCGGCTGTATATTCTGCTCAGAGGGCGGGTCCGGCGATTTCGCGGCTCCGCTGCTTCCGCTGAAGGAGCAGCTCCGGCTCGCGAAGGCGCGTGTCGAGGCGAAGCTCCCGAAGAACCGTGCCGCGGAGGAGCAGAAGTACATCGCGTACTTCCAGTCCTATACGAACACCTACGGACCGGTCGAGCGCCTCGAAGCGCTCTATCGGGAAGCCCTCGCACAGCCGGAAATCGTCGCCCTATCCCTCGGAACACGGCCCGACTGTCTCCCGGACGAGATGCTCGCGATGCTGCAGCGACTTCGCGACGAATCCGGAAAGGACATCTGGATCGAGCTCGGACTCCAGTCGATCCATGAAGCAACGGCGGAACGCATCCACCGCGGCTATCCGCTCCCGGTATTTGACGATGCCTATCACCGCCTGAAAGCTGCCGGCTTCACCGTCATCGTCCATGTCATCCTCGGCTTCCCATGGGAAAACGACGACGACATGCTCGCGACCATCCGTTATCTCAGCGCACTCGAGCCTGCACTCGACGGCATCAAGCTCCAGCTCCTTCATGTCCTCCGCGGCACAGAGCTCGGCCGCATGTATGAAGCGAAGCCCTTCCGAACGCTGACCCTCGACGAATACTGCACCCTCGTCGTCCAGTGCCTCCGTCTCCTGCCACCCGACACCGTGATTCACCGTATAACCGGCGACGGATCAAAGCGACTGCTCCTCGCACCGCTCTGGTCCGCCGATAAGAAAAAAGTTTTAAATACGCTAAATCATGCCATTCACGAAGCCTAAAGTACTGAGATTTGCACCAGTTGTCTCACGAAAAAGCATGAGCCCCTGAGGGCCTTGAATGCGTCACACCTCCAGCACACTCCGGATGTTATCCAGTACCTTCCGGCTCAGGAGCTCGTAGGCCTGGCAGGTCATGCCGGCACTGGCATTCATGCAGTACACGTTCGGATAGTCCATGACCTCATCTGCGATCTCGCCGATCGCGCCCTTCGTGTCACAGCAGAAGATGTTCTCCGGATCCTCGATCCACTTCCGGAGCGGCTCCATATCGGCCGCCGGTCCGATCGAGGTGTTGAACATGATCTTACCCTTACCGAGTGCCTCGAACTCTTCCTCATGCAGCAGGATGACGTTCTTATTGAGTGCGGTGATGATGACATCGGACTCGGAAAGCAGGGTCTTCAGATCCTTAAAGTGGAACCCCTGTGCCGTCCGCTCCGGCTTTTCTGCACGTGCGAAATACGAGATATCCGCACCCAGGAACTGAAGGGCATCTGCGGTCATACCACCGGAGGTTCCGAGACCGACGAAGCCCACCTTCAAGCCTGTGATTTCCATCGGTGCGGACTTCCACATTCTGCCTTCATAGCCGTGAAGGAGCTTTACGAGCTGGTAGATCACATACTCTACGACGCCGTGATCACCGTAGTCACGGATGCCCTTCACCTCGATGCCATGGGCACGTGCATAAGGGATATCAACATTGGCACTCTCCTCACTGTAGAGGCTGCAGCACATACCGACATAGCGAAGGTTCGGTGCCTGCGTCATGACATCAGCTTCGAGACGTGAATTCGCAGACAGAAGCACCGCATCCGCATCACCGATGCGCTGAACGATCTCCTCATCGTTCTCCGGAATATCCTGCGCGAGTTCGATGCTTTCGGCGTAGTTCTGCAGCTCTCGGATGCCAGTCTCGGTCAGTGCCACCTTATCGATGGATACAAGTTTTCTAAATTTCTTCATGACTTACTCCCTTAGAAAAACGAAACCGGATTACTGAGGTTACGTAGCAGCGCCACGATCGACCAGCCGGCGATAGCCGAAGTGCTGGAGTAGATATCCACGATGGCCTTCAGGCCCTCGGTCTCCACGGTGATCTTATGGTCATCGCCGACGAACTCCGGTACGGAGGTAATCCGTGCGGTTGCCTTCTCCGGTCCGATGGTCGCGAGGGACTGCGCGACGGCAACATTGACCTTCGTCGGAAGCAGCGCGATCGCATCCTGGCAGGTACCGTAGAACGCCTCGACCTCCTCGGTGCCGGCCATCTCATCCTTATACACCGGGGTGTTCCTGAGGGACTTCGGTCCCTTGCGGGTCTCGATGCCGGCCTTGATCTCCATGTCACCGGCCTCGGCCATCAGCGCGATGGTCTGCAGCACATCGAAACCGCCGACCGCACCGTGCGGGATGTAGATGTGTACGCCATGCGCACGTGCAGCGTCCTGTGCCTTCTGATAGAACGCGGCATCCGCAAATGCACCGATGGAAAGCGGGATGAAGTCCGCCCCGTGCTCGAGGGTCGGGATGCAGGCCTCTCGCACCATCGCCACTGACGCGGTCTCGATCACCATATCCGGATTCAGTGCCAGCAGCTCGTCGAGGCTCTCCACCGCCTCACCACCGAGACCCGCGCAGAGCTTCTCGGCATCTTCCTTCTTTCGGCTCATCGCGCCTGCAAGCGTATAGTCCGTGAGCAACCCCTTCTTCATCGCATCCGCAATGATGTTTCCGAGGAAACCACAACCGATAATCGCAATCTTCTTCATTGTAAAACTCCTTCATTTTTTATATTTTATGTAGCAGTTCAGTCAAAGGGGCCCGTTACTATTTTATGAAAGTAAATAATCCGCGTAGCCCCACGGCCAGACCGGATTCTCGAAGCTGTCGCGGAGATACTCCTCGATCTCATCGCCGTCATAGCCGGTCATCCGCGCGATCAGGATGAGCAGCTCCCGCGCCTTCGGATAGGCGAGCGGTGCATGCACTGTCTCCGTCACTGCCGCATACGTCCTGCCATCGAAAGCGCCCTGGCTTTCCGACGACATCGCGTCCCCTTCGTCTTCTTTGCTGTTCGATGTGCCTGGTACATCCTCTGTGTCTTTTTCACACAGAATTTCAAGCACCATCGCGTGCACGATCAGCACATACTCCATGATCATCCACTCGAGCTGCAGCACCATGTCCTGCAACGTGCAGCCCGGGATCAGCAGGGTGGCAAATGCTTCCGCCACGAGGTAATTCCGGAGAAGCGGCGCATAGGCCACCACGACCTCCGCGTGCAACGCACAGACCACATCCATCCGCGCAGCATCCGCCTCCTGAAATTCACGACTCAGCTGCTCGGCCATCGCATAGAGCGGATTCAGCAGTCCCTGATAGCGCCCTTCCTTCCGGTAGTTCTCCGTGATATCCAGGAACAGCGCATTCTGCTCCTCGATCGCCGCCTGCGTGTCCTTCGGCATCGCGAGCATCATCTCCGTCAGCTTCTCTACATCGGCCTCTTTCAGGCACTCGCCAGGATCCAGCGTCATTCCTTTCGTCTTCTTATCAAGAAGATCGAGGAGCATGAACAGACAGCGCTTCAGATTCACTTCGTTCGAAACCGACGCATCCTGTAGCCAGTACATCATGATGTTCCGGATTTGAAACAGTTTATCTTTTCCTTCCAGCAGAAACGCCCGGTCCTGATATGGGAGATTCGTGAAGTGCAGTTCCTTTAATACATACAGACGATCCACGATTTCCGGACAACAGCTGACGAGCGTGCGCTCCGTCCGATCCGCAAATGCATGCGTTTCCCTCGGAAATACATGACAGGTTTCGGAGAGGCATGCCTCTCCATAGTCGAGCACCAAACGACAGAGCTCCGTATCCTCCAGGAACGGACAGCGCATATTCGGCAGAAGCTCGATGATCTCACCGCCATCCTTCTTCATCACGAACTGGCTAAGCTGCGCTTTATCTAAGCTTGAACGGCATGCATGCTTCGGCACACGACCGCTTTCCAGTACCGTCTCCGGCACGCTCAGCTTCCGCCAGCGCTTCTTCGTCTCCGGGTCAACCGCAATCTTCCACTCCTTGCAGCAGGTGAAAGAGCATTGCCCACCGATACAGTGGAAATCCTTATAAAATTCAGGTTCGATAATCGGCTTTCTGTTCTCGCTCACGCTTCCTCCTGTTTCTCATTCCTCCACGGAATACCCTATATTATCTTATCAGCTTCCTCAACTTTAGTAAACCGGTAAATCCTTCCGTGACATAAAAACAGACTGCCGCATAAGCAACAGTCTGTTTTTATATTCTTTCACAGTGCGCCGCCGACCTCGAGGAGCATCACCTCATCCGAGGTGAAGAGCATCAGGATGGCGAAGAGCGCGAGGAGCACGGCGTGAACAATCGGATAAAGCGCGTTTCGCTTCATGCCTGGGAGCTGTCGCCGCTCGAAAAAGCTCATGACCGGAAGGAAATAGCTTAGGTACATATAGCGGCTGCTGAATGCGACACCACCGTACATCTCCGGGCGCTGGCTGATCTCCTTCACATCGAGATAGCCGAAGAAGAAAATCAGGCCCTCGAAGATCAGCGCCGTGTTCATCAGATTAAACGACATCTTATCCTGCAGCAGATTGATATGATACAGAAAGGCGAGTACGATCGGGAGCACCGCCTGCAGCCATGCGTACTTATCACGCGCCCAGCTCTGACGGATGCGCGCCATAAAACCGCTGCCATGCATCGCTGCAGCGCCACCTGCGTTCGCGCCGCCAGCATTGGCGCCGTGCGGCTGCTGGTGTTCACGACGCTTCACGGGCCGGCCACAGCCAGGACATACCGTCGCATCATCCGGCACCTCTGCGCCGCAGTTCGTGCAGACACGCTTCGGCCGGATCTTCACGATCGGCGTGCCACACTCCGGACAGTGACTTGCATAATCTGATATCTCAGCACCACATTTCGGACATTTCATCTACTCACCTCAAATAATGTAACCATTCAAGCAGGAGCCCCGGAGGGGCGGCAGCGCTGAACTGTTACCGAAAAACAAATGTAGCTTTCATCATAGTATGGATGCGCGGAATAATCAAGAAGGCCGCCCCTTTCGGAGCGGCCCATGCATGGTATTTTGTAGCTGCTCAGCCAGCTGCCCGGAGGACCGCCGGCTGAATCGTTTCATATTCTGTTTCTGTTTATTCTGCCATCCATCCCCGTGGACGATCAGCAGAATGGTTTTATATCAGCTGATCAGTTATCCTCGCTGATGGCGTTTGCTGCGGTACGACCGGAAACGAAGATCTCCGTGATCGCGTTACCGCCGAGACGGTTACCACCGTGGATACCACCAGTCACCTCACCGGCTGCATAGAGACCCGCGATCGGCTTCTCGTCTGCATCGAGTACGTGACGCTTCACGTCTACGTGGATACCGCCCATCGTATGGTGGGTCGACGGAGCGAGGAAGCGGATACGAAGCTTCGCATCGTCGAGGTTATAGGTGTCGGCCTTGTAGGAGCCGTCCTCGTTCTTCTCACAGTCGCCGATCAGTGCGGAGAACTGCTTCTTGCTGACATCCTGTGGCTGTGTGCCGTTGATGATCGCCTGATCATAATCCTCGATGGTCGCCTTGATGGTCTCGACATCCGTGTCGAAGCCCTCTGCCTTCAGCACATCTGCGATCTCGCCGATGGTTCTGACATACTGACGACCCTCGACATCCTCATCCTTGTACGGATATGGTCCAGGAATCGGGGTAGCTGCATTGGCAATCTCGATGAAGACGCCCTTATGGCCGTTCCACTCGATACCGTTTCTGAACTCGCCGAGGGACAGAACGTCACGCTCAGAGGTCTCATCTACGAAACGCTTGCCCGTCGTCGGGTTGATGTAAACAGCATAGTCACCGCCGCCGAATGCGAGGTCACCGTTGTCTACCCAGGAGATCGGCATCAGCTGTGTATAGCCCATACCGGTCGTTGCGGCGCCGACCGCCTCTGCCATCGTGATACCGTCGCCCTGCAGCGAGCTGCGGTTTGTGGTCTCGGTCTTATCATTGAGATACTCCGGATCCCAGTACTCGTTGGTCTCTACGACCTTTGCGATGTTCGCTGCATAACCACCGGTGGCAAGTACGACACCCTTCTTCGCATGTGCAGTGACTGGTGTACCATCATACATCGTCGCCTTCACACCTGTTACACGGCCATCCTCCTGGATCAGCTCCTCGGCGGTGGTACGTGTCATGATCTTGTTGTGCTCATTAGCATTCAGGAAGGAGGTCATCGGCGCTACGAAGTAGGTGCCCCATCTGCCGTCATACTCCTCGGTCTGTCCATCACCATCGGTATCAACATTGGCACCGATAAACTGGTTCTCTCTGTACCAGAGGGCACCGATCAGGGTCGGCTGTGTATCTTCGACGAAGGTCGAACCCATCGACTCGAGCCATGGCTTCAGATCCTGACCGTCCTCGATGAACTGGGAAACGAGATCGACATCACCCCAGATCCAGCTGGACTTATCTGCACTCTGACGGAGACCGCCATAGTAGCTCTGGAAGATGTGAAGGTTTACCGTTGAGAACAGGGTGAGATCGGACTCCGGTGTGCCGGCGTCGAGCTTCGGCTGTGCCCAGTCGAGGTATGCCTTGATTTCCTTCTTGAGCGCCTGGAGGGTCGGGAGATACTCCGCAACGACACCGTGCTTTGAAAGCTCCTCGATATCACCGGCTACATACTCGTGTGTATCGTAGTAATCCTCATCGAATGGCTCCTCGGACCAGTTGTAGATGGTCTTCAGCTCATCGATACAGCCCTGTACGGACTTCACCTTGTTGTACTCATTGCCATCGAAGCCGATACCGGTCGTCGCATCCGGATTCTCTGGATCCCATACGAGATACGGCATCACGGACTGATACTGGCCGCCGGATACGAGTGTATTACCACCGACCTCGACGTTCTTCTCGATCACGAGTACGCTCTCGCCGTTCTGTGCGGCCTGTGCAGCTGCCGCCATACCGGCTCCGCCGCCACCGACAACAACCACATCCCAGGTATCCTCGATCGGATCCTGTGCCTTTACCTCGAGGGTGTTTGCCTTAAACGCATCGAGGTTGGTCGCACCAGCCTGCTCTGCAGCATCATTGACTGCGGTCTTCAGTGCCTTCGAGGAGAAGGTCGCACCGGACACGGCATCGACGCCGGTACCGTTTGCCTCGATCATCTGCGGGATGAGTACCTCGAACGCGGTATCACCTACATGAGCGGTCTCCTTCGTATCCACGATCTTGATATCCGTGATCTTACTGTCATCGAAGGTGACCTCTACGGTCGTCGGGCCATTATAGCCCACACCGGTTCCTGTATAGGTACCTGCGGTGAATGCAAGCGCTTCATCGGAGCCGGTGGACGCATCACCACTCTTCGCCTTCTCGATGGCTGCAGCCATCGCCTTCTTTACGGCGTCACTGGTCACGGTCGAACCACTGACCGCGTCCACCTCTGCGGACTGCGCCTTCAGAAGCTCGCCCTGAAGCTGCTCCATCGCAGCGCCACCCTTATCCGGGGTCTCATTCGGTCCCTCGACCTTTACATCCGTGATCTCCGACTCACTGGTCGTGATGGTGACCGTCACCTTACCGGCGAAGCCCTCCTCGGATGCAGAGTAGGTACCGGCTACATACTGCTTCGCAGCTTCCGTAGCAGCCGCTGTCGTCTCTGCAGGCTTTCCGGTTGAGCATGCGGTCATCGATGCGACGAGGCAGAGTGCCATCGCACCACTTACAATTTTTTTCATACTTCCTCCTTCTTTCACGTACTACAAAAATACGATAATATTTTATCATATCGAACATCACTGCACAACATATTGTATAGAACAGATGCAGATTATATAGAACAGATGGTTACTGTTCAAACGTAGTTAAGTCAAGGCGCGGCTCGGCGGACAGCGGGTTAGACACGCAACGCACTATCTGAAAATCGTGTATATGAATTTTTCTGTAGAAATCGAAAATCTCTATGTGAAATAGACACGGATGGCGTCATTCTAAAATCGTGTATATATTTTTTGAGTTTGACGAGTGAAATCAGAGTCAGATTTCGATTTCTATAGACACGATTTCCGAATCAGCTTTTCAATGTATATTTTTTCGTCTGATCTCACCCCAGAGGCTTTAAAAACATATACACGATTTTGAAATCGGTCTTTCAGTGTATATTTTTCGTCTAATCTCGCCGCCGAGCCACTCCTAAAATGTAACTCATACCTATATTCTGTCACCTGAGAAGTAAAATTAGTAAAAAAAGAGGAAAGATTCGGAAAAGAAGAACGGTTTATGGTACTATAGGGGCCATGAATATAATAGACGAGATTAAGAAGGAATTTGAGATTCCGGGGGCGTTTGAGAGCTGGGCGGTGTACCGGGAAGAGGTCACGGATCTGATTCTGGCCAGTGCATCACCGCCAGATTTGATGCAGGAGGCTTCGCTGCAGACCTCGATTGAGGACGTGGAGTGTTCACGGCGACCAATGCCTACATCGGACACAAAGGCGACAGGCTCTATCGCGCTGTTCGGGATCGGGCCGGCGAATGACATCGATCTCCGGCGCCTGAGTGAGCGCTTCGAGCGGATCACGCTGATCGATCTGGATCGTGAGGGTATGGAGAGAGGGCTCGTGCGTTATGGGCTGCAGCATTGTCCGAAGGTGGCGCTGTGGGATACATCCCTTTCCGGGGTGACGATGGAGGATGTGGCGGCGTTTTTCAAGACGCTGTATGATCAGGTGGTACGACGCGGGCGAGCGCTTACAGAGTCGGCGTTTATGGAGATGTCGCGGGCGGCGCTGGAGCAGATCCGGCGGAAGGTGGTTGCGTCGCGAGACATACTACGGGCACAGCTTCCTGCTGGACACTACGATATGGTCGTCAGTGTGGGGCTGCACAGTCAGTTCTGGAGTATCCTGAGCTACAGCTGGCTGACGCTCGCGGGGAATGTCGAGGAGCAGATTCTCGGGCATGCGATGAATCACGATCCGTTTTTCGAGGCGCTGCGGTCGATTGACGATCTGTTTATCCCGATACTGAACGAGGTGATGCTGTCGATGGGCGACCGGGCGATCATCGCAGTCGAGGAGGATGAGGCGCATCCGGTCGAGGGCGCTTTTCAGTCGATGCAGGATATACGGCAGCGCTATCCCGATGTGCATGAGAAACGGCTGCACTGGCCGTTCCGACCGGAGGAAGGGAAGAGCTACGAGATGCTTTTTCAGATCATCGGGCAGACAGAGGTCGAGCACTGAAGTACCGATGCCGCGGCCAGTGCATGGATGCACTGGGAAATGATCTGAATGATGATTAGATAGGAAGAAAATTCGGAGGCCGAAAACAGGCCTCCAGAGAAAGAAAGGAAATCCGGAGGCTACATGCAGGCGTCCGATGGGGAGAAATATGCAGGAAACAGTAAATAAGAAGAGAAATATCATCGTGATCGCGGTCATAGCGGCGGTCATCATCATCAGCTTCGTCGCGATGCTCGTGATTCGGAAGACGAGTGGTTCTCGGCTCGATGTCGTGGTGCATTACGGCGACCAGGAGATCCTGCGTGTGCCGCTCTCGAAGGATGCGATGTATAAGATCGAGGATGGGCGGGCCATCGAGGTGCCGAAGGATACGACGCTCGCTTCACTCGGCGAGGAGGCGTATCCGTCGCAGCATGATGTGAATCTGCTCGAAATCAAAGATGGCGAGGTCTGGGTACCGGAATCGAACTGCTCGAACCAGGTATGTATATCGATCGGAAAGCTCAGCGGTTCGGACTATGATTTCCCGATTACCTGTCTGCCACACGGAATCATCGTTGTGATCGAGTAGTAACATTTCAGCCACCTGGACTAGACTAAAACCTGAATGCTGTATCGATACACTGGTTTTTAATGATGATGACTGGGGTATTTGCGTTAAATGTTGGCATCATTTAAGCATTTTCCTTTACTGATGCCAACAACACTCTTCTATCCAGCATGATTTTTGTTGGCATCAACGTCCTTTTCAGACATTTTGATACAGCATATGAGCATCTAAATATTCAATTACCGTTAGCATCAGTTCCATTTTTCGCTGTTTTGATACAGCTTTACCCGCTCCAACACGTAGACGCCGTCGATTTCTACCGCGAGGGCGGCCGGAGGACCGGCAACGGAAGCCATACGAAGAGACCGTGAATAAATCCAAATTGGGCCCTTAGAACCAGTTAGTGCAAATTTTCCTTAGCCCCCTCTGCAACGCCGAGTTTTCCTCAAGAAAACTCGGTGATTGCAGAGGGCTTACTGGTTCTTAGGGCCCAATTTGTGATTTTTCCGGTCTCGTAGTACTGTGCTTCCGTTGCCGGCCCTCCGGCCTCCCTCACAGACATAGAAAAACTGCCGCACATAACGTGCGGCAGTCCCTTCGCTTTTCATAAAATGGGATTTTCAGTGTATCCCGAAACACTTCATCCTTTTTTCAGCTTACTTGCAAAGCTCAGAGAACGCATCTGCTACGAACTGAACCTTCGTGCCGACGATCACCTGAACAGAGGTCTTACCAGGCTTGATGACACCGGCAACGCCTGCAGCCTTGATGGCCTTGTCGTCCACCTGCGTCATATCCTTCACCTCAAGTCTCAGTCTGGTTACACAGTTGTCGATGCTTGCGATGTTCTCCTTGCCGCCGCAGCCTGCAAGGATCTGCTTTGCGATGGCGGTGAAGTCATCACTTGCGAGCTGAACGTTCTTCTCAGCCTCTACATCATCATCCTCACGACCCGGTGTCTTGATATCGAACTTCTTGATCGCAAACAGGAATACGAAGTAGAAAACAACGAATGCAGCGAAGCCCAGCGGGATGATCAGCCATGTCTTCGCAGCTGCCGGAAGGGAAGCGGAGAAGAGGAGATCCATCGCACCTGCTGAGAATGAGAAACCAGCACGGAAGCCGAGTGCTACGGTAACGATCGTAAATACACCATACAGTGCAGCGTAGATCAGGTAGAGACCCGGTGCGAGGAACATGAATGCAAACTCGAACGGCTCCGTAACGCCACAGATGAAGGAACATACAGCGGCAGAAAGTAAGATACCGATGGTGGCTGCCTTCTTCTCAGGCTTTGCACACTGTACCATCGCAAGTGCAGCACCCGGGATACCGAACATCATACATGGGAAGAATCCAGACATGTACATACCGAGGCTCCAGGAAACATCTGCAGAAGTCTCACCAGCCCAGAAGTGAGAAAGATCACCGAGGCCGATGGTATCGAACCAGAATACGTTGTTGAGTGCGTGGTGTAATCCGGTCGGAATGAGGAGACGGTTCAGGAATGCATAGATACCTGCACCTACAACACCCATCTTCGCGATCGCATCACCGATGCTTACGAGTAAACCGAAGAACAGCGGCCATACGAACAGAAGAACTGCGGATACGATGATGGAAACCACACCAGCTACGATCGCTACGCAACGCTTACCACTGAAGAATGCGAGCCAGTCCGGAAGCTTCGTGCCCTTGAACTTGTTGTAGCAGGTAGAACCGATGACACCGGCGAGGATACCGATGAACGGGTTCGCGATCTTGTTGAACGCGATGGTCTTGACTTCGCTCTCTGCGATCGACGGCATCAGGGTCGTCACGAATCCTGTGGACAGGAGTGTGGTGAGCATGAGCCAGGAAGCAAGAGCCGCGATTCCGCCGGTACCGTCATTCTTATCAGACATACCGACACCGACGCCGATTGCGAAAAGGATCGCCATGTTATCGATTAAGGCACCACCTGCCTTTACGAGGAACAGACCGATCAGGTTGGCTGCACCCTGGATGTCACCACCCTGCATGGTTGCAGGACAGAGCAGGTATCCGATACCCATCAGGATACCACAGATCGGCAGCACAGCTACTGGGAGCATTAACGCTTTACCCAACTTTTGAAGAAACTTCATATTTCCCCTCCTTAAAAAAATATACTAAATTGGATCACTCCAATCAGGTTCGAAATTAAGCACATATCAGGAAATCTTCAGCACGCTGTCCGCGATTGTGACCTCGCCCTGCTTCTGCAGGCTGATTTCCTTATAATCATCGGTATTACAGATCAGGACCGGTGTGATGATATTTAAGCCGGCCGCCTGAATCTTCCCGAGATCTGCATCCATCAGAAGATCGCCCTGCTTTACCTTATCCCCGGCCTTCACATGCGCGGTGAACGGCTCGCCCTTCAGGTTTACCGTATCGAGTCCGATATGAATCAGGACCTCGATCCCCTGTGTCGTGGTCATCGTCACCGCATGCAGTGTGTCAAACACCATGGTGATCTCGCCATCGGCCGGTGCATATACCTTACCCTCTGCCGGAATCACCGCAAATCCATCACCGAGTATCTTCTCCGCGAAGGTCGGATCCGGTACCTCTGTGATCGGAACCACCTTGCCATTACACGGTGAGTGGAGGATGCTGCTTTTTTCCTTACTCTTGAAAAGTCCGAACATCTGTCAAATCTCCTCTCCGTCTATATAAACACTTACCAGCTTTAAATCCTGATCCAGGAGCACGAAGTCCGCCTTCTTGCCTGGTTCAATGCTGCCGACCTGATCGTATATACCGATCTCTCTGGCCGGATTCTCCGTTGCACACATGACCGCGTCCTCGAGGGAGAGTCCCACCGTCTTCACGCAGAAACGCATGCAGTCCATGAGATTCGTCGCGGATCCTGCGATCGTGCCATCATGCAGCGTTGCGAGATTGCCCCGCACGGTGACTGGCTGCCCACCGAGGGTATACTCACCATCCTCGAGGCCCGTCGCCCGCATGCTGTCACTGATGAGGATCATCCGCTTCGCACCGAACATCGCGAAGGTCGCACGGATCACAGACGGATGAATATGTACGCCATCACAGATCAGCTCCGGATGGACGTTCTCCGCATCCCGTGCGGCACCGATCACCCCCGGATTCCGGTGGTTGAGTGGCGGCATCGCATTGTAAAGATGCGTTACATGCGACGCACCATGCGCGATGGCGGTTTTCGCCGCTTCATAATCCGCCATGGTATGCGCGATGGAAACCACCACCTCACCCTTCACCTGATCGATGAAGTCGATTGCGCCCGGCTCCTCCGGTGCGATATCCACGAGCTTGATGAGGCCCTTCGCCGCACTCTGCAGTTGTCGGAAGAGCTCCACGTCACAGCGAAGGATATTCTCCGCAGCCTGTGCCCCCTTCTTTGCGGCACTGATAAACGGTCCCTCCATGTTGATACCGACGAGATGCGCACCACGCTTATACGTATATGCGCCCGCGTTCTGCATCACCTTGAGAAGCTCATCCTTTGCGATGGTCATCGTCGCCGGACACACGGAGGTGACACCGATCGAAGCCTCATACTTCGTGATCACATCCAGCGCTTCTTCCGTGCCATCGCACATATCTGCGCCCATGCACCCGTGGAAGTGTATATCCACGAGGCCCGGAATCATGTAGAGGCCGTCTGCATTGACCACCTTCTCATCTCCGCCCTGCGCAGTGAATCGGCCATCGGCCACAGCGACATCCTTCGTTTCGAAGCGATGCTCCGCTGTATATACCTTTGCACCCTTTATAAGCATAGTTCTCAGCTCCCCTCTTCTGCGCTTTACAGCTCGACCTTGCTGAGCGCTGCCTCGTCCGCAACGAGGGTTACATCATTATGGAGCTGTAAAACAGATGCCGGAACCTTCGGTGTGATCGGACCGAAGAACGCATCGTGCACGATCTGTGCCTTGTCCTCGCCGCTCGCCACGATGAGGATCTTCTTCGCCTGCATGATGGTCTTGATGCCCATCGTGTATGCCTGCTTCGGAACGTCGTCCGCAGAAGCGAAGAAACGCTTGTTGGCTTCGATCGTCGACTCGGTGAGATTCACGCAGTGTACATCTGAATCGAAGGCCTCATCTGGCTCGTTGAAACCGATATGTCCGTTATGGCCGATGCCGAGGAGCTGAAGATCGATACCGCCCATGGACTTAATGAGTGCGGAGTAGCGTTTGCACTCCTTCTCGGAATCCATCTCCATGCCGTTCGGAAGATGTGTGCTCTCCACCGGGAGATTCACATGATCGAACAGATTCTCATGCATGAAGTAGTAGTAGCTCTGGTCGTTGTCACGTGTCAGCCCCTTATACTCGTCGAGATTCACGGTGCGGACCTCAGAGAAATCGAGATCACCCTTCTGATACCACTCCACCAGCTGCTTGTATAAGCCGATCGGTGTGGATCCGGTCGCGAGGCCGAGTACACAGTCCGGCTTCATAATCACCTGTGCAGAAACGATGTTTGCGGCCTTACGGCTCATGTCCAGATAGTCCTTCGCTCTATAAATTCTCATGATTTCTACTCCCTTACTCCATCTCACAAATCTTACTGCGCACGCTGAGCACCATGGATGGTGCGACGCTCAGCTCATCGATTCCCATCTCGACGAAGCGCTCCGTCAGCGTCGTGTCTGCACCGAGCTCACCGCAGATGCCGGCCCACTTGCCTGCCTTATGCGCGCCGTCGATGGTCATCTGAATCATCCGAAGAACCGCCTCATGATGTGGATTATAGAAATCGTC
>CAKQED010000049.1:0-16088 GCA_934229835.1 uncultured Oribacterium sp. | reverse complement strand
CCTTGTACACGAATACGGAGAGCTCATCTCCGATCGTCTTCCCTGCCGGCACCTGCTTCTTCGGAAGCAGCACCGAAGCGCCCTCGCTGTCTGCGAGATACACACCGAAGTCCTTCTCGCGCGCGATCTTCAGTGTCTGGATCTTTCCTAATTCAATCATGTTTTTCCTCTTCTTTCTATTACGTACAGGCTGTCTGCATGCCGCGGTACGCCTTTTTTTTATACTGTATTTCAGGCCAATGTCTCCATCGGCGTGCCGCCCGTTCAGCTGCGAATAAACTCTACATTACAGTAGACCTCGCCGGCAGGGCTCTGGAGGCTGACGATCAGCCCGCCGTCCAGTGACGATCCATATTTCGGAAGCATTGTATCCCCGAGCACGGCCGCCTTACGATATTCTGCGCGGATGCGACCGGCGTGAAAACGCTCCTTTCCACCAGCTGCCTCAGTGAGCACCTCGTCGGCGATCGCGATGTACTGTGCGTTGTTGACGTGATGATTACTGTCGATGTGATGCGGCTGCACGAGGATCGGTGCGGCTTCCGTGAGCACCTCCGGTTCCGTGATCTTTCGCTCGCTGGCCGGGAGCGCCAGCACATCCCGCATCTCGCCGAACGGCGTCAGCATATCCTCGGTGATTTTCGCAGGACGCATACGCTCGGTGTCATAGCAGAACCAGAGGCTGTCGGCGCGCAGGATGTAGGCACCGGCTTCGTCCTTGATCCAGAAGTTACGGTGTGCCAGCACGCCGCGGAAGGCATGCGGGCAGGTGCCGATCGTGAGGCGCTCACAGAGCTTCGGCATGCGCTCGATATAGATGTCCCAGTAGCTGAGCAGCCAGGCGCGCTTCATCTCCCGCAGATAATCGACCGTGAGGCCGACCTCTGTCGAGTGGAAGGTGCTGCAGTCCTGCAGATAATTCACGACCGAAAGTATCGTCGCCTGCTCATGCTCGTCTGTCTCGGAATAGCGGACCCGCTCGTTAAATTCGTACATGCGTTACTCTCCTTCTGTGCTGTCGTATGGAACTGTCTTCGCTTCGTCTGTGTCTGCAGTGCGGCCATCATGTGGCTGGACTTCGTCTGTGCCGCCAGTGCCGACGGCACCTGACTGCTTATTTTCTGTGCCCTCCGGCTGCTCTGTGTGTTCGAGATCCTCAGTAGCACGTGCCCGTGCTTCGGCATCCTCCTCGGCGGAGTGCGTGTGCATGTACGGCTTATCGAGCTGGATGATGCAGCGCACATCCGGATTCTCGATCTGCATCCGGTTCTGGATGCCATGCAGGAGCTGGTTTTCTTCTTCCTTCGTCAGGTTCCATGGCGTGATGAGATCGAACACCAGATAGATGAGCTTCTGCGTCTGCGCACCGTTGCTGCCCGCGACGAAGCTGTGCTTCGTATGCTTTTCTTTTACGAGCTGCGCGATGTCGGAGGTATGCCGGATACGGAAATCATGGAAGCTGCTTTCCGGGGAGAGCTCGGAGAGGATGCTCGCCAGCAGCGCCCTGTAAAAGCGAGTCTCATCGTCGTTATGAATCGGGTCCATGTGAATCACCAGGTGGACGCCGAGCTGTGTTTCGCAGTCATGCTCGATCCGGTCGATGAGGTCATGGGCGCTTTCGATGTCGCTGCGGCCGTCCACCTCGGCATGGATGGTGGCCATGTACTGGTTCGGACCGTAGTTATGGACGATCAGGTCATGACTTCCGAGGATGCCCGGATAGCGCTCGACGAAATCGATGATGGTATAAAAGAGCTCCGGATCGATGGAGTCACCGATCAGTGGTGCCAGCGTCTCCCGTGCGATGCCGACACCGTTCCAGAGGACGATCAGGGAGACGAGGAGGCCGACATAGGCATCGATGTTCCGGTCGAAGAAATGGAAAATCAGGAGGGACGCGAAGGTCGTTGCCGTCGTCATGATATCCATGAAGGCATCCTGGCTCGACGCACGGTAGATGTTCGAGTCGATTTTCTCTGCGACGCGACGGTAGAACAGCGCGAGGCCGAGCTTCGTCAGCATGGAAACGAGCAGGATCACGGCGGCATAGATGCTGTAGTGCATCATCTCCGGATGCAGGATCTTCCGGAAGGAGTCCTGCAGGGAGCTGAGGCCGACATTCAGTACCAGGATCGAGACGATGAAGGCCGCGATGTACTCGATGCGCCCGTGCCCGAACGGATGATCCTCATCGGCTTTCTTTCCGGCCATCTTCGAGCCGACCACGGAGATCACGGAGCTGCCGGCGTCGGACAGGTTGTTAAAGCCATCGGCCATGATCGACACGGAGTTGATGATGATCCCGATGGAAATTTTGAATACAAAAAGGAGCAGGTTGCATACGATTCCCGTCAGACCTGCTCGCTCAGATATTTTCGTTCGTTCAGTATGTTCGTTCATATTCGCCTCTGTTAACTCATCCAACAGACTCTTGTTACGGCTGATGTCACCGCCCTGTACTCACCCCGGCGCTGTGCGGTCGCACGACGCGGATCCGTGCACTGCTGCCCTTCGGCAGGCCTCGGGATACATAAAAACACCTGTGAGCGTTTTAGAATCATAAACGCTCGCAGGTGTTTCGTCAAGTGAATTATCTGTGGCACGGTCGCTCGGGTAATCTTCGTACTGTTCCGTCGAGCCACGCCTTGACTTAACTACGTTTGCGACGTTTATCTGTTCAGCTCTGCCGGATCGATCTGGAAGCCCTCCAGCTTCGAGGTGCAGTGCGGGCAGCGGGTCGCCTTCACGTCGATCTCCGACATGCAGTACGGGCAGATCTTCGTGGTCGGAGTGGCTGGCGCCGACTCCGCCTTCGGCTTCCGCAGGTGGTTGATCTCCTTCACGAAGAGGAAGACCACCAGTGCCATCACGAGGAAGGAAATCAGCTCGGTGAGGAAGGCACCATACGCGAATACCGCGCCCTGCTCGACCGCCTCACTGTAGACCTTCGTGGTCTGTCCGGCGAGCGGGATGAACATGTTGGTGAAATCCAGCTTTCCGGTGAAGATGGACAGGATCGGCATGAAGAGATTGTCGACGACGGACTTCACAAGTGTGGTGAAGGCCGAGCCGATGATCATGCCGACCGCCAGGTCGACCATGTTGCCCTTGATGGCAAACTCCTTAAACTCCTGTATAAAACGCTTCATATTTCCCCCCTGCGTCCGGAAGGACGGTTTCAACGTGGTTTACAGTTCTAAGATCAGTATACCAGTGCGCCATCTGCGCCGACATAGTGTGTACCGGTGTAGTCACTGAAGATGAGATTCTTATCCATGAAGCCGTTTGCACCGATGTGGTAGAGCTTGCCGGAATCCACGATCCACTTGCTGAAGACCGGTGCGCCGTTTACGAGGTACACGTGGCCGATCCCCCAGTCAGTGATGACACCGTTCGTGAGGAAGTCACCGCTGGTGCTGGTCGACTGAGTTGCCGGTGTGCTGGTGCCGCTAGGACCTGCACTCGGTGTGCCCGGGGTACCCGGTGTGCCGGCAGTGCCCGGTGTCGGGATGGAAGAACCCGGTGTGTTATTTGTATTTACACCACTGTTCGTTGCAGCGGTGGAAGAGAGCTTCTTCATCATATCGGAATCGATTTCGAGGAAATCAGACTCGGACTCAGAGAGCTCACCGGTCGACTTTCCATCCTCATCCTTACTCTTCGACTTCGCCTTGATCTTAAAGGTGTAGTCACCGGTCTTGCCATACTTCTTGACCTGCTGTGTGAGCTCGACAGATCCTGCCTTGGTTGTGGTGTCCACGGAAATACCGGTCTTCTTATCATCACGGGTTACGGTGATGGTCGCTCTGCAGCTGTCGTCGGACGCATCCCAGGTGGCATAGATATGAATCTTGCCGTTGGCGTCCTCCTGTACATCCCAGTCCGCACCGCCGATCTCGTAGTCCTTGGACTTATCCTTGTCGCTATCTGCATAGGCGGTGATCTGACCGAGTACTGCACCGGCTGGTGTCGAGGTCGCCACAATAGCGGCCATCATGATTGCGCTTAACTTACGTAACTTCATACTTTTCCTCCATGGTGTCCATGTATTTTTGCGGGCCTGTCCCACTTTTTCGTATACTCTTATGTTAGCTTTTCAGAGGACAGATGGCAAGGAACATATTCAGTTCTTTTTCTTACAAAAAAATCCCAGGACCTTGATAACCAAAGTTCTGGGATCTTTCGCAGCGCTACCAGGATTCGAACCTGGGAATGACGGAATCAGAATCCGTTGCCTTACCACTTGGCGACAGCGCTATGTGTTTTTTGTGTCGCTCGCTTCAAGCGACTCGTATATAGTACCTAACTTTAAAACATTTGTCAACAACTAATTTTGAAAATTTTTCGGGGCCCCGGAGGGGCCCGTAGGAGGTACAGTTCAGCCAGGGGCCCCGGCTTAGATTTTACTGGTCTCGGAGTATTGTGCCTCCGTTGCCGCCCCTCCGGGGTCCAAAGCTTAACGCTTATGCTTTCGTATAGTTCAGGAAGCCGTCTGTATACTCCTGGTGCCCGTCTGCGTCGATCCACATAGCTTCGAGGTCCTCGACCCGGAAGTCGGCACCGAGGGGACTGCTGCCCTCGCGGATGGACTGGATCAGTGCCTTGCCATCCTCGACCGGCATCATGAAGAGCGCGGTCGACAGGGCGTCGGCGAGGCCGGAATCTTCAGTCAGGATCGATACACTGCGATGATACTTCGCCGGATACAGGGTATCCGGATCGATGATGTGATGATAGCGCTGCCCATCCACGACGAAATAGCGCTCATAATCACCGGAGGTGACAAGGGAGCGGCCATCGAGGTAGCAGACGATCGCGTACTGGTCGCCGGTCTGGCTGTCGCGGTATTCCGGACTCTCCACCGGGCAGACCCACTTCGAGCCATCGCCTCGGATACCGATCGCACGCACATTACCGCCGAGGTTCAGGAGGAAGTTTTCCGAGCCCTCGTTCTGAATCTGTTTTGCAGCATTTTCCGTCGCATAGCCCTTGCCGATGCCACCGACGTCCAGGCTCATCTCCGGGTCCTTCAGATAGATGGTGCCGGCTGCGTCGTCGATGATGACATCCTCGATGTTCGTATGCTTCGCGGCTTCCTCCAGGGCGGCCTGATCCGGCAGCTCAGCGTGTGTCGGATCTTCGATGCCGGCTTCCCGCTTGTCATGCCAGAGACGCAGCACCGCGCCGTAGGCGATATTGACCTTGCCATCGGTGAGGGTGTAGACCTCCTTGCCCCATTTTATGAGGGAAAGGAGGTCCGGATCGACCTTTACCGGCTGGATGCCGGCGTTGTCATTGACGGTTTTTAGGTTGTTGATGCCCTCGTAGTCGTTATAGATGTCGTAGAGCCTATGCTCCTTCAGGAGCTGTGCGTGAGAGCTCTCATAAGACTTCTGGAAATCTGCTTCACTCTTCTCGAAGCCGATCTCCATCGAGACGGTGTCGAAGACATCCAGGAACTGCTTGTTGTAGCGCTCGAGCTTCGTCGCGCGGCTGCAGCCCGGCAGGCTGCAGGCCAGTGTGAGGCCGGCGCAGAGAAGCGCCAGCATTTGCTTCAGTTTTATGTTTCTCAATCGATGTTCTCTCTTTCGAAGAATGTATGCGTAACCGTGCAGGCAGGGGGCCGGAGGGGCTGTATGCGTTTCACTGTCGCTCTCTTCCGGATCGTGGGCAGATGGAGACATTGGCCTCTGCTGTAGATGGAAGCCGAGCATTCAGTATAGGGATGCGGGCGTCTTCTGTCAATGCCGGATGATCTTCCGGATCACGGAGAGGACGAGGCCGACGCCGCCGGCCATGAGGATCATCGCGCGGTTCACGACGAGGCGGGTGGAGGCGATGGCGAGGCCCACGATGACGGGCTGCGCGGATTCCATAATCGGGCTCAGGAGCATGGCGATCACCTCCACGAGGAGCAGGAGGATGAAGGCGGTCATGCCGCGGCCGGTATCGATCGTTTCCAGCGTGCCGTAGCGCACGTATTTCTTTCTGGAGAGCATCCAGAAGAGGGAGACCAGGCTGAACAGCGTGATGCCCACGAAAACCGAGATGAAGGTGATTTCGGCGACATTGTGGTCCGTGATCATCGACTCGATCGGGCCGAGGGCGTTCAGATTTTCGAGCGCCGGTACGACCATGAGAAGATACAGGAGGATCAGCGCAGCCACAGAGAAGAGCTGCAGGACACGGTTCACGCCCATGAGCATGCGGTCGCGGATGCCGCCATCGACCGGTCCATCCTCCTCTTCGTTGCCGTACTCCGTGTCACGGAAATGAGCGTCCTTCTCTTCGTCGCCGTACTCCGTGTTACGGAAATAAGCGTCCTCCTCTGTCTCGTCGTGCACCGGACGTGGATTCGCATGGCGAGCTTCGTCTGCGCGCGGGCGCGGTACGGAGGCCTGCGTGCGGTCGGACGATGGTAGGTCGGTTTCGAGCGAGGCGGTGTGGTCCACCGAGATCGTTAAGGTCGTGCTGTTCAGTGAAGAGTCCGTGGACATGGACGGCTGCGTCCGTTCGGGCATGTCCAGCACGGGCTGCTGGGCTGGATCGGCCGGCATATAGGATGGGCTCAGAAGATGCGCGGCTTCGCTGTGCTTCGCAAACCAGTCCACGGCGTAGCTGCAGCTCGGCCAGGCCTTCAGCTGATTCCGCTCGAGGTAGGTGATGAGCCGCGTCATGAGCTTCCCGGCGAGCCCCCGGCCACGCAGACTCTCATCGACATAGGTATGGGTGATTTCGACCGTGCCCGGCTCCTTTTCCATCGCCGGGAAATCGATCTCTGCCAGTGCCTGCGCTTCGTCATCCACCAGCACGATGCGGTTTTTATAGGTTCTGAATTCCATAGTTCACCTCCGATAGTTGACAGTATTATAGCATAGACGCAGAGAAATCCATCTTACAAAAGGCGTAATACTTTTTCTGCAGAGAAAAAAGGCCACCGCCTGCGCGATGACCTTTTCGCTGTTTTTCTGATCTGCGGTAACCGTGCAGGAAGGGACCCTGGCCTGGAGGTCAGCAGTCTCGGAGTACGGTGTCTCCATTGCCGCCCTCTGGCTGAACGGTTACGAACTGCTGCAGTACGGTGCTTCGTCCGGTGAAGCGGAGATACGATGTGATTCAGAGCTTCTTCAGCATCGCGAGGATGTCTTCCTTCGGGCAGTAGCCGATCGACTGGTCGATCATCTTTCCGTCCTGAATCAGCGCCAGCATCGGGATGCTGGAAACATTGAAGCGCATCGCGAGATCCATCTGCTCGTCGACATTGACCTTTCCCACCTTCAGCGTATCCGCAAACTCCTCGGCGATCTCATGCACGATCGGGGACAGCATCTTGCACGGCCCGCACCAGTCCGCGTAGAAGTCGATCAGCACCGGCTTCGTAGAGTGAAGCACTTCGGTTTCAAAATTTGTTGCAGTGATTTTAAGCTCAGCCATACAGGCTCCTTTCTCTTTGCGGCCCTGCCGGTGGATGTGGCGGGCGTGGTCGTTTGTGTGTTTCGCCAATGCTGTCAGCCGGATCGTTCGTCACTGGACGGAGAGCGCCTGGCTGCTCGACGCATCGCGCACTCAGTCCTTCAGTGATTTGTAGTACAGCATGCAGTGACAGAAGCCCTCATAGCTCGGATCGGCGATCTGGTCCTTAAATTCCTTACACATGCACTTCGTATCTTCCGTACGCTCGAGGCGGCATGGACAGTAGCCACCGGTGCGCTTCAGACCTTCACGGACGGTATTCACCACATCCTGATCTGAATTCAGTTCTATTTTCATCGCATTCTCGCCTCTTTCTCTTATGATGTTACGCCTTCCAGAGGCTGTGGAGGTTACAGTAGGCGTAGACCGCCTCCACCTCGTCGCCCGCACAGAGTGCGAAGTCTGCGACCGGCTTCTCGCCCGGATGCAGTGCCTTATGCTGATAGCCCTGCTTCGTAAAGATGGAGATCCACTCGATGTAGTGCTCCGGCAGCATCGGATGCTCCACAGAGCCGACCTGTACATGCACGATCCCGTTCTCTACGCTCCATACCGGAACATGCTTCTCACGCGCCCCGTCACTGGTGCCGGCGATGAGCTCCGTCATCGGCTCGCCGCAGCAGACCACCGGAACGCCGCTGTCCTTTGCTTTTAAGACGATGTTTCCACAATGCTTACAAATATAATACTTCTGCTCCATGTTACGATCTCCTTTCTTCGTAGTGTTGGTTCATGATCAGGGCGATGCTCTTCTGTACTCACCGTCGTGTGCGTTCATCCTTCGGCGAGCGCACAGTCTGTCATGGGTCGCCCGGATGAACGTACAGTGCTATGAAACATAGCGGATCAATAGTTCTCTGCGTGCACCTCGAAATAGCTCTGCGGGTGGTTGCAGGTCGGGCAGACCTCCGGGGCCTTCTCGCCGATGACGATGTGTCCGCAGTTGCGGCATTCCCAGACCTTGACCTCGCTCTTTGCGAAGACCTCGGCCATCTCGACGTTATGCAGCAGTGCGCGATAGCGCTCCTCGTGATGCTTTTCGATCGCGGCTACGAGGCGGAAACGGTGAGCGAGCTCAGGGAAGCCCTCTTCCTCTGCGGTCTTCGCGAAGCCCTCATACATATCGGTCCACTCGTAGTTCTCACCCTCGGCGGCTGCCTTCAGGTTTTCTGCGGTATCTCCGATCCCGTTCAGCTCCTTGAACCACAGCTTCGCATGCTCCTTTTCGTTGTCCGCCGTCTTCAGGAACAGCGCAGCGATCTGCTCGTAGCCTTCCTTCTTCGCCTTCGAAGCAAAGTAGGTATACTTATTGCGTGCCTGCGATTCGCCGGCGAATGCCTCCATCAGATTCTTCTCGGTCTGCGTGCCTGCATACTTATTCTTTTCCATCACATATCTCCTTTCGTGCTTTACTCATATCATCATTATACCAGCTTCGCGAAAGGCCGGCGCAGGCCGGCCTCAGAGTTTATAAAAACTTTCGAATTCATGGCTCATTATCGCACAGAGTGTTCAGATTCATAGCTGTTTGAAAATGGGGGCAACTAAAATCTCTTGTCTCTTTGACAAGAGGGTACTATTCATACGCCGCAATTTGCAGTACTGCAACTTACCGCCTATACAGTTTTTGTGTATGTGCATTACCAATTACGGCGTACTCTTCGGATACGCGCTTATCTGCAAACGCTCTGCGTTCTCTTAGCTTGCGAAATCGGCATCAGTGGCAGCCGTGGTTGCCGCAGCCGTGACTGTCACAGCTGTGTTCGCCCTCGCCGTGCTCGTGATCATGGTGGTCACAGTGCACATCCGGGTTATAGCCGAGATTTCCGGCGATGAGTGCATTGACCGCTGCATCTGCGTCCCCGCTGACCCCACCGAAAAGACGGATACCGACCTCGGCGAGTGCCATCTGTGCACCACCACCGATGCCGCCGCAGATCAGTGCATCGACACCGAGCTGCATCAGGAAGCCTGCCAGTGCGCCGTGGCCACTGCCGTTCGTATCCACTACTTCTGCACGTACGATTTCGCCGTTTGCTACATCGTAGATCTTAAACTGTGCGGTATGTCCGAAGTGCTGGAAAATCTGTCCGTTTTCATAGGTTACTGCAATTCTCATGATGATATCTCCTTTATGATCACTGGTTAAACCAGAGGTACAGCAAGTGCTGGATTTACCTGCTCTGCCGCAAGCGCTTCCCACACCTGGCGTTCCGCTGGTGTCATCCTGAACTGCGCTTCCCACACCTGGCGTTCCGCCGGTGTCATCCTGGCCTGCTCGATCGCATGTCCCTGCACGATCGCAGCTTTCGGATCGCTGCTCCTGTCCGCTGCAGATTCGGACGTTTCCGCCGGTGATGTGCAGCGGCTTTCCGTAGACGAGACAGGCGGCGAGCTTGCGTCGTGCGTTTTCATAGATCTCCTGCACGGTCGAGCGTGAGATATCCATCTGCGTGGCACACTGCTCGTGCGTCTGCTGCTTGAGATCCACGAGACGGATGACCTCGTACTCATCGAGCGTCAGCAGAATCGGAGCGCTCTCTGCCACATCGCATGGGCAGAATCGCTCCACCCTGGGCGCACTGCAGATTCGACGGCATCTTGGCGGTCTCGGCATCGCTGTATCCTCCTTTATTTCCGGTATATACCGATTATGCGCCCTCAGAAGGGAAAAGTCAATCCGCGAATCGAATATTGACAAGCACGCTGTTTTTTTGTATTATAATTTGGTCCTGCCGGTATGGCGGAATAGGCAGACGCTCAGGACTTAAAATCCTGTGACCAGTGATGGTCGTGTCGGTTCGACCCCGACTACCGGCATTAGAGGATGGTTCGAGAGATCCATCCTCTAGTGTTATAAAATGGAGATGTACCCAAGTGGCCGAAGGGGGCGCACTCGAAATGCGCTAGGCCGGTTAAACGGCGCCAGGGTTCAAATCCCTGCATCTCCGCTCAATGAAAAGCCTGAAACCGATGGAATGAAGGATTCCATCGGTTTCAGGCTTTTCTGCGTTGGAATATACACATAAAGGCCGTTTAATATTTCGTGTATATGAAATTTGAGCCTCGGAGAGGAATTCCGGAACAAAACTATACACGGAAGAACTATTTCAGAAATCGTGTATATAAAAATCGAGATCAGGAGTTGATTTTACATTTCAATCGTCGATTTAATATACAGGATTTCAAAATCTAAACGTCAGTGTCTATTTTAATTGCAGCTTTTTGTTTTTTGCAGAGAAATTCGTATACATGATTTTTAAAATGAGCCTTGCGTGTACAGTTTGATTAAAACTATAGCATCAGCCGGGTGATTTCTTCACCCGGCTGAGCTGTTACTGCGAATCACGCGGCGGTTTCTGCGATCGGCCCCGCTTCTGTCGTCTGTGGCGGCGCGACCGGTCCGACCTCCGGACCGGCATTTTCCGTTTCCTTCACGGAGCTGCTGCCCGCTTCCGTGCTGTGCCGGCTCGTCTCCTTCACGGATGTGCCACCGTTATGTCGATCAGACGAATCGTTCGGATCAGAGCTGTCCGCTTTTTCGGAGGAAGTATGCTTATCCGAAGACACATTCGTATCCGAGTTGCCATTTGAACCACCGTTTCCGAACGAGGTGTTCTTACCGGAAGCCTCCGGCTCGTTCGAATTCTCGCTCTTCGAAAGCTCCTCGATGGTGCTCTCCTCTTCCGTCGTCTGGCCGTCCGCCGTCACTTCGGTGGATTCAAGCGCAGATTCGCTCTCTGCTGCCGCAGCGGTTTCCGGTGCCGGCGTCTCCACAGCCGCAGCCGGATTCTGGCCACTGTTTCCGGACTTTCCGTTGTCACCGCTGTTCGCGGCTCCCTCTGCTGCCTTCGTCACACCGGTGCCGCCACCGATCTTCGGGATGTCTGCATTCGGCAGCTCTCCGATGCCGGTCTTCTTCTGAATGTGCGCTGAGATCTCCTGCACCTTCGCGCTCGGTGTGTAGCCGGCCGCATCATCACCATACAGGAACGGGTGCAGCTGTGCGACGTTCGATACGAGCGTCGCCGGCACGACGACATTCATCTTACCGACGTTCGTGGTATCACGTGAGAACGGGAAGCCGACCGCGTTCTGGATGTTATACTTCTTCACGGTTTTCGCGATATCCAGGATATCATCTGCGCCGATACTCGTCTGGATATCCGGCATGACCTCCATCGCCGTCGCCACCAGCGTCTTCTTACTGGCAGCCTTCGCCTTCTGCATCGCGAGCTCCAGCACCTTCCGCTGACGCGCCGTACGGTTGAAATCGGTATCCATGAGACGAAGACGCGCATACGCGACGGCCTGTACACCATCGAGATGGTTCATGCCGCTGTGCTCGAGCTGCACGGATCCGAGCCCCGTACCCTGTACCGTCTCTGTGATGAACGCATTGATATACGCGAATTCCTTATCGCTGATATCGAGATCGACGCCACCGAGCACATTGAGGCCCTCGGCGACCGCTTTCCAGTTGAAGGTCACATAATCATCGATGTCGAGATCGAAGTTCCGGTTCAGCGTTGCGATGGCCTGCTTCGGACCACCCTTGAAGTACGCCTCATTGATCTTATGGTACTTTCCCTCATCATCGATCTGAAGATACGTATCGCGGTAAACCGACGTGAGGTTCACATCCCCCGTCTTCCGGTTGATGCTCGCGAGCATGATGACATCACTGAGCGCCCCCGCACCGAGATTTCCGTCACGCGAATCGACGCCAAACACCGCCACCGTCCAGAACTTCGACTGACCGAGCGATTTCACGGCACTGCAGCCGAAGAAGCCGCCAATGATGACGACCAGCACGAGGATACCGGCCAGCACACGACGGCCCCAGTTCGCCCTTTTCCTCCCGCGTGCCCGCCGCGGCGCGTTGCCGGCCCCGGATGCACCATTCGCGCGCAGGCCCTGCGCAGTGGCCGACATATCATGATCCATCCGCGTATTTCCGACACGCTGTTTCCGTGCGTTCGCTGACATCTCGTCGCTCATCCGCGGATGACCGTTCCGTCTGCCCTGCGCACCTGCAACCATAGCATCGTCCATACGACGCCCCTGCGCATTTGGTCGCTCCGCTGTGCGGTCATATGCACCGTCCGTGCGATGCGTCTGCCCTACGCCGCTCATCGGAGAAGTCGCTGCATCCGCATATGCGCTGTCCTCATCCTCCTCGAAGCTCGCCTCGACACGACTCGTCCGGTAGCGAAGCTCCTCCATCCGCTGCTGTGCTGCACGAGACGGCGCTGTCCGCCGCGGCGGACGCGCACCACCCTCACGACGCGGCGCGATATTCGGCACCTCAAGCCCGTCCTGATGATTCTGATGTTCGAAATCCTGATTATTCATATGCATGCATCATCTGTACTGTCCCATAGACAGAAGCGATGATCCTTTCTCCCGCTGTTCCGGGTTTTCTTCTTTTGCTTTATTTATCATCGAGATATTCAGCAGTTTCTCTTTAGAGGATAACCCACTCGACGATACCCTGTTCCGACGGCATTATAACAGAGCTTAACTTAGAAACAAAGAATATTCTCTCGATTGTCATTAGAAATTAATAAAGAATGTCGTGGTGCAGCTCCCGGAAGACTGGAAACAGAAGCCATACGAAGAGGTCGTGAAAAATCAAGTCGGGTTCCCTTAGCGGCACTTGGTGTTATCTCTCCTTGGAACCCTCTGCAACGCTGAGTTTTCATAAAGAAAACTCAGTGATTGCAGAGGGCCTAGTGCCGCTTAGGGGTCCCGACTTAGAGTTTTCCGAGCTCGTAGTACTGTGCTTCTGTTTTCAGTCTTCCGGGAACTGAATTTCCATTTAAAAGGCCATCGGCGGATGCCGATGGCCTCATTAGAACCTGTTCTGTTGTGCTTTATGCGATGGTTGCTGTGTTGAGAAGCAGCATGCAGAATACCAGTGCGAACACGGCGACGGTCTCAGCGACACCGATCACGACGAAGTAGTTCGCAGTACCCTTACCGGTTGCACCGAGTGCATCCGCAGAAGCAGCGGCTACCTTGCCCTGGAACATAGCGGAGAAGCCGATCGCGATACCACCGAAGATACCGACACCGAGGGACAGTGCAGGATCGATGGTGCCTGCATTGTACGCACTCGCGATGAAGTTCATCAGAAGGAAACCGTAGATGGTCTGTGTCAGCGGTGCGCCGGCAAATGCCGTCATGATGAACGGTGCCTGCTTACCCTGTGCATAGCACTTCTTCCATGCGCCTACAGCGGACTGACCGGCGATACCGGTACCAAATGCGGAACCTAATGCAGAGAGACCAAGTGCTGCTGCCATACCAATAAAAGCGATATTCATAATAATCTCCTTTTTGCTTATCTGAAAAGCTTACTGTTTAATTTTATCGTTTAATCTGAACGGGTTGTACGCGATACCGGTCCACTCTAGTCCTACCTGTCCGGAGAACTCGAGCACGTTCAGACGTACACCATGTACAACGACAGAGAGAATACACATAACGATATTGATGACGTGTCCGATCAGTACGATCACGACGGCAGCAATCATCAAAGGTCCATGTGCAAGACCTGCGGCCATGTTGTTAAAGCTCTGAGCAATCGCGAGTCCCGCCATGCCTACGGCGAAGAGTCGGATGTAGCTCATGATATTACCGAAGCAGCTGATCGTGTTCAGGAAGACGGTAAATGCTCCGCCTAAGCTCGAAGCGATACCTGCGCCGATACTCTTGCCCGGTGCCATGCCGTTCGTAAAGAGAACCAGTACGAAGCCGATCGCCACCGCTGCAACGACCGGTGTCAGCGGAAGCTGCTCGTGTAATACGAGGTAGAGTGCCAGAAGGTACATGCCACAGATGGTAAATAACCATCCGATATCGGACAGGAAGCTGAGATCCTTCTCTTCCATCTTCTTTTTGACGGCGAGGAGGCTGCCGAGCTCCATCTGCATCGCACCGATGGTGAAGGAGAACTTCATCATGTTGTTCTGCTGCAGTGCGGCCGGTACATCGAAGTACTGCGGATAGTTCGCGAAGCCAGGCAGAACCAGTGCGCGGAGGAACGGAACCTTCATCGCAGATTCCATACCGAACCAGGTACCGGTGATGGCACCCCAGATCACGGTTGAGGTCGACAGTACCAGGAGCAGGAAGCTCGCGGTGTCGATTTTTCCGCTCTTCTTGATCATCACGATGGTGCCGATCAGGAACAGGAGGCCGTAGCCACCGTCTCCGATGATCATCGCGAAGAATAGTGCGAAGAACAGCAGGAACCAGAGTGAGATATCCGTCTCATAGTATCCAGGCAGGATGCCCAGCATATCATAGAGCGGCTTGATCAGCTTGCTGACCTTGTTGTAGCGAAGCTTCGTCGGGATGTGCTCATCCTCGGTGGAAACCTCGTCGATCGCGTATGCCCAGTGATTCTCGCGGGCACCTTCCTTGAACCGGTCGAGGTAGATCTCCGGGATATAACCGGACAGCCATACGAGCTGTGTATCGCCTTCCGCGGTTTCGCTTGCGGAGGAGTACTCCTCTGCGTTCTGCGCGTCGAGCAGCTTCTGATGGAAGCTGTTTTCGTGAAGCGCCGCCTTTTGAAGGAGCGCATCACAGGCTGCCTGTGCCTGCTGGCAATCCGCGATATCCTGCTGCAGCTCGGCGAGTCCCTTTTCCGGAAGCGTGAATTCACTCGCGTTATAGCTCATCGGGAGTGTGCCGATCACGGCGATGGTATCTGCCTTATCGACCGATGCGAGACGAAGAACCCGGAGGCTCTCGTCAGCCATGATCGCTGCGCATACATCCTTATCCACACGGTAGAAATGGAGGTCGTAGCCGAGCTTCTGAAGCTCGCGGACATCCCTCGGTGAGAACTGTCCCCATGGCTCGATGCGTTCCATCTCCGTGATGTCGGCGGTGATCTGCTGTGTCAGCTGATCCTTCTTCGCGAGTGCGTTCCGAACCTCCTGGTACAGCTGCTCGAATGCCTCATCCGAAAGAAGTGCCGGTGCTTCGCCTACAGCGTCTTTCTTTGTATCCTTGCTTTCCGGCAGATACTCCTGCAGCTTCGAGGAGACACGTGCGAGCTCTGTGAAGCGCTCACTCGCAGCCTGACTCGCCTGCTTCTGCTCTGCCAGATGGAGAAGTCCCAGGGAACGGAGCCCCTCCAGCATGTCATCTTTATGTTCAGCGGTGGTCACGACGTGAACCATTTTCATTTTTTCTATCATCGTCCTGCCTCCACCAGTTTTTTCTTTGCGATCTTGCCGCGTACGACAGCGGCTGTCTGCTGATCACCGAGGTAAACACCGATGATACGGATGTTTTCCTTAGCCTCCGGTATCTTGACCTTCTCGAAGAGGTTTACACGCTGGGATGTGGAACGAAGTTCCTTTTCCAGAAGCTCCACCTGCTTGCGAAGGGTTGAAACCAGCGCATCCAGACGCGCGATCTCACGCAGCTTGATCAGTGCAGTGTCCACCCATAAAGGGTAATCATCCACGTTATAGGAGATGTCCTTGAAGGTCAGCTCCCTGAAGGCCGGGATCTTCACACCGGCGACATTTTCGATACCGGAGATCACCTTGTCCGGCTGTACCAGAGTGTCCAGCTGTTTCTCTGTATCAAAC
>CAKQED010000048.1:0-16249 GCA_934229835.1 uncultured Oribacterium sp. | reverse complement strand
GCTTATATCCACCCGGGCCCATGATCATGATCTGACACGGTGCAGCCATCGGGGTCATGATCGAAATACAGCTGGCAGTCAGCACACCGACAACGGCGGCTCTTGGGTCTACGCCGAGCTTCACGCAAGCAGTAGACACAAGCGGGATGAAGATGGTCACTGTTGCAAGATTCGACATTACCTGTGTAAGAATGAGCGGGATAATGAAGAATACGGCCATGATGATGTATGGATTTGTAGTGTTGCCGATGAGTTTCAGCATCCAATCCGCCACGACATCGCCGGCACCGGTCTTCGCGATGGCATCCGATAACGCAAGTACACCTGCAAAGAGGTAAACCGTCGGCTGATGGATCGATGCAAGTGCTTCCTTTTCATTCATGATGCCGCTGAGAACCAGTACGATGGCACCGATGGATGCAGAGATGAACATCTTTACGCCGAGTGTCTTTTCTAAGAGCATACAGGCAATCGTCGCCAGAATGATAAAAATTGCCAGCTTCTCTTTCGCAGGGCTTAATTTCGAAGCCGTATCCTTCGCCTTCAGATGATCATCGAAAGAAGCATTGTCGTTGTCCGGCATTAAACGATAGCCGATAAAGATCATGTAAAGTACAGAGATCACGATAAGTGGAACACGGGCGATCGTGAAATCCCAGATGGTGAGCGGTGTGTGTGCACCGGCATTCATCATGACGTCACTCCATGCCATATTCGCAGAGCCCTGTCCGAGAAAAGTCGATGCAGTGGCGATATTCGCAACCGCCATCGCCGGATACAGAAGTTTCGAACGGCTGACGCCGATTTCATTTGCGATCCCTACGAGCAGCGGAATCATGATGGCCGCAGCCGCCGTCGCACTGGTAAGTGTAGCCAGAAATCCGGCTACGAGTGTAGCGATCAGAATCAGCATCTTCGGATTTTCCTTATATTTCTTAACCAGATTCTGAGCCCGATCAAGCAGGCTCGTCTTCGTGATGGCTGCACCGATCACGAACATCGCGACGAACATCACAACATTTGTGTTCGTGAAACCTGCAAAGGCCTCTGCAGGCTTCATCACGCCGGTCACGATCAGAGAAATCATGATGCCGGCAGAAATGATCGAAAATGATATCTTGCCTGACAGGAATGCGATAATGGTACATGCGAGAATAATTAAGGTTATTTCCAGTGGTGTCATAAGAATACGCTCCTTCATAAAGAAATAAATATGTAACTGTCTTTATGATAGCGGCTCAGAAACATGTTGTAAAACTCCTTATTTTCATCTTTCATCAACTTAATTTCCATATCTAGATAATATAAAATGCATCTGTTTCAGATGCATTTTAGCGGATATGTGTTCTACATATCTCAGCCATACACTGTATCTCATTCTTTAAAATCGAATCTGCCGGATAACTCAGCGTCAGTGGCAGGGTCGCCGGCGCTGCGCCGAAGGAATACAGATAGATCTTCTTCCGAAAATGATTGTTGAGCACCATACTATCGACCGTGATCATGCTGGCATCTGTATTTTCGATACAGCTAAGTCCGGATCTGGTCGCCATCACCTGGTAGGTGAAGGACGTACGAATACCATTCGCTTCCAGAATCTTATCTGTGCGCTCCTGAAACAGAGATCCGTTTCGAAGTCCTACCAGCGGAATATCTTCCAGTAGCGCAGAATCGATCCATGGGTACGAAAAGCCATCCTTCTGCACAGCAAATTCCTGAAAGAGCTCCGGATGCGCTGTGGCAATCACGAACTGACACTCCTTGATCAGGTAGCGTTCGATTCCATCCTCCTGCTGGTCCCCCAACGCAAGAACCACATCGATTTGTTTCTGCCGAAGTTTCTGATAAAACCCGTTTAATGTGCTTTCGACCACAGAAAGTTTTACACCCGGCAGTCTTTCGCCGAAAGCCGGAAGGATGTCCCGAAATAAAGCCTCGATAAAGCTCGCCTGAATCCCGACCTGCAGTATCCCGCGCCTCAGATTCGCATAGAAGCGCATCTCGTCCTCCATCTTTCGTTCGATCAGCTGGATCTCCTGAAGCCTCTGAATATAGTGTTCTCCTGCCGTCGTCGGAACGAATTCCTTTCCAACACGATGAAACAGAAGAAGTCCGAGTTCCTTTTCCTTACTGATGATATATTTCGACAGCGCCGATGGTGTAATAAACAGATTTTCTGCCGCTTTCGTGATTCCTCGGCAGCGCGCGACCTCTAAAATATATTCGATGCTTTTATCCATAGTATCTCTCCGTGAGCTCCTTTTCGTTCTCCTCATCGATCAGATTTCGATGATGTCCGAGATGCAGTCGCGCTGCGCGACGCTGATGTCGAAGTCGCCGGCGCGGTAGTCGGAGTCTGATCCGTCGATCTCCTGCTGTACGGTTTTCAGTGCAAGCTCCGGGAGGTTGTTCTCCTTACTGAGATGCCCGAGAAAGACGTGCTTCACATGCGGATTCAGGATGCGGTCGATGAGGTGCCCGGAGCTTTCGTTACTGAGGTGGCCGTGGTCGCTCATGATCCGGCGCTTCAGAGACATCGGATACGGGCCCGTGCTCAGCATGCGGACATCATGGTTCGCCTCGACCACCATCGCGTCGAGATTTTCAAGATGCGATACGATGTAATCGTCGTAGTGCCCCATGTCGGTGGCGACGGCGACACGTTTCTCGCCTGCCTCGATACGATAGCCGACCGGATCCGCTGCGTCATGATCGATGGAAAACGGCGTCACGCTCAGGTCGCCGATGGTCGTGACGGAATCCGGAAGGACCGGCTGCAGCAGATCCGTCGCGAAATCGCCGAGCGTACGGTTCAGCTTCACCTCGCGAAGCGTGCCCAGCGTGCCGTAGATCGGAATCTGGTATTTACGGGATATCGTGCCGACAGCACGGATATGGTCGATATGCTCGTGCGTCAGAAAAATCGCCTGCACATCCGAAAGATCGAGGTCCAGCGCGTGGAGTCCCTGATTGACAGCCTTCATCGTCACCCCCACATCCACCAGCACATGCGTATGGTCCGTGCCGATGTAGCTGCTGTTCCCGCTGGAACCACTGGCGATACTCGTAAATCTCATAAAATGCTTCTTGCCTTTCCTTTGTTATCTCTACGAATCATTTTACCCTTCGTGTAAATGTTCCCTGATCGTCGTTTCTGTCTCTTCTCGGCTTCCTGAGTTATCAATCACGAAATCTGCCATCACAGCGTACTCGTCGTCCGGAATCTGGGCATGGATCATCGCGCGGGCCTTCTCCTCAGAGTAGCCACGGGTTTCCATGAGGCGGGCGATACGCACAGCTTCCTCGGTATAGACGAACCATACCTCATCGCAGAGCTCCACGAAATGAGCAGTCGGAAGTGCCGTTTCGACGACGATGTCCGCCCCGCTCTTCCGCGCCGCGTGCACCTGCGCATCGACGTATTTCCAGACTGCCGGGTGGACAATGCTGTCGACCTGTGACCGCAGCTTCTGTTTTCCGACACCGTAGATTCTTGACGCAAAAACCGACAGATCGACACTGCCGTCGGCCCGCTCGATGTCCGCACCGAGCAGCGCCTTCAGTGCCTCAAACACCGGATCTCCATGGACGTAAAAGGACTTCGCGATGTTGTCCGTCCGGTACGCCGTAAACTGATACTCCTGCGTGAGGACGTCCAGCACGCTGGATTTCCCCGCGCCGACACCTCCGATCACTCCGATCACCATTGATTTCCCCTTCAGTTTATGGGGTCTGATCCCATAAACTTTAACTTTAGATTATATTTATAAAAATTTAATGGGGTCAGACCCCAGCATCTGCTTTCCCTGCCATCGTCTTCCAGTCCGTCCACGAAAGGGCGGCCTCCGCCCAGTCCTTCGCCTGCTTCTCCTCGTTCAGCCAGGCGAGGCCCTCCATGACACCGTCCTCTGAGAAGACGAACTCCCGGAAGGTCTTGTACTCATCCGGTGTGAAGTCGAAGCTGTACGGCTCCGGCCAGACCCAGACACCAAGCGTGTAGCGATCCTTCGTCGGGTTCATGATCGTCTCACCGGTCTTTTTATCAACCGGATATGCCGCCTCCCCCGCCTCGATCTTCGCAAGCAGCTCCGTATCCGGCTCCGTATACGTCACCTTACTCATACGGAAGCGCATCCCCTCCGAAGAGCCGGCAAAGGGCTCCATCTTCAGGAATCCGATGTGCATGATATCGTTCGATTGGATTTCTTTCATATTGCTATCCATTCCTTCCACCTCGCCCAGGCACAAAATGTCACGAAAAAACTATATATCAATCTCCACCTTTAAAGACTACAGTTCAGTCAAGGGTCCCGGAGGACCGGCAACGGAGGCCATACGTAGAGACCGTGTGAAATCACGCCGGGTCCCCTTAGCGGGACTGTTATCTTTCAATAGAAGCCCTTGCTCAACCCTTCGGTGTTTGCTGAAGCAAACACCTCAGTGTGCGGCATCCCAGTTTTCGCCCACATTCGCGTCGGCGACGAGCTCGACGGCGAGGTCGACGGCGTGCTGCATTTTATCGATGAGGAGGGCCTTCACAGCCTCCTGCTCCGCGGCCGGTGCTTCGATCAGCAGTTCATCGTGCACCTGGAGCACGATGCGGGATTCGTAGCCGCCTGCACGGAGCGCGCGGTTCACCTCGTTCATCGCCTTCTTCATGATATCGGCGGCACTGCCCTGGATCGGGGAGTTCATCGCGACACGCTCACTGAAGCTGCGGCGCATGAAGTTCGAGGCATTGATGTCCGGCACCGGCCGACGACGCCCGAAGATCGTCTTCACATAGCCGTGCTCATGCGCGAACGCCACCTCGCCATCGAGATACTTCTTGACATCCGGATACGCCGCGAAGTACCGCTCGATATACTCCTTCGCCTCACTCCGGCTGATGCTGAGGCCTTCACTGAGACCGAAGGCTGAGATACCGTAGACGATACCAAAGTTGACCGCCTTCGCGTTCCGACGAAGCTCCGGTGTCACCTCTTCGAGCGGCACATGGAAGACCTGGGAGGCCGTCACGGCATGAATATCGCTCGCATCCTTATACGCTGCGATCAGCTTCGCATCACCCGAGAGTGATGCGAGGATACGGAGCTCGACCTGCGAATAGTCGGCGTCGATGAAGACGCAGCCTGGCTTCGGCACGAAAACGGTGCGGAAGCGTCGACCAAGCTCCGTACGCACCGGGATGTTCTGCAGGTTCGGATTCGTCGACGAGATACGGCCCGTCGCCGTCACCATCTGATTGAACTCCCCATGGATGCGGCCATCCGCCTGAATAAAGTTCAGAAGCCCCTCCGCATAGGTCGAGTTCAGCTTCGTAAGCGTACGGTAATTCAGGATATCCGCCACGATCTCGTGGTCCTCGGCGAGCTTCTCGAGCACATCCGCTGCGGTCGAGTAGCCGGACTTCGTTTTCTTGCCGCCCTTCATGCCGAGCTTCACGAACAGGATCTCACCGAGCTGCTTCGGCGAGTTGATGTTGAACTCCTCTCCTGCTTCTTCGTAGATGCGCGCCTGCAGCTCTTCGATGCCGGCCCGAAGCTCGACGCCATAGTCGACGAGCGCCTGCTTATCGACGAGGATCCCGGCCCGCTGCATGTCATACAGTGTATACACGAGCGGCATCTCGATCTCCTCATAGAGTGTCCGCTCCTCGAGCTCCTCCAGCTTCGTGAAAATCTTCTTCGCACTGCGGAGTGCCACGATCGCGCTGTACGCCGCCATGGTGCACGCCACCGGATTCGCCGAGCTGCCGTCAGCGTACGTGTTGAAGCCCGCCACCTGCGCACCGTCGCCTGCATTGGCCACTTCGTCCGTAAACGGATTCGGACAATGCGGTCGATCCTTCAGATCGTCACGGAGTTCCTTCTCCGATGGCAGCGTGAGGCCCATGAAATCACGGGCGAGGTCCTCGTAGCTGTAGCTGCCCTTCAGCGGATTGATGACGTACGCCGCGAGCGCGAGGTCATAGACCGGGCTTTCCGGCGCGAAGGCACAGTGATAGAGCGCCTGCTTCAGGTTCATGGTGTAGAGCTCGACGCCCTTCTTCTGTGCCAGCGCCTGCAGCTCTGTCTGCCAGTCGAAGCCGTAGAAATGGTAGCTGCGGTCACCAGCCAGCGCGAAGTAAAGCTCATCTCCGGCGATCGCAAAGCCGGCCTGGCCCTCACTCGCCGCGTCCCGGAAGGCAATGCGCGCCAGGTACGGGTCGTCGACCTCCTTGAGGCCCGACAGATCCAGCTGCTGCTCCGCCGCGAGGTCGAGGCTCGACACATCGAAGCGCTTCATGAGCGACTTCAGCTCCAGCCGCTTCACAAACTCGAAGGAGTCTGCATTGAACATGTTCTCGACGCGGGCGTCATCATAATCGAAGTCGATCGGGGCGTCAATGCAGATGGTCGCGAGGGTCTTCGACAGCGCGGCACTCTCCCACTCATCGATCAGCATCTGCGCGGCCTTCGGCTTCCGCGGGACCTTGAACTCCGGGTCGCCCGCCAGCGCCGCTGCATGCGCCGCCTCGATGGTGTGGTACTTCGTGATGATCCACTCCGCAGACTTCGGACCGAGGCCCGGCACGCCCGGGATGTTATCCGAGGTGTCACCCATCAGAGCCTTCAGGTCGATGAACTCGAGCGGCGTCACGTTCCACTCCTTCATCACATCATCCGGATAGTAGTTATAGACCGTCGTCACGCCCTTCGCCGTCTTCGGAAGACAGATCTTGATCTTCTCGTCCGCAAGCTGCAGGAGGTCACGGTCACCAGAGACGATCGTCACCTCCACACCCTCCTTCTGGCAGCGCTTCGCGATGGTACCGAGGAGGTCATCCGCCTCGTAGCCGCCCTTCATGAGGAGCGGAATGTGCATCGACCGAAGCACCTCCTGCATCAGCGGGATCTGCTCGTGCAGCTCCGGCGGCATCGGCTTCCGCGTCCCCTTATAGGCGTCAAACATCTTATGGCGGAAGGTCGGCTCGTGCACATCGAAGGCCACCGCCAGATGATCCGCCTGCTCCTGATCCAGCACCTTCAGAAGGATATTCAGGAAACCATAGACTGCATTCGTGTGCAGCCCCTGCGAATTCGTCAGCTCCGGGATCCCGTAAAACGCCCGGGACATGATGCTGTGTCCATCGATCAGTAAAATCTTATCCGTCAACTCTCTTCCTCCTCTAACGATTGAAACCATATACCATCCGCATCTGAAATGATGAAAACCGGATACTGTCGTAAGCAGCTGTCGATATCAGACCGTCACGAAACCACTGGCTACAGAAACCAGATCCGAAGCTGCAGAAGCAGCGTCACCAGAACTGCCCAGAACACGACCGAATCCGCCGCCATCCGGATGATCCGGATCGCGTGGATACGAAACAGATAAAAGCGCGTATCCATCAGCTGCCGCCGGAAGGACCCGTCGATGTTCAGATTCGAATCATCCACCGCATCCAGCTTCTGCACACCACTGTAGACCATATGCGTGATCCGCAGCTCCTCCATGCACTCATCGCACGCCGAAATATGCTCCATAAACTCCTGCAGCTTCTCATCCGACAGCTTGTTATTCAGATAATCGTAAATGCACTTCCGTGCTTCAAGACAGGTCATAATCGACTTGAAAACCTCGCAATTATATGCTAAATTCTGTATGTTGTCCTCGCGTAACACAGGACTCGCCGTCATGGCGGAATGGCAGACGCGTCAGACTCAAAATCTGATAATGGTAACATTGTGTGGGTTCAAGTCCCACTGGCGGCAGTGTAGGCCTTTGCATCAGGCAAAGGCCGGAACGTACATGTACCGATCTTCGATCGGTATCCCGAAGGGATCGAGCTCGGACCTCAAGTCCGGGCTCGACTTTTTTGTATCGGGATCCACTGCCTCACATGACATACATAAGCTCGGACCTTAGGTCCGAGCTCGTTTTTTGCTTTACTTCGTACCGAAGATACGGTCGCCGGCATCGCCCAGTCCCGGGCAGATGTATGCGTTCTCGTTCAGGCAGCGATCGAGGTTTCCGACGTAGATCTGTACATCCGGATGTGCCTCTGCAAGGCGCTTCACACCTTCCGGTGCCGCGATGATGCAGATGAACTTGATCTTTCTGCCGCCGTGCTTCTTGATCTGGTCGATGGCATCAACCGCAGAGCCACCGGTCGCCAGCATCGGATCACAGACGACGATCTGACGCTCCTCGATCGGGTTCGGCAGCTTGCAGAAGTACTCGACCGGCTGATGCGTGGTCTCATCACGATACATGCCGATGTGGCCGATCTTTGCGCTCGGAACGAGTGCGGTCAGACCGGATACCATGCCGAGGCCGGCACGAAGGATCGGCACGATGGCGAGCTTACGGCCCGCCAGCATCTCAACATCTGCGGTCTCGATCGGCGTTTCAAGCTCGACGGTCTTCGTCGGAAGGTCAGCCAGTGCCTCGAAGCCCATCAGCATCGCGATTTCCTCTACGAGCTGACGGAACTCGTTCGTTCCGGTGTGCTTATCACGCAGAAGTGAAATCTTGTGCGTAAGCAGCGGGTGGTTCATGATGTGTACATTTGCTCCGAAATTATGTTCCATAGTAAACTCCTTTAATATATGTTCCGGCCGCAGCCGGTAGAAAACGAATCAGGTCAGCGTTCAGGCAGGGGTCTCGGAGTACTGTGCCTCTGTTGCCGGTCCTCCGGGTCCCCCCTGGCGACGCTGTGATCGCATCAGTGTTTCGCGACGATCTCCACCTCGCCCTTCGACTTGTAGATGCTGTCTGCATCCACGCAGCCGCGCACCGAGCTCAGCGGATAGACGTTCGTGTTGCGACCGATCACCGTGCCCGGGTTCAGGATGGAGCCGCAGCCCACCTCGACATGGTCGCTCAGCATCGCGCCGAACTTCTTGAGTCCGGTCTCGATGTCGCCGTCCTCGGTGTGCACCACGACGAGCTTCTTGTCCGACTTCACGTTCGAGGTCAGGGACGCCGCGCCCATGTGGGACTTATAGCCGAGGATCGAATCCCCGACATAATTATAGTGCGGAACCTGCACGTTGTCGAAGATCACGACGTTTTTCAGCTCGCAGCTGTTGCCGATCACGCAGCGCTTTCCGACCATGATGTTGCCACGGAGGAACGCACACTGGCGCACCTCGGTCTCCGGCCCGATGATGATATACTCCGCGAGGTACGCGGACTCAAACACCGTCGCACTCTTATGTACCCAGACATGTGGCTTCACCTCGTCGTACTCGTCCTTCGGAAGCGTCGGACCGTACGCTGCGATGAAATCGTGGATCTTTGGAAGCGCCTCCCACGGATAGGTGAGACCGTCGAAGATCGCCCCTGCCTCCGTATACTGAAGGTCATACATCGCCGCAATCGTTACATCTTGTTTTTTCATAATTCTCTTCTTTCCAGAGAGCTCAAGCTGCCTCATCCCGTGAGGCTTCGGGCTTTCTAAACTAGTCAACAGCTGGTGTCGGAAAACTTCATGCGGAAGTCTCCATCGATCTGATCCGCTTCTCAGATACATCCATCAGAGCGCCCGGATCCTTTCCGTCCGGCTGCGGACGAAATCCTCGAGCTTCTCCATGTACTCGGCCTCGGTGATCGTCCCGTCCGCCACCTCTGACAGCCCCATCTCCCAGGAGGCGGTCAGCTTCGGATTCAGCAGATGCGGCACCGAAATCTTCACATAATACGCGATGTACTCGCCGAGCTTCGTCGGTGACAGCACCTGCGTCTTCTTCTGCAGCGCGATGTACTTATTGTCCACGAGCTTCGTGAGGATCCCCGCGCGCGTCGCACTGGTGCCGATGCCCGCGCCCTTGATCTGCGCCCGCAGCTCCTCGTCCTCGATCAGGTTGCCGGCGTTCTCCATCGCGAGGATCATCGATCCGGAGGTGTAACGCTTCGGCGGTGCCGTCTCGCCCTCCTTCACGCGGAGCGTCTCGAGCTGCAGCTTCTGCCCCTTCCGGAGCTTCAGCAGTGCCTCACTCAGGCTTCGGTTGTCGCCCTGCTCTTCGCTCTCTCCACCGTTGTCGAGGCCAATGCTTCCGTCCGCTTGCATCGTCGCGACGCCGCCTGGTCCCGCGGCCGAAGAAGCCATGATCGAGGCATCCGACGTGGTGGTGCCTGCATCAGCTGTACGCATCGTCACAGCACCGTCTGGTCCCGCGGCCGAAGAAGCCATGGCCGAGGCATCCGACGTGGTGGTGCCTGCATTGGCCAGATCTGTTGCCGGGGACGCACCACCGAGGGCCGCACTCCGGCGCACATCAGCGACCTTCAGATACCCCTCGTCCTTCAGGGCACGGGAGCTCACGCTGAAGGTCTCGCCCTGACAGTCGATCGTCAGCGCGATGCGTTCGTAGATCGCCGGCGGGAAGAAAATCGAGAGAAAGCGACGGCAGATGAGCTCGTACACCTTCTTCGAGAGCGGCTTCAGCGACTGGTACTCGCGCTGGCCCTGACCGGTCGGGATGATCGCGTAGTGGTCGGCGATCTTCTTGTCGTCGACGTAACGGGTCTTCTCGATGGTCCGGAAGCTGCCGGTCGACAGGATCTCCTGCGCCTGCGGGGCCACCGGTGCGTAGCTCGCGATGCCGCGGATGTTCTTCTCGATTTCCTTCGAAACGGCGGTCGAGAGCACACGCGCATCGGTACGCGGGTAGGTGGTCAGCTTCTTCTCGTAGAGCTCCTGCGCTATGGCGAGAGTCTCATCCGGGCTGATCTTGAACATCTTCGCGCAGTCGTTCTGCAGCTCCGCGAGGTTGTAGAGCAGCGGCGGATTCTTCGTCTCCTTCTTCTTCGTGACAGCGGTCACGCTCGCTTCACACGGAAACGGCATGAAGCTCTTCATGAATTCAGCGGCGCGCTCCGGCTTCAGGAAGCCCTTGCCGTCGTAGATGTCCGTCGGGCTGTAGCGTGACGACTGCTCCGACGGCTTCCAGTCCGCACTCAGCTTCGCGCCCTCCCCGAGGGCGAAATCGCCGAGGATGCGATAGAAGGTCGTCTTTTGGAAGGCTCGGATCTCCTGCTCCCGCTTGACGATCATGCCGAGGACGCAGGTCATGACGCGGCCGACGGCCACGGTCATCTTCTCCTCCGGCTTCATGCCGAGCTGCTGCTTGATCCGGTAGCGGTACTTGAGCGACAGCGCGCGACTGAAGTTGATGCCCATGAGGTAGTCTTCCTTCGCCCGGCTGAAGGCCGCCGCCGACAGGTGGTCATACTCGCTGTCGAGCTTCGCCTCGCGGATGCCGCGGAGAATCTCCTCGTTCGTCTGAGAATCGATCCAGACACGGCGACGCTCCTTCTCCTTCGGCACCTCCGCCATCATATCGACGAGCCGGTAGATGTACTCTCCCTCGCGGGCACTATCGGTGCAGATGTAGATGGTTTCGACATCCGGACGGTTGAGCTGCTTCGCGACGACCGTGAACTGCTTCGCCGTACTCTTACTGACCTCGTATTTCCATTCATCCGCCTTCGGGATGAACGGGAGCGTGTCGAAGCTCCACTTCTGAAACTTCTCGTCATACGCTGCCGGGTAGCTGAGCTGTACGAGGTGACCCACGCACCAGGTCACCACATAATCTTCATTTTCCAGGAAGCCGTCGCCGCGCCGGACGTTCTTCATCCCGAGCGCCTGCGCAAACTGCTGCGCCACCGACGGCTTCTCTGCGATAAATAATTTCTTCAATTCGCCTCCCACTGATCCATGTACGAGCGCCGGCTTCGTATGAAGCCGCTTCAGCGGGCACGCATCGCGTGCCACCCGTAGATGCTCTGTGGGTGCTTCGAAAAGAAGTACTTCCGTTTACTGAAGCTCCCACTTGTAGATCGTCGTTGTGTCGTATTCCTCGCCGGCCTTCACGATGCTGGTCGGCCACGCCGGCTTATGCAGGCAGTCCGGGTAGTGCTGTGTCTCGAAGCAGTACGCATGGCGTGGGCCGAAGTGCGCCCCGTTTTTACCCTCGAAATCACTGCCCATGAAGTTCGCGGTATAGAACTGCAGGCCCTCGAGATCGGTATAGACGGACATCCGGATACCGGACTCCTCCGCATACGCAGAGGCGACGAGACGTACGTCTCCGTCATAGTCATTGAGAACCCAGTTATGGTCGAAGCCGTGTGCAAACTTCAGCTGGTCGAAATCCGCATCGATATCGCGTGCGATCACCTTCTCGGTGGTGAAATCCATCGGGGTGCCGGCCACCGGCTCGATACGACCGTACGGGATCGAAATCTCGCTGGCCGGTGTATAGCTGTCTGCATGAATCCAGACACGCTGATTCATCGCGTCACCACTGTCATAGCCGTTCAGGTTGAAGTACGCGTGGTTCGTCATATTGAAGACGGTGTCCTGGTCGGCGGTCGCCTGATAGTGGATCTCGAGCGCGTCGTCCTCGGTCAGGGTGTAGGTCACGGCCACCTCGGCAGCGCCAGGGAAGCCCTGATCGCCATCCGGGGAATGCAGGGAGAAGATCACGTAGCTGCCGAGACCGGCGTCTGCATAGTCTGCCTCCCAGATGCGCGTGCGCCAGTAATCCGGACCGGAATGGAGATTGTTGGCACCGTTGTCATTGACAGCGAGCGCATAATGCTTTCCATTCAGATCGAAGCCCGCCTGACCGATACGGTTCGCGTTACGGCCGACCGGCTCACCCATGTGGCCAGGATTCTCAAGCAGAAGCTCCGCCTGATCGACACCGAGTACGACATCCCGCATCTTTCCGTCCTTGTCGCGCACCAGCATCGTCAGCCAGATGGCACCGAGGTTCGTAAAGCTCGCCTCCGTACCATGCTGATTCGTAATCGTATATCGCTTCACCTCGCGGCCATCCTTCAGTGTTCCAAGCACTGATTCTCTCACTGACATCGCATATCCCTCCTATCAAAGATGCACTATCAAAAATGCAGGGCAGATATTCATCGCCGATCATGCTGACTTTCACCGTCCCTTCGACAGGGCTCGGAAAGATCAAGCGTGTCATCAGCACCGCCCATAAACTGCAAGTATTATACTCTATTTTTAGGCTCGTTTCTACCAGAGAAAAAGGGGGCCACCAACGCATGAATTGTGATTTTTTATGCCGTAGGCACGGTAAGCGCTCCATATCATCATGCCTACTATCCACGCTACGTCCTTCATAAGATACATCCCTCCAATGAAAAAGCCCCGGAAACCGGGGCCTATGTTTAACCATTTTCGGGACATAGTCATTTATGCTTGACATCAGAGAAAAGGGTTCTCCTACATACGGTATAAGATGCCGTTTATAATTTCAGCTTCATTTCGGCTCCTTTTTTCGGCTTTTTAGCTCCTTTTTGGCTCCTTTTTAGCTCCTTTTTACTTTTCATTTTCACTGTGTTCTCCGCATCCGAGAGATACGATACAGGCAATTACACCTTGATCCGTTTGTCGCCTGTGATGCTGCTGATATAATCGTCAATATCCTGCACGATACAATGATCTCCCATTGTGTGCAGTGATTCAAAATATTTTGTGATATACCCATAGATGCCATACTTTTCAAAGGTCTTTGCCACATCCGCACCGGAAAGCCCTTTGAAATGACGGTACCGTTCCATGCAATAAATCAAAAAGTTGGATTCTTTGCTCATCGCTCACGCCTCCTCTGGGTAATCATAGGAGCCTGTCAGAAGTTCATCTTGATACATGGTATACAGCGTCATCGGGCTGTAATGCCACAATTTTGATTTTTCATCCGAAAGCTCCTGATAGAGCTTTGACTGATAAAAGCGGGAAATCGCTTTCTCATCATCCACATTGCTGTTTTTTGTAATCTGTTCGATGATGGGCGGCACAATGATTGCAAGCATTGCGCTGAACTGATCTTCGTTCATACAAGCTCCCTCCCTTCAAAACACAGGTATTGCAGGGACTTCTCAGTTGCAAACACCAGCTGGTTGAACAATTTCCGAATCTTGAGTGCCGCCAGTGTCTGTTCCTCTTTCTTCGTCTGTGATTGAGACAACATCATCTCCATCCGGAGAAAACATCTCCATTTACACGCAAGTGATCAGCATTAATTATTCCGAGCGAAGCCCCTTCACAAGACCCCGGAACTCCTGTTCCGTATTCACGAAATGATATGGCGCATATTCCCTATATGCTGTCGGTCGGCTGATTGTGACTAATTGCACGCCTTTGTATCCAACAGCCTCATTCAATTCTCTCTTAAGTTCAGCAAGATGTTTTCCATGACTTGTCTTCAATGCATAACAGCCATGTGCATCACGTTCTTTTGCGATCAGATAGCACATTCTAAAGCGCCTCTTAACTTCTGCTTCATTTCGAATCACTCTGTTTTCTGTATTTCATTCTTTATAAGGCCCCCAAAGGAAGAGCCCAGGTTATTCTGCAGGCTCAGAATCACTGGTTCCGTAATCCCTTTCACAATACTCTTTCGCCATGTTCAAAAATTCTTGCGCCGCCGAGATTTGCTGCCGTGTTTCCTCCTTATTGACCAGATAAAAGTCATCATAGTCACTTGCATGACGAATTTCCTCTGCAGCTCCAATCTTTCGTCCAATCTCTCGCGGAAAAATTTCCGTTTTCACATAATCCTTATTGAAATTAGCAAGAGCATCCTTGTGCCGCTTATATGCCTTCCCGTGTAATGCATGCACCGCATTGATCGCATGGAATAACGAATAATATGCGCGATTATTCGCACCCCTGTATTCTCCCGCTTCATATAAAATCTGAGCCGCTCTCAAATCTCCTTCTGCTGAGGATAAACGATACCGCACCAAATCTATTGTTGTACCATTTCCTTCATGCTGCATCATATAACACAACCCCTTCCTGTTGGATATTCCTGTAAAATGGATAGTTTACCACCCAATGCATGAAGAATTTCTCCTCCTTTGCAATCGGCTTGATGTCTACATCGTGATCCAGACTGAAATCATACGTCATATAGGACAAATCTTTCTGATATTTCTTCTGTGAAAGTTCATCCAAATCTGTCAAAATCATGATGTCGTAATCCGAATCCTCTCGAAAATCTCCGCGTGCACGGGAGCCATACAGAATGATTTTCTGCAAATGCTCTCCGTATATCTTTCGCAGTTCTTCAATATATCCTTGCAATAAGATTTGTGTTTGATAATCCAATACTCGTCCCATTCCTCTGGCCTCCTTTCACTGCTGTTTTGTTTGCATCATTTGCTGCTTTCACTTGAAAAGTGAATCAAAAAAGAGCCGTTACTTTGGTAAAATGTATTTGACAAGAACACAAAAACCAAAGGAGACAGCTCTTCATGTCCATCATAACCACCACTTCTCTTGAAAGCAACAAGCGTATAAAAATAAATTTCAAAGGCGGCGATCTTTCTTCCGATGTTCTGGAACCGCATGGATGAAGCTTCCCTGCGCCAGCTCGATCTGATCTTTGATTTCTGAATCTGATGTCTGCTGTTGACAACGGGATCAGTGCGCCCATTTTTAACGCAGGCTACCGATCTGTTCGGAAATCAGAGAACTGAAAGCTTATACTGTATTTGATTCACGAATCCGGCTCCTTACCCGTCCAAAAACTTCTGAGGCAGAATAACAGACCTCCGAACGTTCTGCTGCAACATCTGCCTCATCCAATTTCTTTTCTATATTATTGGTGAGTTTTTCATATTGTTCAATGCTCATAAGAACCATTGTTCCATATCCATTCTATGTAAGGAATACAGGAGCATCTGAAGCAATGACAGTCTCTTCTATTTCCGGAAAATGATTACGCAGATCTGATACTGGTCAAATACTGATCATTTTACTTTTCCTCCTTATCATTATCATAATACTATCATTATTTTATCATTTCCGTAACTTTAGGGACTATCATAGTCCACCTGTGTGGCGCAAGTACAAAAACTACGTAAATGCCAAATGGACTTCTGGATGTCATTTACGAGATTACCGGCCGTATTTTCGCAAAAAAATCCCCGGAAACCTTGATTTCTCAACGTTTCTGGGGATCTCATCCTCATCGAGGCGACAAGATTCGAACTTGCGGCCTCCGCGTCCCGAACGCGGCGCTCTACCAAACTGAGCCACGCCTCGATTTGTATCTGCTACTGCGAACCAATCGCTCGAAGCAGATGTTATCTTACCTCATATTCACAGAAGCGTCAAGCCCTGTTTTACTGTTTTTCAGCATCCTGAAGTGAAAAAGTAACTTCCACTCCATGGGGAGCAAAGTGGAAATTACTCTTTCCGTAACTTCCACTTCTGAAA
>CAKQED010000047.1:0-16445 GCA_934229835.1 uncultured Oribacterium sp. | reverse complement strand
TCTCGCGACAGCTTGTATATATTAGCAAACCGTTTCGCTTGTGTCAAGCACTTTTTAAAATTTCTTTTTGTCATTCGTTTGCGATGGATCATTGTGTCCGTTTCGCTTGCGGCGACAGTTGCATACTTTAACAGACGAATCGGGGCATGTCAAGCACCATTTTCACTTTTTTCAAAATAATTCCAGGGTGTCAGAAGGGGCGACAGCGGAGTACTGTGCCTCCGTCGCCGCCCCTCCGAGCTCTCTTAATCAATTCAATGCATGTTTACATCTATGGTCTGATATGGGATCACGACGTTGTGTTCGTTGAATGCCTTTATGATCTTCTCCCGAAGCTCGCTGCAGGCGCGGAAGTTCTCGTCGACGCTGTGTGTCCATACAGTGAACTTAAATACGACGCCGTTCTGGCTTACGCGGCTCATCGCAATCGTGACGTCTTTCCTGCTGACCTCCGGCTGGCTTTCCAGCGCCTGTCGGATCAGGGAGCGGACGAGGTCGAAGTCAGATTCATACGCGACCTCGAACTCGAGGAAATTACCTGTACCCTCCACGTAGTCAGCATTGACGATCACCGCCTGATCCACGAGGCTGTTTGGAAGGATATTGCTCTGCCCGTCATAGCTCTGGATCACGACATGACGGAAGGTCATATCCTTCACGATGCCTTCGCAGATCTGCGTGCCTCCCTGCAGGAGCTTCACCTTCTGTCCGATTTCGAGTGGGCGCGAGGCAGACAGCATGAAGCCGGAAATCACGTTTCCGAGGGCCTGCTGCGCCGCGAAGGTCGAGACAGCGATGATCAGGGTACCACTTTGCAGGATAACGGTACTGATCTCGCGCGCCATGTCAAACTGTGACAGCACAGAGTAGATCGCCGTCGCAAGGAGAACGACGTACACCACGCTATTCAGAAACTTATAGAAAATACTGTTCTTCCGCCGATTGATTCTTCGGAAGATGCGATTCGTGATGGAAATCAGCACTGCAAACACCACGACGATGATTGCGATCGATATCAGTTTATCGAGGTGCCCCTCTGCCATGATATATTCTTTCATTATGCCTCCATATTTCGTGTCACATGCTGCGCAGCGATCGTTGTTTCACCGCGGCCACAGTCTGCTTCTTTCGTCGAAGCAAGGCCCACGCCAGGGCATGCTGATGTAGACATTGGCCTACGCGTGCGTTTCCGCCTCGATATAGGCTTCGTCGGGGATGCCAATGTCTTCGACCAGCACCCGCCCGGCAAAGTTCTGTCCGGCGCCGCACACGAGGCCGGTCTTGTTTCGTCCGAAGGTTATGGTCACATCCGCTTTTATGCCACAGCCCATGAGCTCACCCGTATCGGTATTGATGCCGGAGGGTGCGTCGATGGCGAGTACGAATCCATGCCTGCGGCGATTGGCCTCTTCTATAAACGTGCGGTAGTCGCCCGCGATTTCTCGATGCAGGCCGATCCCGAAGATACCGTCGATCAGGATGTCGTCGTCCGGAAGTCTGTTCGCCCGGAACGGTGATGCATCATCTGCGGCAGTATCACTATCTGGATGCACCGCCATAAGAGCTGCTTCGCCAGCATCAGCAGCATCAACGTCTGGATGCGCCGCCATAACAGTTGCTGCGCCAGCATCGGCAATATCAACATCTGGATGATACATCGTCACCGTGCCACCTGCCTGCTGGAAATGGCAGAGCTGGTAGAGAAACTCCCAGCTGGCTTTCTCCAGTTTTCCGGCGATGTATACTCGTGGCTGATAGCCCTCCTCGAGGAGCATACGTGACGCGCAGACACCGTCCGCGCCGTTATTGCCGACACCGCAGAGCACGGAAATCTTCAGATCCTGGTATCGCGCAGCTGTCTTCTGCCGATCCCGCACACCGTTTACGTCTGCCACCCCAGCCCCAAGGCTCACGAGTTCAGCCAGCGCATCCTTCACCTCATTTGTCACCGTAGCATCTACGCGCTTCTGTGCGAGCGGAAAATGCTTCATTACGTATTCCGCGATTTTACTGCTCGCCGTTTCCATCAGCGTCAGAGACTTCAGTCCCATCACATCCATCGCGTAGCGGTCGGCCGCCTTCGCCACCGCACCGGTGATGCACATCGCTTTCCGATTACCATTCTCATGTTGCATATTCCCGCCTCTTCCTATAAAGAAATATCATCGCGGGGCGAAGGACTGCTTGAAAAATGCTGTCCTCCGCCCCGCCCGGACGTAAACTTTGTTATCTCTTTGCCTGCTCGGCCGCGCCCGGCTTTCCGCGGAAATCATGCGGTGCAGAGTGCTGGATATAGCGCTTGTCGTAGCTGTAGAAGTAGGTCTTCATCATACCGTTATAGATCTTCCGGTTCTTGTCGGCCTTTCCGAGGTACTTCTGCGCGTCCTCCCAGGCCGTGATGAGGTGCATGGACCAGCTGTCGAGCCCCTGATATGCCTCCTTCAGCTCGGTGTACAGAAGCGGCAGATTCCGCTTATCCTCGATTCGCTCACCGTATGGCGGGTTCGTGAGGATATAACCGAACTTACCGCTGTGCGAGAAGTTCGCGATGTCACGCACCTGCAGATGCACGATCTTCTCTACACCGGCACGCTCTGCGTTCTCTCGCGCAACCGGAATCACCTCCGGATTGATGTCATAGCCCTGGATATCTACCTTCTTCCCGAAGCGGTTCACACCGGTCTCGAGAAGTGTCTGGTCGATGGCCTCATCCGCCTCGTCGAGCGCGTTATACCAGCACTTCTTATCGATCAGATTCGTCCACGCCTCCGAAACGAAGGCACGATCCATGCCTGGGGCGATGTTGGCGGCGATCATGGCTGCCTCGATCACGAAGGTACCGGAGCCGCACATCGGATCGACGAAGGCGTGGTCCTCACGCCAGCCGGACTGCATGATGAGGGCCGCAGCCAGTGTCTCGGTGATCGGCGCGAGGCCCTGCTTCAGACGGTAGCCACGCTTATGGAGGGACTCACCGGAGGTATCGAGGCAGACCGTGAAGATATCCTTATACGCAAAGACACGTACCGGATACTTCGCACCATGCTCCTCGAACCAGTCGACGCCATAGTATGCGCCCATGCGGGCAACCATGGCCTTTTTCATAACCGACTGGATGTCACGGGTTGAAAAGAGCTTCGACTTGATGGAGCTCGCCTTCGTAACCCAGAAGCTGCCATCCTTCGGTACGAAATTCTCCCATGGGAGTGATTTCGTCGCCTGGAAGAGCTCCTCCCAGGTCTCTGCCCGGAAGGTGCCGACCTTCAGCAGGATACGCTCCGTCGTACGGAGGAAGATATTGGCACGCGCGATGGCGTCCGCATCGCCGATGAAGCTCACGCGTCCGTCGGTGACTTCCGTGATGTCGTAGCCGAGATTGATGATTTCTTTTTTCGTGACGGCCTCGAGACCGAAATGGCAAGGCGCAATCAGTTCAAATGTTTTCATGATATAAACCTTTCGTAATACAGTGTGCGAAGGGATGATGTTCGGTAAATACCGCCCGTCGAACAGGACAGGCGGTGCGATAAACGGGTCGCCGTAAGCGTCCGGTCATCTGGGTGGCGTAAATGTGCCGGACTAGTGGTTGATGATGCCCTTGATCAGCCAGAGCACGACGAGTACCACCAGCAGTGGGAGCAGTACCGGCGAAAGGAAGGTCAGCACACCACCGATGAGGCCCACGAGGACCTGGAATAGCAGGAAGAAGATGATGAAGACGGCGACACAGCCCCAGCCGCTCGCGTCAAACACATGCACGTGGCTGCCTGTACTGCTCTGCTGCGCCTTCCGCTCGCTGTGATGGCGATAGAACGGGTCGTTCCAGCCACTGTCGTTCCGCTCTCCGCTCTCGGCGTAGCTCTCCCGCTCCTGGTGGTTCTCGTCCTCATAGCCCTGGCGCACGGTCTCCGCATCCTCTGCCTCTGTTTCACAGCTGCGCGCACCGGCGCCACTGTAGTTCGCACGGAAATGGTCGAAGGCGTCGGAATCCGGCTCCAGATCGACCGTGCCACGGATTTCATCATCCTGACTCGCGATCGGATCGCCCGCCGCCTCGGCGGTATCGATGATGGTCTTCGCCAGCAGTCTCGGTGAACCGAGCTCCTCGATGACCTCTGCCTCAGAGCGCCCCTTCCGGACCTCTCCACAGATATAGCTGTCGTAATATGTGATCTGCTCACGAATCACCTGATCTGAAACGCTCAGGTTGAGCTGGACCGTTAAATCATGCAGGAACTGTTCCTTATTCAAATTCGTTTCCTCATCGCGGCGGCTGCCGCCTTCTTTTCTATTCCGATCGATGTCTGTTTTCGCAGGCCAATGCCTACATGCACGCAGGGCTTCGCCCATGCCGTAAGATTCGATCATGCTTCAGATGAAGCGCCTCTAATATACAATAAACCGAGACCTGCACAGTGCGCAAGTCCCGGTTATATTTTTCACAGAAAATTCGGAATCGCAGTGCCGTGCAGCGCCGCGAGACATTTTCGATGCAGGTGCATCATGTAGACATTGGCCTCACAGATGCACGGCGGAATCACTCTTCCGTCTCCGCCTCTGCCTCCTCCGGAACCACGGCGATGCCGAGGTCGGTGAGCTGTGACTCGTCAAATACCGGTGCCGGTGCATCCATCATCGGATCGGAGCCGTCCTTGATCTTCGGGAAGGCGATGACATCACGGATCGTGTCGGAGCCGACCATCCACATCGCGAGACGGTCGAGGCCGTACGCGAGACCAGCGTGTGGCGGTACCCCGTACTTGAAGGCCTGCATCAGGAAGCCGAACTGCTTCTGCGCCTTCTCCGGTGTGAAGCCGAGCTTCTCAAGCATCTTCTCCTGAACGTCGGCCTGGTGGATACGAACAGAACCACCGCCGAGCTCTGTACCGTTCAGAACGATATCGTATGCCTTCGCGCGAACCGCGCCCTGATCGGTATCAATCATCGGGAGATCCTCCTCCATCGGCATCGTGAACGGATGATGCATTGCCTGGTAACGGCCGAGCTCGTCGGACCACTCGAACATCGGGAACTCGGTGACCCAAAGGAACTTCCACGCCTTGCGATCGATGAGATCGAGGTCTGCGCCGAGCTGGAGACGAAGTGCACCGAGTGCGCTCCATACGGTCGTGTTCTTCGTGTCGGATACGAACATGAGGAGGTCGCCTGGCTCGCCGCCCATCTCGTCGCAGAGTGCCTTCAGCTCCTCTTCCGTCATGAACTTCGCAAAGCTGGACTTATAGCTGCCATCCTCGTTGATCGCGAGGTATGCGAGACCCTTCGCACCATAGCCCTTCACGAGCTCGGTGTACTTATCGATATGCTTACGCGGCATCTTCGCCTGGCCCTTGACATTCAGGCCCTTGATCATACCGCCGTCCTTCGCGCATGCGGAGAACACGCCGAAGCCACAGTCCTTCACCACCTCGGTGACATCGTGGAGCAGCATCTCGAAACGCATATCCGGCTTATCGGAGCCGTACTGATTCATCGCGTCGATCCATGGCATCCGCATGATCGGGAGTTCAATGTCTACATCGCACAGTTCCTTGAAGATGTACTTCAGCAGACGCTCATTGACCTCGATGACATCATCGACATCCACGAAGCTGAGCTCCATATCCACCTGTGTGAACTCCGGCTGACGGTCGGCACGGAGGTCCTCATCACGGTAGCAGCGTGCGAGCTGGAAATAGCGATCGAAGCCGGATACCATGAGGAGCTGCTTCAGGAGCTGCGGAGACTGCGGCAGTGCGTAGAAGGAGCCGTGGTGCATACGGGACGGTACGAGGAAGTCTCTCGCGCCCTCCGGTGTCGACTTGATGAGGGTCGGGGTCTCGATCTCGAGGAAGCCGTTCTCACTCATGAAGCTGCGGATCAGGTACGCGAGCTTCGCTCTCATCATGATGCGCTTCGCGAGCTCCGGACGACGAAGGTCGAGGTAACGATACTTGAGACGTGTGTTCTCGTTCGTCGGGATCCCATCCTCGATCGGGAATGGTGGCGTCTCGGACTCGGCGAGAATACGAAGTGCTCTGGCAGAAATCTCGATGCTTCCTGTCTTCATATCCTTGTTTGCATCCTTACCACGGGAACGTACGATACCAGTCACCGCGATTACAAACTCGGAACGCAGCTTCGCTGCCTTCTCAAACACCTCAGTGCCACACTCGGACTCCTCGAACACGATCTGCAGGAGACCGGAACGATCACGAAGGTCTGTAAAGATCAGACCGCCCTTGTTTCTGGAGCGCTGAACCCAGCCCATCATGGTGACTTCTCTGTCGATATAGGACTCGTCAAGCTCTGTACATCTGCACGTTCTGTGCAGACCTTTCATAGACTCTGCCATAGCTTTTACCTCTTATATATAATGAAAAAATTACTGTAATGAATCCTGATAGAATTCCTTAAACTCGGTATATCCCTCCGATGTAAGCTGCTCCTTCTGGAACTTCTTGTTTTTATTCATGCGGGATACCAGAACGGTCTCTCCCTGAAGACGACGTGTCATCGCCTCGCTGATCGCCTCGGCGGTCTTCGCACGATCGAGGTTCTTATCGAGGAGGAAGGCTATCTTCGTACCCTCGCCCGGAACCTTTTCGTCTGCGTCAAGCATGATGGTGATGATACGCTCGAAGCCGATGGAGAAGCCGACGGCCGGGGTATCCTGACCAGTGAACTTGCCGACCATACGGTCATAGCGTCCGCCACCGCCGACAGAGCCACTGAAGCCCTCGGCACGGATTTCGAAGATCGGACCGGTATAGTAGCCCATACCACGTACGAGGGTCGGATCGAAGAGGACCTTCACATTGACACTCTTGACAGCTGCCACCGTCTCCACGATGGTGGCAAGGTTATCCGTCACGCTCTCCGGAAGCACATCCTTCAGCTTATCACCGAGGGTGCGGATGTCCTGTGCACCGGTACCGATGGTCGCAAGCAGCGCCTGATACTTATCGATGACGCTCTCCTCATAGCCGAGCGAAAGGAGCTCTGCCTTTACGCCGTCGTTTCCGATCTTGTCGGCCTTGTCGAGGCTGATGCAGACCTTCTCGAAATCGTCTGCAGGGAAGCCGGCGTAGGCCTGCATGCCACGAAGGATCTCACGATCGTTGATCACGATGGAGAAGTTATACTTCTCACCGAAGCCGATGCGGTTAAGCAGGGTGGAGATGGCGAGGATCAGCTCGATCTCCGCGACGTTGCTGCCATCACCGAAGATATCGATGTCACACTGCACGAACTCACGGAAGCGGCCCTTCTGCGGACGGTCCGCACGGAACACCGGTCCGATCTGGAGTGCCTTAAACGGACTCGGGAGCTGTGCCTGGTTCTGGCTATAGAAGCGGCTCAGTGGAAGGGTCAGATCATAGCGGAGGCCGGAATCTGCGAGTGCATCCAGATCGCCAGACTGGAATGCGCTTTCCAGCTTATCGCCGCGCTTCTGTACCTTAAAAATCAGCTTCTCGTTATCACCACCCTGCTTGCTGAGCAGGTTCTCGATGTGCTCGACGACCGGGGTCTCGATCTCTGTAAAGCCGAACTCCTTATAGGTTCTGCGGATTTCGCTCAGAACATACTGGCGAAGCTCCATCTCTCTCGGGAGGATGTCCTTCATACCGGTGACCGGTTTCTTCTTTAATGCCATAGCTGTACCTCATATCAATGTTAATACGGCCTTTAATTATAACAACAGTCGCGCAAATACGCAAGAACCTCGCACGGTGCGAGGCCTCGGCAATTCGCCGAAACGCGACGATTTTTCATGAACCCGGAGGGCTGTCACCGGATACACAGTACTCCGAGGCCGGAAAAATCACAAATCAGACCCTAAGAACCAGTAAGCCCTCTGCAATCACTGAGTTTTCTTTATGAAAACTCAGCGTTGCAGAGGGTGCTAAGGAAAATTTCACTAACTGGTTCTAAGGGTCCGATTTGGATTTATTCACGTCCTCTACGTATGGTATCCGGCGACAGTCCTCCGGGTTCCTCGACGAATGATCATCTGATATCAAAGGTACTTCTTCATACAATCATCGATATCAAGCGTTGCGAAGTAGTCCTTCGGGGTCTCGGCGCGGCGGATGAGCTTGACGGAGCCGTCTTCGCGGAGCAGGAGCTCGGCGGACCAGAGCTTGCCGTTGTAGTTGTAGCCCATCGCGAAGCCGTGTGCGCCGGCGTCGTGGATGAAGAGGTAGTCGCCCTTCTCGAGCTCCGGAAGCGGACGGTCGATGGCGAACTTGTCGTTGTTCTCGCAGAGCGAGCCGGTCACATCATAGGTATGGTCACATGGCGCGTTCTCCTTCCCGAGGACGCTGATGTGGTGGTAAGCGCCGTACATCGCCGGGCGCATGAGGTTGACCGCACAGGCATCGACACCGGCATACTCCTTATAGGTATGCTTGAAGTGAATGACCTTCGTGATCAGTGCGCCGTATGGTGCCAGCATGAAGCGGCCCATCTCGGTGAAGATGCGGATGTCGCCGAGACCGTGCGGTACGAGCACTTCATCGAATACGCGATGAACGCCCTCGCCGATCGCCTCGATGTCGTTCGGTTTCTGGTCCGGCTTGTATGGCACGCCGACACCGCCGGAGAGGTTGATGAAGTCGAGCGCGACGCCGGTCTCTGCCTTGATTTTGACGGCGAGCTCGAAGAGCTCCTTCGCAAGGGTCGGGTAGTAATCGTTCGTTACGGTGTTCGAGGCGAGGAAGGCGTGCATGCCGAAGTGCTTAACGCCACCCTCCTTCAGGATACGGTAGCCCTCGATGAGCTGTGCGGTGGTCATGCCGTACTTCGCATCCTGCGGGTTATCCATGATGGTGTTTGCGATGCGGAAGTATCCGCCCGGATTATAGCGAAGGCTCATGGTCTCCGGGAAGCTGCCCAGGGTATCCTTCAGCTCCTGGATGTTCGTGAAGTCATCGAGGTTGATGATGGCACCGAGCTCGTTCGCTACCTTATACTCCTCGAGCGGTGTGTCGTTCGAAGAAAACATGATGTCGTGGCCGTGGAAGCCGCAGGCGTCGGACATCTGAAGCTCGGTGAGGGAGCTGCAGTCCGTGCCGCACCCCTCTTCCTTCAGAATACGAAGGATGGACGGGTTCGGGGTCGCCTTGACCGCGAAATACTCCTTGAAGCCCTTATTCCAGCTGAAGGCCTTATATACCTTCCGCGCATTCTCACGGATGCCCTTCTCGTCGTACAGATAAAAAGGTGTCGGGTAGGTCTTCGCAATTTCCTTCACCTGGTCCAGTGTGATATATGGTGTTTTCATGGTTTCCTCCACGTTCGTAAAATCTAATGTCAAATCTTAATACAGACGATTTATAAAAGAAAATACTTGCCGGTTATGGCAAGTATAAATCTTTTAGGTCCTCTCATGGATTACAAGGAGACGATGCCATCAGATGCTCCTTCGGCGCGGGCATCGTCGCTTGATTTTGCCGGCAGGCCGGCAAAACGGCCTCGCCGCCCGGGGGCATCCATGCGCCGCTCCGTCCTACGGACGGCCCTCTCATGGATTATGCCTGCATTACTCTCATAATGTTCGTCGCGGTCACCGGCTGGTTGCGGGTCATGCGGGACAGTACGCCGGCGGTGATGACGCAGAGGTCGCCCTTCTCGACGATGCTGCGCTCGCGAAGCTCCTCCATGGAGGACTCGAAGAGTTCGTCGGTGGTGTCAGCTCTTCTCGCCCAGATCGGGGTGACGCCCCAGAGGAGCATCATCTGGCGAACGGTCGACTGGCTCGGGGACATCGCATAGATGTGGGTCTTCGGGCGGTACTTCGAAATCAGCTTTGCGGTCGAGCCGGAGAGCGTCGGTACGATCAGTGCCTTGGCGTCAAGCTCACTCGCAGTGGTGACAGAAGCTGCGCAGACGGCATTGGAAATGTTTGCATAGGTGCTCTCATCGACGTTGCGCATCTTATACTGTGTGTAGTCGAGGAACTGCTCGGTATACTCGACGACGGACGCCATCATATCGAGGGCCTCGACCGGATACTTGCCGGCTGCGGTCTCACCGGACAGCATGACCGCATCGGTTCCGTTATAAACCGCATTTGCAACGTCGGTCACTTCTGCTCTCGTCGGACGCGGATTACGAATCATGGAATCGAGCATCTGGGTTGCGGTGATGACGAGCTTGCCTGCGAAGTTACACTTGTGGATCATCTCCTTCTGGAGCTGAGGGAGACGCTTCGCATCGATCTCTACACCGAGGTCGCCACGGGCCACCATGATACCATCGGCTGCTGCGATGATGGCGTCGAGGTTATCCAGACCCTCCTGCGACTCGATCTTTGCGATGATCTTCATGCTGGAGCCTGCCTCGTCGATCAGTGCACGAATCTGCTCGATGGTCTCCGCATTACGCACGAAGGAAGCGGCTACGAAATCGAATCCCTCTTCGATACCGAACTTGATGTCCTCGATATCCTTCTCGGTCAGGCCCGGAAGGCGAATGCTGACGTTCGGAACATTGACACCCTTCTTCTCACCGAGCTCACCGCCGTTTGTAATGAGGCAGTGGATGTCCGCACCCTCGACGCGCTGCACCTTGAGACCGATGAGGCCATCATCGATCAGGATGGTGCTGCCCTCCTGGACGTCTTCATTGAGCCCGTTATAGTTAATGTATACACGAGATGCATTTCCGATGCACTCGTCGATGGTCAGGACGATTTCGTTGCCCGCCTCGAGCATCACCTTCTTGTGGTCCTCGAGCTCACCGGTACGAATCTCCGGTCCCTTCGTGTCAAGCAGCGCTGCGATCTCACGACCGGTATCCTTGCGTGCCTGCTTCAGCAGCGCGAGACGGCCGAGGTGCTCCTGGTGACTGCCATGGGAGAAGTTGAAACGTGCCACATCCATCTTCTCTGCGAGCTTCTTCATCAGCTCGTAATCGTTCTCATTCGGTCCAAGTGTACATACAATCTTCGTCTTTCTCATAAAATTCTCCTCTTTTTAGAACCGGCCGGTACTGTGTCCGGCATTTATGTCAAGCGCCGGAAAATCCGGTGCATGCTCGCAGTTTCATATACCAATGTCTCCGGCCCGAAGGCCGGTGGCTTCGCGCATATCTGTCGCCGCCGTGCGTCAGCGGAAATCCCGCATGTTATAGATGTTTCTGTTCTTCGGTCGCTGATTCGTCAGAAGGAAGAACAGCGCGACATTCAGCAGGCTCACAAGGATCGCTACCTTGTTGCCGAGACCCGGAAGGGCCACAAAATAGAAAAGATAGAGGACCACCTCTGCGATCGCCAGCCACTTCGCCTTGATCGGGATGATGAAGTACAGAAGGAAGGTCGTCTCCGGAAACGTCAGGGCATACGCCAGGAAGATACTGAAGGTCATGTAGGTCGGATACAGCTGCACTGAATAGCCGGTCACCAGATAAATCAGGATCGCCGCCAGCACCAGCAGAATCACACCTGTAAAATAGAAGAAATTATACTTAAATGTCCCCCAGACACGCTCCAGCGTCATCCCCAGACTGTAGTAAACGAACAGCGCGACGATCATCCACAGGAAGCTCGTCGATGGCGGATAGAAAATAAAGGTTATGATCCGCCAGATATGACCATGCAGAATCGCCTCCGCATCCAGATCCAGATAATAAAAGTAAAGAAGTGGATTAAACATCTGGATGAGGTAACCCACCACATAGATCACGCAGATATACTTCATAAGATTCGGAACGGCATACTTCCCGAATCTCCGCTCCAGCTTCTGATAAAAAGTCAATATATACTCCTTTCAGTTCATCACACAGTTATTAAATTATCAATTTCGACATTCAGATACTAGTAACCCATCATGAACGTGAAATACGCTAGAAGTATACGTGTTACGTCCTTCTTTTTCAAGAGAAATATATGTAAAGGCGAGCACGCCACGCAGCGTTCTGCTGACCGTTCAGGCAGAGGATACGGAAGGAAGGGAAACGGATGCCATACACCTCACGCGATATACCCAGAAAACATGATAAAGCCGATGAAAGCGTTTCCGATTTCACAAAAGTTTTATGATTATGCCGATTGAACCCCCATTTTTTAAATGCTACAATGCTACTTTGTTATTCTATATAAATATAGGTAGCTATTCAGAACACTTTGATCTTTCTAATAATTAAGAATCAGGTGCCAGGAAAGTATATAGGTAATAAGAGGTTATATCATGCAAGAGTATAGACTCGGAATTGACATTGGTTCTACAACCGTAAAGATCGCCATCCTCAGTCAGGCGAAACAGCTTCTGTTCTCGGACTACCGCCGTCATCACGCGGATATCCAGGGCACGCTGGCAGATATTCTCGAGGAAGCGAAGGAGACGCTGGGTGAAATCCGCCTCGCGTCGGTCATCACCGGTTCTGGTGGACTGACGCTGAGCAAGCACATGCATGTTTTCTTCTGCCAGGAAGTCGTCGCGGTCGCAACCGCGCTCAAGGACTACCGTCCGGATACGGACGTCGCCATCGAGCTCGGCGGCGAGGACGCAAAAATCATATATTTCAAGGGTGGGATCGATCAGCGAATGAACGGTATCTGTGCCGGCGGTACGGGCTCCTTCATCGACCAGATGGCCTCCCTCCTTCATACCGACGCGGCAGGTCTCAACGATCTCGCTGCCGGTTATCAGATGATCTACCCGATCGCCGCACGTTGTGGTGTCTTCGCAAAGACGGATATCCAGCCACTGATCAACGAGGGTGCCGCCCGCGAGGATCTCGCGGCGTCTATCTTCCAGGCGGTCGTCAACCAGACCATCTCCGGCCTCGCACAGGGCAAGCCGATCCGTGGTCACGTCGCCTTCCTCGGCGGCCCGCTCCACTTCATGCCGGAGCTCCGCAAGGCCTTCATCCGCACCCTCCATCTGCAGGGGGATGAGATCATCGAGCCGGAGAACAGCCATCTCTTCGCGGCGATCGGCTCCTGTCTGAACTGCCCGGAGGACGCGGAAGCTATATCCATCACGTCCCTCATCGAGCAGCTTCGTCACGGCATCCAGATGGATACCGAGATCAAGCGTATGGACCCGCTCTTCCATAACGAGGCAGAGTACCAGGAATTCACGCATCGTCATGCGCAGGCGCGCGTAAAGACAGCCGACCTCAGTACATATCATGGCAATGTCTTCCTCGGCATCGATGCCGGCTCCACCACGACGAAGCTGGCCCTCGTGTCCGAGCAGGGCGAGCTTCTCTACAAGTTCTATGCAAACAACGAGGGATCGCCGATCGCGACGGCCATCAAGTCCATGAAGGAAATCCGGGACCTGCTGCCATCCGACGCACGCATCGCCTACAGCTGCTCCACCGGCTACGGTGAGGCGCTCCTGAAGTCCGCCTTCCAGCTCGACGAGGGCGAGGTGGAGACCATCTCCCACTACTACGCAGCTGCGTTCTTCGAGCCGGAGGTCGACTGTATCCTCGACATCGGCGGCCAGGACATGAAGTGCATCCGCATCAAGGATGGCACCGTCGATTCGGTGCAGCTTAACGAAGCCTGCTCGTCCGGCTGTGGCTCCTTCCTCGAGACCTTCGCGCGCTCACTGGACTACTCCGTGATCGACTTCGCGCATGAGGCACTCTATGCAGAGAACCCAACCGACCTCGGCTCCCGCTGTACCGTATTCATGAACTCGAATGTCAAGCAGGCGCAGAAGGAGGGGGCAAGCGTCGGCGATATCTCTGCCGGCCTCGCCTACTCCGTCATCAAGAACGCACTCTATAAGGTCATCAAGGTCACGGATGCGAAGGATCTCGGACAGCATATCGTCGTGCAGGGTGGTACCTTCTATAACGATGCCGTCCTCCGCGCCTTCGAGAACCTCCTCGACGCCCATGTCACCCGTCCGGATATCGCCGGTATCATGGGTGCCTTCGGCGCAGCACTGATCGCACGCGAGCGTTATCAGCTGAAGAATGCGCATCTCCGGGAGATGAAGCCAGGTGAGGAAAAGGATGTAGCGCTGACCGCCTATGGCCGTGTACAGACCAGCATGCTTCCGATCGATGACATCATAAACCTTCAGTACACGACCCGCATGGCACGCTGCCAGGGCTGCAACAACCACTGCGTCCTGACCATCAACCAGTTCGGTGCCGGCCGGAACTTCATCTCCGGCAACCGCTGCGAGCGTGGTCTCGGAAAGGCGAAGGCGAAGTCGGATATTCCGAACCTCTTCGCTTATAAGATGAAGCGCATGTTTGATTACGAGCCGCTCCCGATCGATCTCGCCGAGCGTGGCGAGGTAGGTATCCCGCGCGTCCTCAACATGTACGAGAACTATCCGTTCTGGGCGACCTTCTTCCGTGAGCTGAAGTTCCGGACCGTGCTGTCTCCAGCCAGCACACGTCAGATCTACGAGCTCGGCATCGAGACGATCCCGTCCGAGTCTGAGTGCTACCCGGCGAAGATCGCGCACGGTCATATCGAGTGGCTGATGAAGCACGGACAGAAGTTCATCTGGTATCCGTGCATCCCTTACGAGCGGAACGAGACGCCGGATGCCGGCAATCACTACAACTGCCCGATGGTCACCTCCTATGCGGAGAACATCATCAATAACGTCGAGGACCTGCAGAACAACTCCGTCCTCTTCATGAAACCGTTCCTCGCACTGACGAACGAGAAGATCTGCACAGACCAGCTCGTGAAGGTCTTCGTCCACCCGGGCCGCATCGAGGATTCGATCCGTCCGGTCGGCGAGCTCACCCTCGAGAAGATCGGCGAGCAGTTTAAGAAGTGGAACTTCACCGAGCAGGAGATCCGTTCGGCGGCGCATGAGGCCTGGGCAGAGCTCGAGCGTGCGCATCAGGATATGGAGAAAAAGGGGGAGGAAACCCTCCGCTGGATGAAGGAGACCGGCCACCGCGGCATCGTGCTCGCGGGTCGTCCATACCACGTGGATCCGGAAATCAACCATGGTATCCCGGAGCTGATCACGAGCTACAACTTCGCGGTGCTGACCGAGGATTCCATCTCCCATCTCGGCGAGGTGGAGCGTCCGCTGATCGTCACCGACCAGTGGATGTACCATACCCGCCTCTATCGCGCGGCTTCCTTCGTGAAGACCCGCGAGGACCTCGATCTCATCCAGCTGAACTCCTTCGGCTGCGGCCTCGATGCCGTCACCGTGGATCAGGTACGGGATATTCTGAACGGTTCCGATAAGATCTACACCGTGCTGAAGATCGACGAGGTCAACAACCTCGGTGCGGCACGTATCCGTGTGCGTTCGCTGATCGCGGCGATCCGTGTCCGGGAGGAGAAGCATTACGAGCGTACGCTGCGTCCGGCCAGCTATGATCGAAAGCTCTTTACGAAGGACATGAAGGACGAGGGCTACACCATCCTCTGCCCGCAGATGTCCCCGATCCACTTCGAGCTGATCGAGCCGGCCATCCGCGCCTGCGGTTATAAGGTCGAAGTCCTGAACAACGCAAACCGGACAGCGATCGATACGGGTCTCAAGTACGTGAACAACGATGCCTGCTACCCTTCCATCATCGTGGTCGGTCAGATCATGGATGCGCTGAACTCCGGTAAGTACGACCTCGATCACACCGCGGTCATCATGTCCCAGACGGGCGGTGGCTGCCGTGCGTCGAACTACATTGGCTTCATCCGACGTGCCCTCGAGCATGCCGGTATGGCGCAGATTCCGGTGATTTCGCTCAATGCAAATGGCATGGAGACCACACCGGGCTTTAAGATCACGCTCCCGCTGCTAACGAAGGCCATGCAGGCAGTCGTCTACGGTGATATCTTCATGCGCTGTCTCTATGCGACGCGACCGTACGAGCAGACACCGGGTTCTGCAGAGGCGCTGCACCAGAAGTGGGTGAAGACCTGCATCGCATCGCTCCAAAAGAAGTCCTCCTCGATGAGCGAATTCTCACGGAACGTACGTGGCATCATCCATGATTTCGATGTGCTGCCGCTGCAGGAGAGCCTTCGGAAGCCGAAGGTCGGGATCGTCGGCGAGATTCTCGTCAAGTTCTCGCCGCTCGCGAACAACCATATCGTGGAGCTGCTCGAGCGCGAGGGGGCGGAGGCCGTCATGCCGGATCTCATGGACTTCCTGCTCTACTGCTTCTACAACCAGAATTTCAAGTATGAGAATCTGGGTGCCGGCTGGAAGGGCAAGACGCTCTGCAATGCGGCGATCACGCTGCTTGAGTTCTTCCGGAAGACTGCACGGAAGGCCTTTGCGCAGTCCGCACGCTTCACACCGCCTGGCGACATCCATGCGCTTGCGAAGATGGCGCGGGAATATGTGTCGCTGGGTAATCAGACCGGTGAGGGCTGGTTCCTGACGGGTGAGATGCTCGAGCTGATCGGCGAGGGTGTCGAGAATATCATCTGTACGCAGCCGTTCGGCTGTCTCCCGAATCACATCGTGGGGAAGGGCGTCATCAAGGAGCTGAAA
>CAKQED010000046.1:0-17041 GCA_934229835.1 uncultured Oribacterium sp. | reverse complement strand
CACGTGTGCGTCAGGTGGACACCATGAAGCGGAAGCAGTTCGTGAAGGGTATCTCGCAGATCGCACAGGAGGGTGCAATTCAGATTTTCCAGGAATACAACACCGGTATGGAAGAGATCATCGTCGGCGTCGTCGGCGTTCTCCAGTTCGAGGTGCTGAGCTTCCGTCTGAAGAACGAGTACAATGTTGAGATCAAGCTCGACCAGCTTCCATATGGTTATATCCGCTGGGTGGAGAACTACACCGAGGTCGATATCGATCATATCCAGGGAACCTCCGACATGAAGATCGTAAAGGATCTGAAGGATCGTCCGCTGCTGCTGTTTGCACACGAGTGGTCCGTCGGTATGGTACTCGAGCGGAATAAGGAACTGAAGCTGACGGAATTCAGCCGGAACTAAGGCGGCTTCTACGATTAAAAACGAAAGCCGGCGGCTGTGCACGCGGGTTTTCGATGAAAAAACTGTCATCTGACAGGAGCTATCATAGTTGAAAGGACAGACTGTTATGAATGAGAAAGTAAATAAGTGGATCGAAGAGCACATCGATGAGTATACCCAGGACCTGATCGATTTCTGCTCGATCAATTCTGTAAAGGGCGCATATGAGAAAGGAAAGCCATATGGTGATGGTTCCTTCGATGCGCTGAATTTCGGTATCGATCTGGCAGCAAAGTACGGCTTCCCTGTGCAGAGCTACGGCGGCTATGTCGGTACCGCCGACTTCGATGCTTCGCTTCCGAGATGCCTCGATGTGCTGGCGCATACCGATGTCGTGCCGGCAGGCGAGGGCTGGACGGTGACCGAGCCGTTCAAGCCGATCGTGAAGGATGGCCGTATCTATGGCCGTGGCACCTCCGATGATAAGGGACCGCTTCTCTGTGCGCTGTATGCGATGCGTGCACTGAAGGAGACTGGTGTCGAGCTGAAGAAGGGCGTTCGTCTCATCATGGGTGCGGACGAGGAGACCGGCTCCGGCACCGATATCGCGAAGTACTATGCGACCGAGCCGGAGGCCGAGATGACCTTCTCTCCAGATGCCGAGTTCCCGCTCATCAACATCGAGAAGGGCCAGTTCCGTGGCACGATTTCGAAGACGGTAGAGGAGTCGACCGCACTTCCACGTCTCGTTTCACTCGAGGCAGGTCTCGCGCTGAATGCCGTTCCTCAGAAGGCGACCCTTCGTTTCGAGGGCCTCGATATGAACCTCGCAGAGGCACCGATGAACGAGGTCAGCGCGCTTTGCGGCGTAGAGTGCACACAGACCGGTGTGGATGAAATCACCATCGTCGGTGTATCTGCACATGCGTCTACACCAGAGGGTGGTAAGAATGCAGGTCTTGCTGCGATGATCCTGGCGACGAAGCTGCCGCTCGCTGCATGTGCACAGATCGATGCGATCAAGGCTATGCTGGAGATCTTCCCGTGGGCGGAGACCGACGGTGCGCATCTCGGTATCAAGATGGAGGATGCGGAGTCCCATGCACTGACCTGTACACCGGATCTCTACCATGTGGATCCGTGCTATGTCGAGGTGAAGTTCGACAGCCGTACACCGGTGATGGCGACGAAGGAAAACTGCCAGGATGCAGCGGAGAAGACGGCGCATGCCCATGGCTTCGAGTTCGAGACACCGGGTATGATCCCGCCACACAGAGTGGCTGCGGACAGTGCGTTCGTTCAGAAGCTGCTTCATGCCTATGAGCATGTGACCGGTCTCAGGGGGGAGGCGATGGCCATCGGCGGCGGTACCTACGTTCATGACATCAAGAATGGAGTGGCTTTCGGCGCCGTTCTTCCTGGCATCGACACGCACATGCATGGTGCGGATGAGTTTTTTGATCTCGAGAACATCGTGCTGGCCACCAAGGTATACGCAGAAGCCATCATCGAGCTCTGCTCATAATACATAAAGAAACATCGAGAGCTGAGTCCGCTATAGGCACACCCTATAGCGGACTATTGTTATTATGTATTTGCTTTTAACTTATAGAAGTCGTAAACTGTGGACATTAAAAAGAGGCGGCGAGTGAAAGACGTCGAACCCGCGGCCTCGGGAGGATGTAGTATGGCAAAGGGTGATAAGATCATCCGGATGGTGAATATGGGCAAGACCTTCCACACCTCGAGTGGGGACGTGAATGCGCTCGATGACATCAATCTGGACATTCTGGAGGGCTCGGTACAGGGTATCATCGGTCTCTCCGGTGCGGGCAAGTCGACACTGGTCCGCTGTATCAATTATCTGGAGGTTCCGACGAGCGGACAGGTTCTCTTCGAGGGAAAGTCCCTCGGGGATATGAGCGATAAGGAGGTCCGAGAAGCGCGTCGCAAGATGGGCATGATCTTCCAGCAGTTTAACCTCCTGGATCAGCGGAATCTTCTTCGAAATGTTACTTTCCCGCTGGAGATCGCAGGGGTCGAGAAGAAAAAGGCACAGGAGCGGGCGATGGAGCTGCTGAAGCTCGTCGGCCTCGAGGACAGGGTGAAGAACTATCCGGCTCAGCTGTCGGGTGGACAGAAGCAGCGTGTGGCGATCGCCCGGGCGCTCGCGACGAATCCGAAGGTGCTCCTCTGTGATGAGGCGACCTCGGCGCTGGATCCGAAGACCACGAAGCAGATCCTCGATCTTCTGAGGAAAATCAACCAGGAGATGGGCGTCACGGTCATCGTCATCACGCATCAGATGTCGGTCATCGAAGCCATCTGTGATAATGTCGCCATCATTGACCATAGTCACATCGCGGAAAGCGGTCCGGTATCGGAGGTCTTCAGTAATCCGAAGACAGAGATCGGACGCCGTCTGATTCTCGGGGATGGCAATGCCAATGCGATCCAGCCGGTGAACTTCGGGGACAGTAAGAATCCGAAGATCCGTATCATCTTCGACGGACAGAAGGCACATCGCCCGATCATCTCGGACATCGTACTGAGCTGCAACGCGCCGGTCAATATCCTTTTCGCCAACACGAAGGAGGTAGAGGGCCAGGCCGTCGGACAGATGGTCGTAGAGCTTCCGGACAGTGTGGAGGAGGCAGAGCGCATCACCCACTATCTGAAAACGAACGATATCCGCTTTGAGGAGGTGAAGTAAGATGGATGCATCATCGATTTCCATGTATCTGAAGGAAACCTGGGCCACCATATATATGACCCTGATCTCGAGCAGTATCTCGTACCTGATCGGTATCCCGCTGGGCGTGATCCTGGTGGTGACAGATAAGGATGGTATCCATCCGATGACACCGGTTCATACGGTGCTCGGTGTGCTCATCAACATCTTCCGCTCGATTCCGTTCCTGATCCTGCTGGTGATGGTGCTGCCGCTGACGAAGATGCTCGTCGGCACGACACTGGGACCGAAGGCCATCATTCCACCGCTGATCATCGCGTCGGCACCGTACATCGGGCGTATGGTGGAGTCGAGTCTGAAGGAGGTCAATGCTGGCGTCATCGAGGCAGCGAAGTCCATGGGTGCGACGAACACGCAGATCATCTTCAAGGTGCTGCTGCCGGAGGCGAAGCCGAGTCTTCTCGTCGGTGCGGCCATCTGTATCACGACGATCCTCAGCTACTCGGCGATGGCCGGCTTCGTCGGTGGTGGCGGACTCGGTGCGATCGCACTGAACTATGGCTACTATCGTTATCAGACCGACATCATGCTGATCGCGGTCGCAGTACTGGTGATCCTCGTACAGATCATTCAGGAATTCTGGATGCGCTTAAGTGCGAAAACCGATAAGCGGGCCAGAAATTAAAACAGTATATTCTGCGGTTCCTCTGATTTCCTGTGCAGGGCATCTCTGGTTGACAACATGGTTAGACATCTCAGGAAGACATCGAAGGAAACCAACGTGTGGTGAAGATGCAAGTCTCTGCCGCGCCGGAGGAATCCCGCTGGATATAAATAAACGATGCATATGGTATCGAAGAACCGGTCGAGGACCGGTGAGGAGGAAAAATTATGAAGAAGAACATCACACTTGCACTTGCTGCTGTTCTCGCTGCTGCATCCCTTGCAGCCTGCGGTTCATCCAGCACACCAGAGGCAACCACGGCAGCTGCTACGACCGCCGCTGCAACGGAGGCAGCAACCGAGGCTGCGACAGAGGCTGCAACCGAGGCGGCTGCTGAGACGACCGCCGCTGCTGCAGAGGCATCCGACGCCATCGAGCCGCTCGCTCAACCGGTCGACATCAAGATCGGTGCGACACCAAGCCCGCACGCAGAGATCCTCGAGGCAGCGAAGGATGACCTTGCGGCCGCTGGTGTAAACATCGAGATCGTCACCTATAACGACTATGTACAGCCGAACCTCGCAACCGAGCAGGGTGAGATCCAGGCAAACTACTTCCAGCACCAGCCATACCTCGATGACTTCAATGCAGAGAACAAGACCAGCCTCGTGTCTGTAGGCAAGATCCACTATGAGCCGTTCGGTATCTACGCCGGCAAGTCTTCTGATCTCGCAAACATCGCCGATGGTGCACAGATCGCGGTTCCGAACGATACCACCAACGAGGCACGTGCGCTTCTCCTCCTGCAGGATAACGGTATCATCACCCTGAAGGATGGTGCTGGTCTCAAGGCCACCAAGCAGGATATCGTCGAGAATCCGCACAATGTAGAGCTCCTCGAGGTAGAGGCTGCGCAGATTCCGAGATCGGTTGATTCCGTAGATTTCGCCTGCATGAACGGTAACTACGCGATCGAGGCCGGCTTCAAGCCGTCCGACGCACTGGTTCAGGAGGATCCGAACTCCGAGGCTGCACAGACCTATGGTAACATCGTCGCTGTAGCAGAGAAGGATAAGGATGCGGACTGGGCGAAGAAGCTCGTCGAGGTTCTTCAGTCGAAGAAGGTTGCAGATTTCATCAACGAGAAGTATGAGGGCGGTGTCATCCCTCTTCAGTAAAACGGATCGTGCAGACAGTAAGCAGCCATAAGCGTTGATTCCGACTGCATTGGCCAGAAAAAATGAACAGGCGACAGGCTCTGGAGAAAGCTCCGGGGCCTGTTTTTTCGTGCGTTCGACGAGTCACGCGGGCGCGTGAAGCGGATGGATATAAAAAAGAGGATGGAAAGGGCGGGTGTCATAACTTTTGCATTTGGCCCTTCCTATTTTGCTTCTGTCGTAGTATAGTAGACTCTGCACACAAGATATAGTATATGAGCGGTGGTATAAAAACAATATTTTGTAAACCGTTAACTATAAAAAAGAAAAATCCGTCGGACGGAATAAAAGAGAAAAGGGAGAACAGTCATGGGAACACAGGAAAAGGACCTCGCGTCGAGGCAGAACGTCATCAAGCGAAATGGTAAGGAGGTAAACTTCGATATCTCGAAGATCGCGAATGCGATTCGGAAGGCGAACAAGGAGGTCGAGCCGATCTACCAGATGAATGAGTACCAGATCGATGGCATCGCGGAAAATGTAGCAAGTCAGTGCGCGAAGCTGGACCGTGCGGTTTCTGTCGAGGAGATCCAGGATATGGTCGAGACCGGTATCATGGAGATGCGTGGCTATGAGGTCGCACAGAAGTATGTGCGTTATCGCTATACCCGTGAGCTGGCGCGTAAGGCGAATACCACCGATGAAGAAATCCTGTCCCTTCTCGATCAGTCAAACGAGGAGGCGAAGCAGGAAAACTCGAATAAGAATCCGGTGATCAACTCCACACAGCGTGACTATATGGCCGGCTATGTATCGAGAGACCTCACCAACCGTGTGCTTCTCCCGGAGGAGATCACGAAGGCACACCGCGAGGGCATCATCCACTTCCATGATTCTGATTATTTCGCGCAGCGTGAGCACAACTGTGATCTCGTGAATCTCGAGGATATGCTGCAGAACGGCACCGTGATCTCCGGCACCATGATCGAGAAGCCGCACAGCTTCTATACGGCCTGCAATATCACAACACAGATCATCGCGCAGGTGGCGTCGAACCAGTATGGCGGACAGTCCTTCACCCTCAGCCACCTGGCACCGTTCGTGGACGTATCCCGTCAGAAGATCACAGGCCGCGTGCTGGAGGAGAATGCAGAGGCCGGCGTGATCATGACCGACGAGCAGATACGGAAGGTTGTGGAGAAGCGTCTGGAGGAGGAGGTCGTACGTGGAGTACAGACCATCCAGTATCAGATGATCACCCTCATGACCTGTAACGGCCAGGCACCGTTCGTTACGATGTTCATGTACCTCGATGAGGTGCCGGCGGGTCAGACTCGTGATGACCTCGCGATGGTCATCGAGGAGGTGCTGAAGCAGCGCATGCAGGGCGTCAAGAATGAGAAGGGTGTCTGGATCACACCGGCCTTCCCGAAGATCATCTACGCACTGGATGAGGACAATATCTATCCGGAGAGCAAGTACTACTACCTGACGGAGCTGGCAGCGAAGTGCACCGCGAAGCGCATGGTGCCGGACTACATCTCGGCGAAGAAGATGCGGGAGTATAAGGGCGATGTTTACCCGTGCATGGGCTGTCGTTCCTTCCTGACACCGGATAACGAGCAGCAGCCGGAGGGCCTCTGCAATGATGATAATAAGGCCGATGCTGGCAACTTCGTGAAGGGTCAGCATAAGTATTACGGCCGTTTCAACCAGGGCGTGGTGACGATCAACCTCGTGGATGTGGCCTGCTCCGCCCATGGCGATATGGAAGCCTTCTGGCGCATCTTCGATGAGCGCCTGGAGCTCTGCCATCGTGCACTTCGTATCCGTCATGAGCGCTTGATGGGCACCACCTCGGATGTCGCACCGATCCTCTGGCAGTATGGCGCACTGGCACGTCTCCGGAAGGGGGAGAAGATCGATAAGCTTCTCTTCGGAAACTACTCCACCCTGTCCCTCGGCTACGCCGGCCTCTATGAGATGTGCGTACGCATGACCGGCAAGTCCCATACCGATCCGGAGGCGAAGCCATTTGCCCTCGCAGTCATGCAGCATCTGAACGACAAGTGCGCTGAGTGGCGAAAGGAAGAGAACATCAGCTACTCACTCTATGGTACACCGATGGAGTCGACGACCTACAAGTTTGCGAAGGCCCTCCAGAAGCGCTTCGGCATGATCGAGGGCGTTACGGATCACAACTACATCACGAACTCCTATCATGTGAATGTTCGTGAGAAGATCGATGCCTTCACGAAGCTGAAGTTCGAGGCGGATTTCCAGAAGCTGTCACCGGGCGGCGCTATCTCCTATGTTGAGGTGCCGAACATGCAGAACAACATCCCGGCGGTGCTCAGTGTCATGAAGTTCATCTACGACAACATCATGTATGCCGAACTCAACACGAAGTCGGACTACTGTGAGTGCTGCGGCTACGACGGCGAGATCCAGATCATCGAGGATGAGCATGGAAAGCTCGTCTGGGAGTGCCCGAACTGCGGAAACCGTGATCAGACGAAGATGTCGGTTGCGCGTAGAACCTGCGGCTATATCGGCACGCAGTTCTGGAACCAGGGCCGTACGCAGGAGATCAAGGACAGAGTGCTTCACCTGTAAATCTATAACTCTATCGCAAATATAATAACTCTATCGCAAGTAAGACGCAGAACAGCTGGACCAGGTGACCGGTCCAGCTGTTCTGGAAACGGCAGGAGGTGCAGAGGTGCATTACGCAGAAATAAAGTATTTTGATATCGCGAACGGTCCGGGGGTCCGTGTGAGCCTGTTTGTTTCGGGCTGCACACATAAGTGCCCGGGCTGTTTCAACGAGATCGCCTGGCCGTTTGATTATGGACAGGAATTCACGAAGGAAACGGAGGATGAGATTCTTCGGAACCTCGCAGACCCGGCATACCAGGGGCTGACGCTGCTCGGTGGTGAACCGATGGAGCCGCAGAACCAGCCGGCTGTGTTGTCACTCGTACGCCGCTTTAAGGCCCTGTATCCGGAGAAGGATCTCTGGTGCTTCAGCGGTTACCTCTATGACCGCGATCTTCTCGGAAAGATGGTGACAGAGGTGCCGGAGACGAAGGAGCTTCTCAGCTACATCGACGTGCTTGTGGATGGGCCGTTTATCATGGCGGAGAAGGATGTGACCCTGCTGTTTAAGGGCTCGTCAAATCAGCGGACCATCGATGTGCAGAAGTCGCTGCAGGCCGGCCACATCATACAGTGGGATCCGGGTGAAGACACAACAATTTCACATACGGCACATCTCTAGATGTGGTATACTTATGGAGCTGTGAAGAACAGCTCCATTTTTGATTATGCACGCAAAGCGTCCGGCTTCGTGCCTGCTTCGGCGGGTGAAGACGATGCCGGATAGCTGGATGAAAGGAACATGCGTGTATGCTGAAGATATCCATGGAGGATAGGACCTATGATGACAAATGCTCAGATTCGTGCCTTCGCTCGGAACCAGCTGCGTGGCAACTGGGGCGCGGTGATCGGTGCCGGCTTTCTGATTCTGTTTTCGATGTTCGCATATTTCGTAGTGCTGTATGCGGTCGTTGTTCTCGGCAGCTTTTCACCGCTGTTCGGGCGCTCCACCGTCTGGTCACTTCGGATGGATCCGGCTGTGCCACTCGCCATCCAGGCACTGATCGGCATCGTGATCGCCGCGCTCCTCTTTCTCGGGCTCTGGATCTATGCCGGCCTGTCGCTCGGCATGCAGCAGATGTATTTCGCGGTCGCACGTGGCCGCCGTGTCCGGGCAACGGATGTGTTTCGTGGCTTCCGAAATCTGTCGCATATGACGCATTTCTTCGGAACGCTCCTCGTGATCTGGCTCATCCAGATCGTGCTGGAGATCCCACAGATCATGATCGGGCATCACTACGGTACTGGTACCTTCGATTACCGCGTGACGCAGACGATCACGAGCTTCATCGTGTATGTGATCGGTCTGTACCTCTCGATGGCAGCGCTGGCCTCCGCGGACCATCCGTCGATGCACACCTGGACGGCACTCCGGACCTCGCTCCATATGATGCGGAATAAGAAGATGAAGCTGCTCGGTCTGTATCTCAGCTTTTTTGGCTGGGTACTGCTTATGGTTTTCACCCTCGGCCTCGCCGGCATCTTCGTGCAGCCCTACCTCAGCCAAGCGGTGACGATCTTCTACCTCAGCGCTTATAGTGATGACTATCCGTCCGGTGTCGAGGAGGCAGAGTACCGCGAGGTGGAGGAGGCAGACTATCGTGAAGTGAAGGAGCCTGTTGATCATGCGGCGCAGGATACGGGCGTCCACCCGACCGACGAGAAAACCGCATCTCGAAGCTTTGATGATGTACGTAGAGAATATACGCAGGAAAGCGTAGGAATAGACACGGATACAGAAGGAGAGAAGCTATGAAGTGCCCGTTTTGTAATGCAGAGGATACCCGGGTCATCGACTCCAGACCGGCGGATGAGAACACGGCCATCCGTCGACGCCGCCAGTGCGAGCTGTGTGGCAAGCGCTTCACCACCTATGAGAAGCTTGAAACCATGCCGATGATGGTGATCAAAAAGGACCAGAGCCGTGTACCATACGATCGCTCGAAGATCGAGGCCGGCATCATCCACAGCTGCCACAAGCGTCCGATCTCCACGGCACAGATCAACCGGATGGTGGACGAGATCGAGAACGAGATTTTCTCGACCGGCGAGAAGGAGGTCCCGACCTCCCGTATCGGTGAGCTCGTCATGGATAAGCTGAAGTCCGTGGATCAGGTCGCCTATGTCCGTTTCGCCTCGGTTTACCGGGAGTTTAAGGACGTGAACACCTTCGTGGAGGAGATCGGAAAGCTGCTCACGAATCAGGCACAGCACAGCAGTGCGGAGTAAGCGCAGGACAAGCGTAGACGAGACAGAATAAGGCGGAGAGAGTATGGAAAAAGTGAAGGTATGTGTTCCGATCACCGGACAGAATCAGACAGAGATTGAGCAGCAGGCCCACGCCATCGCAGCAACCGATGCGGACGTCGTGGAGTGGCGTTTCGACCTCGCGACGGCGCTCAATCCGTCGGTACAGGAGGCCGCTGCACACACTCGGAATACCGCGGATGACGGCAGCAGCGCAGAGATCGATGCGGCTTCGGCGGACGCCCGGCAGCTGCAGGCGATGATCCCCCACCTTCGGGCGCTGCTTCCCGGAAAGAAGCTGCTTTTCACGATCCGTACACAGCGACAGGGAGGAAGCTTCCCAAACGATGCGGCAGCGTACCGGCGGTTCTGTACCCTGGCGCTTGCATCCGCGCAGCTCGATTACCTCGATCTCGAGGATACGACACCGGCAGAGGACAGCCGTGCGCTGATGACGCTTGCACATGAAATGGGCGTTCGCGTCATCGCGTCCTACCACGACTTCGAGAAAACACCGGCGGTCGAGGAGATCCTCGAGAAGCTTCGCGTGCTTCGGGCGACGGGCGCCGATATCCTGAAAACGGCCTACATGCCGACGAAAAGCTCGGATGTCGCCACGCTTCTTCTGGCGACGGCCCGTTTCCGGGAGGAGGATGCGGCGAAGCATCCGCTCATCACGATGTCGATGGGGGAGATCGGTCAGATCAGTCGACTCGTCGGTGGGGCCTTTGGCTCCATGCTCACCTTTGCGACGGTCGGAGAGAGCAGTGCACCTGGACAGATGCCGATCGAAGCGGTGCGGGCAGCGCTGACACAGCTTTCGCTTTAAGCTCAGATAGGGTGACCGTTCAGACGTAGCTCGGCGGACGGTGTATGGACATTTTGCCAGTTATGATTGTAAAAGCAAATGTCTTATGGTAATATGTTACGGTATTCAACATTGAATCCTGCTCTGCTTAAGCAGGGTTCATCCAGGTAGCTCCTGGAACGTCATATCAAAGTGGAACGTGCTGCTTCGTTCCAATCATATTAAAGGGGGATTTTAATATGGCAGAAGACAAAAACTCTAGAAGTGGCCTCTGGCTCGGTGGCCTTCCTTGGTGGCAGGCTCTCATTTGTATCGTACTGGTACTTCTTCCGGTCTATGTGACGAAGATGAAGGACGGTAACCCGGTGATGCTGGCCGCAACGACCATGACATCGGTACTGGGTATCTGCTTCGGCTTCGCGGTGATCTTTAACGAGATCGGTGAGCGTGTTCCGATCTGGAACAAGTACATCGGTGGCGGACTTCTCGCAACCTTCTTCGGTGTCGCTCTCCTCAGACAGTTCGGTCTGATTCCGGAGGCAGGACTCGATGCAATCAACTCCTTCATCTCAGATGATGCGAATTTCCTTGAGCTCTTCATCGTTATGCTGATCGTCGGCTCCGTGCTTTCACTCGAGCGTGACATCCTGATCCGTTCCTTCGCGGGTTATATCCCGGCGATCCTCGGCGGACTTCTCGCAGCAGCGATTCTCGGTGGCATCACAGGTGCCATCTTCGGTATTCCGTTTGCAGATACCCTGATCAAGTACACACTTCCGATCATGGGTGGTGGTAATGGTGCAGGTGCCGTTCCGCTCTCTCAGATTTATGAGCAGGTAACCGGTGATGCAGCAGCGAACTACTATTCCTTCGCGATCATCGTACTGACCATCGCAAACATCTTCTGTATCATCGCTTCTGCAGCGCTGAACGCACTCGGTGAGAAGGTTCCGACCCTGACCGGTGATAAGAAGACCCTGATCCGTGGTGCAGAGGAGCTTGCAAGAGACGATCAGAAGGTGAAGACCGACAACACCGACCTCGCAGGCGCACTTCTTCTTGCATTCGCATGCTTCGCTGTCGGCGAGCTCATGAGCGGTAAGATTCTTCCGAAGATCGCAGGTGCACCGATTCATAAGTATGCTTACATGATCGTGTTCGTCGTTATCCTCGCAGCAACCGGTCTCATCCCTGCCAGAGTACGTGCAGGTGCGAAGAGACTGCAGAGCTTCTTCTCCGGCCAGCTCGGTATCATCATCATGGTCGGCATGGGCGCAGACTTCAACCTCGCAGAGCTCTTTAACGCGATCGCTCCGAAGAACATCATCATGGCACTCATGATCGTCATCGGTGCCATCATAGGTTCCGCAGGGGTTGGTTACCTCGTAGGCTTCTATCCGATCGATTCCGCGATCACCGCTGGTCTTTGCATGGCAAACCGTGGTGGTAACGGTGACCTCGCGTGCCTTGGTGCAGCAGACCGTATGGATCTGATCGCTTACTCACAGCTTTCTTCTCGTCTTGGTGGTGGTATCGTCCTCATCATCGCAGCCTTCGTATTCTCCTTCATGCTGTAATACGCGCTGTAGAGAAACTGAAAATTGAATATGCCAGAACCATAAGCAGCTGGTTCAGTATGGGTCGTCCATCGCGGGCGACCCTTTTTGATAAGAGCTTCATCACATCCATAAAGGGGGATTTTCTATGATCGTTTACTACAAGCGGATGGCGAACGCCATCATGCTTCTGGGCGCGGTGCTCGGCGGCGTCCTCGGCCTCATCTATTTTCACGGGCAGATTCTGAATAATCCGGATAAGACGGCGGTGTTCGTCTGGGCACTCTGGGTATTCGCCGGCGTCATCGTCGGACGCCTGCTGGCCGCGATGCTCGCGAATAAGCGTCTGCAGGCTGTGCAGAAGCAGCTTTATGCGGACACGGATCCGGCCGGCTTCCTGCAGAACTTCGAGGCGGTCAATGCCCGTGTCCCAAAGAACCTCGCAGAGTATGCGAACGGTCAGCACTGGATTTCCTTTGCGAAGGAAGCACTCGGTGATTTCGAGGGCGCCTGGGATGCGGTGAAGGATCTGAAGCCGGACGAGCTTCGTATCCATGCGCTGACGAGCTCTGCGCTCATCGTCAATCAGAAGGCGAATCTGCAGATTCTGCGTGGTGATCTCGAGGCGGCCAGCTTCCAGATCGAGGATCTGAAGAAGCTGAAGGCGGTTTCGGAAAAGCGTGCCGCACGTCTCGCTGAAAACCTCGTGCAGCAGATTCGTGTGCATGAGGCGCGGATCGCAGCGGCAGAAGGACGCCTGGATGCGGACATCCCGTACCTCGAGGAGGAGGTTCAGTATGCCGGAAATGCCATCTACCGGAAGGAGATGCAGCTTGAGCTCGCCGAGTATGCGCTTCGTACTGGTGATCAGGAGAAGGCGAATGTTTATCTAGAGGCCATCATCGCAGACCGGAAGGGGCTGTATACCGAGAAACGCGCCGATGAACTCCTCGCACATCCGGAGGCATATACGAAATATACGAAGGCCATCCGTGACGAGCACGGTGAGAAAATCGGCGAAGAGGACAGTGATGGCTTCGTGGTGATTCGGGAGTGATGAAAATAGTGGATTTATCTTGCAAGATATATGAATATCTGCTATGACTAATATGTTTGCGGGTTCTGATGAGCCTGCTTTTTATGTGTTTTATCATATCTGCCATGGGGCAGGAGGAGTAGAAATGAAAATCGAAGCGAAGAAGGATCTGCGCCGTCTGATTACCGTGGTGCTGGCCTCGCTCTTGATGGCGATCAATATCAAAACATTTGTCCGTACCGGTGGACTCTATCCAGGCGGTGCGACGGGACTGACGATCCTGATCCAGCGTATCAGCCAGATGTATCTGCCACATGAGATTCCATACTCGCCGATCAATATCCTGCTGAATGCGATCCCGGTCTATATCGGTTTCCGCTTCATCGGAAAGAAGTTCACCTTCTTCTCGCTGATCATGATTCTCCTGACCGGCTTTTTCACTGATATGATGCCGGCGCACGTAATCACCTATGACACCCTGCTGATCGCCGTCTTCGGCGGTATCATCAACGGCGTGGTCATCAGCCTCTGCCTGAGTGTAGATGCGACCACTGGTGGTACGGATTTTATCGCCATCTACCTCAGCCAGAAGCGCGGCATGGAGACCTGGAACCTGATTCTCGGCTTCAATGTCCTGATCCTCGGTGCCGCCGGTGTGCTTTTCGGCTGGGATAAGGCGCTGTATTCGATCGTGTTCCAGTACGTATCCACCCAGACCCTGCATACCCTCTACCGTGATTTCCAGCGCCAGACGCTCTTTATCGTCACGGACAAGGCAGAGGAGATCGCGAAGATGATCTTCGATGAAACCCATCACGGCGCATCCATCATGCACGCCGAGGGTGCCCATGAGCATAAAAATCATCAGGTGCTCTACTCCGTCATCGCCGCCGACGGCGCCCGTCATGTGATCAAGCGCATCCGTGATATCGATGAGCATGCCTTCGTGAACTCCATCCGCACGACGGAGCTCGCTGGACGCTTCTATATGAAGCCGAAGGATTAAATCTGAACAGACGTAAAAACCGCGCACAGTCGTATGCTGTGCGCGGTTTTTTATATCCGGGCAATGTCTCCGGCGGGTATGTCATCTCGTCACGGGAATTTAGGGCTTCGCCCGGCGATTCCAGGCGACGAGGCCTGGCGTCTCAGCTGAATTTCTTTCGGAGAATCTCGAGCAGGTACTCGTCGGCCTTCGAGAGGAAGGCTCCCTTCAGTGTCGCGATGCAGAGATCCCAGTAGGCCGGGTAGGAGGCATCGATCGAGAAGAAGGCCGGCGGGTTTTCGAAGCTGTTTGCGGCGACATACTCGGATGGGAGCATGGTCACCCCCATGCCCTCAGCGGCCAGCTTCTCGAGGCTCATGTAGTTTCGGCACAGAAGGCGGATCTCCGGCTGGATCCCGGCCTTCCGCAGCACGGAATCCGTGACATGGCGGATACGCTGCTCCTTATGCAGGGTCAGCAGCGGCTGGTCGGCGAGCAGCTTTACGTCCAGCACCGGATAAGGATAGCCCGGCGTCGGTACAGCCTTTTCAGCCAGTGGATTATTCCGGGACATCGCGATGATAAAGGGATAGCGCTTCAGCACCTCATACTGAAGCGATGGGTTCGCGAGCACACCATAGACTGGCGCATGCATGATGGAAAAGTCCATCTCGCCGGAGATCAGATGCTGCTCCTGTGGCTCGGTGGAGCCCTCGAACAGATCGATGGTGATGCCCGGATAGAGTGCGCTGTACTCTGGAAGAATCTGCGGCAGGACGATCGCACCGAGGTGATGCGTGACACCGAAGCTGATATGGCCGACCTTCAGATCATTGATGTCCGTGATTTCCGATGAAAAGTCATCATAGATCTTCAGCACCTGACAGGCCATCTGATAGTACTTTTCACCGGCGAAGGTGAGCTTCAGACCATCAGGGCTGCGCACGAAGATTTTCGTACCGATTGAGTCCTCGATGCGCTGCAGTGACTGTGAGAGCGAAGGCTGCGTGACGAAGAGCTTCTTTGCGGCCTTCGAGATATTGCCGGTGTCGGCGGTGGTTTTTACATAGAGAAGTTCACGTGTCGTCATAGTATGTCCTCGGATAACATAATAAACAGATAAATTTAACTGTACCACAGCCGGGATCGATATGCTAAGATAAATTGCATATAAAATGATATTATATTACGAAAGAGGTAATCGTTCAGCCTCCGGGGCTCCTTAGCTGAACGGTTACCGAAAGAAAGAGTAGATTATGAATAAGAACTATACGACGATTCTTTTCGACCTCGATGGTACGATCATGGACTCCGGTCCTGGCATCATGAAATCCGTACAGTACGCGCTCGACCACTTCGGTTATCCGAATGAGCCGGAGGAGAAGCTTCGGAAGTTTGTCGGACCGTCCCTCATGGACAGCTTCACAAGCTTCTATGGCATGAATCCGCAGGATGCAGAGCGTGCCGTCGCCCTCTACCGCGAGGTCTATCCGACCGATGGCATCTTTGACGCCACCCCATATGCCGGTATCGAGGACGTTTTCCGTGCGATTCAGGCGAGTGAGCGTAAGCTCGTCCTCGTGACCTCGAAGCCGCACATCTTCGCAGAGCGTATCCTCGAGCACTTCGGCTTCGCGCCGTACTTCTGCTATCAGACCGGCCCGGAGCTCGGTGACCATGACAGCCGGAAGGCACGCCTCATCAACCGGGCTGTCGAAGCGCTGCAGCTTGATAAGGAAAACTGCATCATGATCGGTGACCGCATGTTTGATATCGAGGGTGCCGTCGAGGCCGGCGTCGATTCCATCGGTGTCACCTACGGCTTCGGCGATCGTACAGAGCTGGTCAATGCAGGCGCCATGTACATCGTGGATTCCCCGAAGGAGATCCTCTCTGTGATCGGGATTTAGTAAAAGGAGAAATCTATGCTGAAGGATCTGGTATTAAAGGACAGAAGCTATCGTGGCTATCATGAGGAACGCAAGGTGACGAGAGACGAGCTCATCGATATGGTGGATGATGCCCGCCTGACGGCCTCCGGCGGAAACAAGCAGCCGCTCAAGTATTATATTTCGACGGATAAAGAGGAGGTAGAGGCCATCCTCGCGACGACGAAATGGGCAGCCGCCCTTCCGGAGCTGCACCTTCCGAAGCCGGGCACGCATCCGACCGCGTTCGTGATCATCCTGCAGGATAGTGACATTCAGCCGAACATGCAGGCGGCGATGATTGATGTCGGCATCACGGCACAAACGATCACACTTTCGGCGACCGAAAAGGGCCTCGGCTGTCTCATGATTCGAAACTTCGGTCTGAAGCCGCTGACCGAGGTGCTGGGACTTTCGGAGAACCTCGTGCCGGTTCTGGTCATCGCCATCGGTGCGCCGGCAGAGAAGATCGAGCTGGTGCCGGTACCGGAGAACGGCGACGTGAATTACTATCGCGATGAAAACGGCACCCACTACGTGCCGAAGCGCGCGCTCGAGGACATCGTACTGGAAAAGAAATAAAGATGATTCTATCACATGACAGTGTGAGAATCATGGGATGATGGGAGACAGACGTTCTGCGTCTGTCTCTTTTTGTCTGCCTGCCTACCCTCATCAACTTTAGTCAGAAATACTTGAGTCAGGTAAAACTGAGTAAACAATGGTAAACTGTAATACGACGGCTGAGCAGATGAAATCTATGAATAAAAGAGGGATCATCAAATTTTTTGAGGGTTTGTCGATCTTGTTGAGGGGCGGACTTGAGGGTCTGCCCCATTTTTTTACCCCGGCCAAGCGCAAAATCCCAGGTGGATACCCCTGCGCCGGGTGTCTGCCGCTCACTTTTTCCGCGTGGCAATGTCCTGAAAG
>CAKQED010000045.1:0-17493 GCA_934229835.1 uncultured Oribacterium sp. | reverse complement strand
CAAAGTGCACCCCGACCACAGCGCACCACCAGCATCTTCTGGTCGGCATATACATGCCCTGCCTTCGTTCCCTCCGGCATCGTCCTGTCCCGCTCCGGCATCATCACGGCCACCTCCGGCAGCGGATACTGCTTACACTCCGCGTCCGTCAGTACATCGGCATCCCAGAGCTTCAGCTGCTTTCCTCCGAGGAAGCTGTAAGCTGAAGGCCATGGATTCAGGCCGCGAATCTTCCGCTCGATGACCACCGCATCCTCCGTCCAGTCGATGCGACCGGAGGTCTTCATGAAAAGACCGACCTTCGTCGCCTGGGATGCATCCTGTGCGATCGGCGTGATGCTGCCGGCCTCGAGACCCTCGAGGGTCTCCACGATCAGCTCCCCGCCGAGCTTCGCCAGCTTATCGAAGAGCGTGCCGCCGGTTTCCTTCTGATCGAGCGGGATCCGCTTCATCATCAGGATATCACCGGTATCGAGGCCCTCATCCATCTGCATGGTCGTGACGCCCGACTCGGCATCGCCGTTCAGCACGGCCCACTGCACCGGCGCTGCACCACGGTACTTCGGAAGCAGCGAGGCGTGCACATTGACACAGCCATACTTCGGAATCTCGAGGATATCCTTCGGCAGGATCTGACCGAACGCCGTCACGACGATCACATCCGGTGCGAGCGCACGCATCTCCGCCTTCAGCGCCTCATCCTTCCGGATCCGCTCCGGCGTCGCTACCCGGATTCCGTAGCTCTCCGCCGCGATACGCACATCACTCTTCTGTGCCTCCCCATGCCGTCCCTTCGGACGATCCGGCTGTGTAATCACGAGCGGGATCTCATAGCCCGCCTTCACCAGTGCATCGAGCGTCGTCACCGCAAAATCCGGTGTTCCCATAAATATTACTTTCAACTCATACCTCCGTCCCAAGGGTATCTACATCATCATACGTGTGCCAGATCAGTCATGGGGCCCTCCGGGGTCCTGGGTGATCACTCGAAGTCCTCGAACTCCTCCTCGTCGAGGCTCTCGTAGTTCACGTCCTCGAGCTCTCCCTCGACCTTCGAGGTGTAGAGGATGCCGTGCAGGTGATCGTTCTCATGCGCCATCGCACGTGCGAGCAGCCCCTCACAGTCGAAGGCATACGGCTGCATGTTCGCATCGAGTGCCTCGACATGCACCTTCATCGCTCTCGTGACGATGCCCTGCTTGCCCGGTACGGACAGACAGCCCTCGTCACCGGTCTGGGTCTCGTCGCCGATCGGGGTCACCGTCGGATTGATGCAGATATAGCGCTGGCCATCACCGATGTCGATGACGAACAGCTGGCGAAGGATGCCGACCTGCGGTGCAGCGAGTCCGACACCGTTCGCCGCATACATGGTTTCAAACATGTCGTTGATGAGGTCGATGGTACGATCCGTCACCGTCTTCAGCGGCTTGCACTCCTTCTCCAGAATCGGGTCTCCAATTTCACGAATGGTTCTTAATGCCATAATACTCTCCTAACTACTGTAAATCATAATTCAACAGCACGAGGCCGCGACGGTCGTGCTGACGTACACGTTCGGTAAAACGATCCCGTAACCTGATGATTATATCATGGGACGGGTGTTTGATATAGACGATTTTTCGATAGACGTCGTTGATCCGGTAGACCGAGGCCTCGAGCGGACCGATCAGCTCGGCACCCTCGGCACTGCAGTCGAGCTGGAAGCCCTCCGCCGCAGCGGCACTCACCATGGAGAGAAAATCCTCATCCTTGCTGGCGAGCTGGATCGTCATGAGGCGTTCCGTCGGCGGATACCCCATCAGCTTTCGGAAGCGAAACTCCTTTTCATAGAAGGCCTTGTAGTCCTGCCGCTTCGACAGCACGATCGCATAGTGATCCGGCTGATAGGTCTGGATGATGACCGTACCTGCCTGTGCACCACGACCTGCCCGCCCGGCTGCCTGGGTCAGCAGCTGGAAGGTGCGCTCCGAGGCCTTGAAGTCCGGTGCCGAAAGATTGAGGTCCGCAGCGATCAGCCCGACGAGGGTCACATCCGGGAAATCGTGTCCCTTGACGATCATCTGGGTACCGATCATGATGTCGGCCTGGTGCTTCCGGAACTTCTCGAGGATACGCTCGTGGTCCCCCTTCCGCTTCGTCGTATCCGCATCCATACGGAGCACCGACGCCGTCGGAAAAACCTTCTTCACATAGCTCTCAAGCTTCTCCGTACCGAAACCGAAGGGCGCGAGGTAGGGGCTGCCGCAGCTCGGGCAGAGCTTCATGAGCCGTGTCTGGTAGCCGCAGTAGTGGCAGCGCAGAGAGCCATCCCGGTGCAGGGTCAGGGTGATGTCGCAGTGCGGGCACTTCAGCGCCTCGCCGCAGCTCCGGCAGGACACGAAATTCGAGTAGCCGCGCCGGTTCATGAAGAGCATGATCTGCTCCTTCCTCTCAAGCTTCTCCTGCATGAGCGTATAGAGCCGCTCCGAGAGGATGCCCGGTTTCCCTTCGCCAGCTCCTCCCGCAGGTCGATGATCTCGGTCTCCGCCAGCTGTGCACCGGCGTGGGCCCGCTCCAGCAGCTCGAGCAGCTGCACCTCGCCCCGGAGAGCGGTGCTGTAGATCGTGAGGGACGGCGTCGCTGATCCATAGAGCACCGGACAGCCTGCAAGACGCGCCCGCTCATACGCGACATCCCGCGTCTCGTAGCGGGGTGCCGTCTCCGACTTGTACGCCGACTCATGCTCCTCATCCATGATGATCAGGCCGAGCCGCTCAAACGGCGCAAATACGGCCGAACGTGGGCCGATGAGGACATTGACCTCGCCGCGCTCACACTTCGTATACTGCTCGAAGCGCTCGCCGATGCTCATCCGGGAATTCAGGATCGCGACCCGGCCCTGAAAGCGGGTCGATACGCGGCGCACCGTCTGGTAGGTGAGCGAGATCTCCGGAATCAGCAGGATCACCTGATCCCCGCGCCGGATCACCTCCTCCATGATATGGAGGTAGACCTCGGTCTTTCCAGAGCCCGTGATCCCGTGCAGCAGATAGCGCGGCACAGTATGTCCATCCGCCGGAGCTGCTTCGCCCGCTGCCTTCGCTTCGGCCAATGCAGGCGTCCCGCTGCTCTCCGACGTCACGGTTTCCGTATCTCCCGGCACACTCGTGACCGGCGAAGCCGTGCGCTTCGCTACACAGGCCTGGTACCCCGCGATGACGGCAGCGGCCGCCTGGGCCTGTGCCGGATTCAGATCGTGGTACTCATCCTGCTCGTTCTGATATGTGCGGATCGGATCGATGCGGCGGGCGTTCTTTCGCACGGTCCGGCGCACCGGCAGCACCGTCTTCAGGCACTGGTTCATCGTCGTCCCGTATTCGGTCGACATCCAGGCGGCGAGGTGGATGAGCTGTTCCTGTACGGAGATGGCATCCGGGATAACCGCGGCGATGTCCTTCACCTTCGACGGATCATAGTCGAAGTTTTCCCGAAGACCGACGACGTAGCCGGTTTTCTCTGCATTGGACGCACCAAAGGGGATCGTAACACGATCCCCCACGTGAAGGTCCATGCCCTCCGGAATGTGATAGGTATAGGCACGGTCCAGTGCTTCATTTGTGATGTCAATGATGATTTCTGCGTACATCAGCACTGTTCCTGTCTGAAGTCACGCACGATTTCGGACAGCTTCATGCTGTTCGAGCCCTTGAAGAGGATGACATCCCCGCTGCAGGCGATGGCGTGAAGAGTGTTGCGGAGCTCCTCGAGATCCGTGAAGTATTCGATCGTCGGCATGCGGCGTGCGGACTCGTCCCCGATCGGCTTATGCGGCTCGGCGACCGCGTTCTGTATTCCCTCGCCGATGGCAGCGGCCCGTTCTCCGTACAGGAAGACCGCATCGATCGGCAGCGTCGCGAGGTAGCTTCCCACCTCGCGGTGGTAGTCCAGTGTCTTTTCACCGAGCTCGAGCATATCCGCGAGCACCGCGATGTGACGTTTTCCCTCGAGGGCGGCGAGGGCCTCCAGCCCTGCCTTCATGGACGCTGGTGATGCGTTATAGGCATCATCGATGACGAGGACGCCCTCCTTCGTACGGAAGGTCTCTCCACGGCCGGCGAGCCCGGAGAAGTTCTCGAGCGCATGCTGCGCCGCCGCTTCATCGACGCCGAGGGCCGTCGCGATATGCATCGCGGCCGACGCATTCTGAAGCATGTGGCTGCCCTTCACCATGAGGTGAAGATCATAATCCTTCATTTCATAAGACCGAAGTTCGATCGTCTGCTCCGTCGCGATCCCGAAGGCATGGATCTCCTCGAGCGTCAGCTTCGAGAGGATCGCGTCGTCCATGTTCAGGTAGAGTGCGCCGCCCTCCCGCATGCCGTCGAGGATGTGCAGCTTCTCCCGGAGGATGTTCTCCTGGGTCTTCAGCTGCTCGATGTGGGCGATGCCGATGTTCGTCATCACCGCCATATCGACACAGGCGATCTGCGCGATCCGGGTCATCTCTCCCGGCTCCGACATGCCGAGCTCGATCACCGCCGCCTCCGCACCGGAGCGAGCCATCTGAAACATGGTGATCGGAACACCTACCTGGGAGTTCGCATTGCCCGCCGTCTGAAAGACCTTCTTTCCGGCCGCGAGGGCGGTCGCGATCATGCTGCGGGTCGTGGTCTTCCCGACCGAGCCGGTGACACCGATGACGGTGCCGTGGAACTTCTTCCGCTCCATGTAGCCGATCTCCTGCAGTGCCTTCGTCGTGTCCGGGACCTGATAGAAGCGGACCGCCGGATGCTTCGCCTGCATCGCCTCGATCGGACGGGAGCTGAGCACGGCGACCGCGCCGTTCGCGATGGCCATATCGATATAATCATGTCCATCGCTGTGCTCACCGATGATCGGCACGAAGAGGGCATGCTGCATTTTCTTCCGCGAGTCGAGCACGATCTCCTCGATGCCCTCGTCACTGAATCCAAAACTGATATCCGCTGTATTCATACTGTTCTCCATCAAAGCTTATACTTCGCTGCTGTCTCGAGGATGACCTCCCGGTCGAGGAAGTGGGTGCGTACGCCCTTCACCTCTTGGTAGTCCTCATGTCCCTTTCCGATCACGGCGATCATGTCGCCCTTCTCAGCGTGGGTCATCGCATATTCGATGGCCTCACGGCGATCCGGAATCTCGACATAGTGTCCGCCGGCCGGGACGAGGGTGGACTTGATATCCGCGATGATGTCCGTTGTCTCCTCATCACGGGAATTATCCGCTGTGAGAATGCTGAGATCCGCGAACTCGGCCGCTGCCTTCCCCATGCCGTAGCGACGGTCCTTCGCACGGTTGCCACCGCAGCCGAAGACCACGACGAGACGCTTCGGCTGAAGCTCCCGCAGGGTACTTAAGAGATTTTCCATCGCCATCTCGTTGTGCGCGTAATCGACGAGCACGGACATCGTGTCGTTTTTAAAAACGATCTGCGTACGCCCATCGACATGCACACGCCGGAAGGCGCTCATAATCGCGCGATGCGGGATCCCGATCAGCGACAGTACGGAAATCGCGGCCATCGCATTGTAGACATTGTACTTCCCCGGCATATCCATCTGGATCTCGAGATCCGTGTGTCCACTCACATCGAAGCTGATCCCGACGAAGTCCGGACGGTTCACGTGTTCGATGTTGTCGGCCATAAAGTCTGCCGTGCGGTCGATCGCATAGGTAAACATCTTGCACGGCGCACCGGCGAGGAGCTCATCCGCATAATCTGCATCAAGATTGATGATGCCGACACGGGACTGCCGGAAGATGCAGCTCTTGTAGTACTTGTACTCCTCGAAATCCGCGTGCTCGTTCGGTCCGATGTGATCCGGCTCGATGTTCGTGAAGATGCCATAGTCGAAGGTGATAGCGTCGACACGGTGGAGCTTGAAGGCCTGGCTGGAGGCCTCCATCACGACATAATCACAGCCCTCATCCCGCATCATGCGGAAGTAGTGCTGGAGGTCATAGGACTCCGGGGTCGTGTTCTTCGTCGGAAGATGATGCCCGCAGTACTCGACGCCGGTCGTACCGATGCAGCCAACCTTCTCGCCGGCGTCCTCGAGGATCTGCTGGATCATGTGGGCGGTGGTCGTCTTGCCCTTCGTTCCGGTGATGGCGATGACCGTCATCTCCCGGCTCGGATGATCGAAGCGTGCCGCACTGAGCGCCGCGAGGGACGCCCGCGCATTCTCCACACGGATGATCGCAACCTCCGCCGGCACGGTCTCGAGCTCTAGACCAAACTCTGCAGGGTCTTCCTCGATCACGATGGCCTGACAGCCCTGCGCGATGACCGCCGGGATGAAGCGATGCGCATCGACATTCGCGCCCTTCATCGCGTTGAAGACCGTCCCCTGCACTGCCTTTCTCGAATCAAACACGACCTCCCGGACCTCCGGCACCGAAGCGTTACCATGAACGGTCTCATACTGTATGTCACTCAGCCAGTCTGCAAATTTTGCCATAATCTTTCTCTTTTCGTCTTAAAAGTAGATCGGCCCTCCAGGGATACCAGAGGGCCGCAACAGAGATCATCAGAAGAGTCCGGTGATCTTTCCGTCCTTTACATCGATGCCGAACGCCGCCGGCTTCTTCGGAAGACCCGGCATGGTCATGATGTCACCGGTGAGGCAGACCACGAAGCCGGCACCCGCCGATACATAGGCATCACGAACCGTGATACGGAAGCCGGTCGGACGGCCGAGCTTCTTCGCATCATCACTCAGACTGTACTGCGTCTTCGCCATGCAGACCGGAACCTGACCGAAGCCGAGCTCGGTGAGCTTATCGAGGGCCTTCCGTGCCTTCGGCTCGTAGTTTACACCTTCCGCACCGTAGATCTTCGTCGCGACAGCTTCGATCTTCTGATAGAGATTATCGCCTGGCTTCTGTACCGGCGTGAAGTGCGCCTCCTTCTTCTCGAGGGTATCCAGCAGGGTCTTCGCCAGCTCGACACCGCCCTTTCCGCCTTCCCCATGTACCTTGGAGAGTGCAAACTCCGCACCACGTTCACGGCAGAAGTTCTCGACGAACTGAAGCTCCGCCTCGGTATCCGTCGAGAACTGATTGATGGCTACCACAACCGGGATGCCATAGGTCTGCAGATTCTCGATGTGCTTCTCGAGGTTCACGATGCCCTTTGCGAGTGCATCGAGGTTCTCCGCCGCAAGCTCCGTCTTCGGCACACCACCGTTGTACTTCAGTGCACGTACGGTGGCAACGAGTACCACTGCATCCGGCTGGAACCCGGCCATCTGGCACTTGATGTCGAAGAACTTCTCGGCACCGAGATCGGCACCGAAGCCGGCCTCCGTAACCGCGATCTCACCGAGCTTCAGTGCGAAGCGGGTCGCCTGAACGGAGTTGCAGCCATGCGCGATGTTCGCGAATGGGCCGCCATGCACGAGGGCCATGTTGTGCTCGAGGGTCTGGATGATGTTCGGCTTGATGGCATCCTTCAGCAGCGCCGCCATGGAGCCGACCGCCTGCAGATCCGCTGCGGTCACCGGCTTGCCATCGACATCGTAGGCCACGATGATGCGGGCGAGACGCTTCTTGAGATCTTCCATATCGTCTGCGAGGCAGAGGATCGCCATGATCTCGGACGCCACGGTGATGACGAAATGATCCTCACGTACGACACCGTCGGCCTTTCCGCCGAGGCCGATCACGATGTTACGGAGCTGACGATCGTTCATATCGACGCAGCGCTTCCAGTTGATGGCCTTCAGGTCGATGCGAAGCTCGTTGCCCTGCTTGATGTGGTTATCGAGGAGTGCGGCGAGCAGGTTGTTTGCGCTCGTGATGGCGTGGAAGTCACCGGTGAAATGAAGGTTCAGATCCTCCATCGGGACGACCTGCGCATATCCGCCACCGGCCGCGCCACCCTTGATGCCGAAGCACGGTCCGAGGGACGGCTCACGCAGTGCGACCACGGTCTTCTTTCCGAGCAGGTTCAGTGCGTCGGCGAGACCGATCGATGTGGTGGTCTTCCCCTCACCGGCCGGTGTCGGATTAATCGCGGTGACCAGAACGAGCTTTCCGTTCGGACGATCCTTGATCTTATCCCAGAGATCGTCGCTCAGCTTCGCCTTGTACTTTCCGTACTGCTCGAGTTCATCCGCCTCGATACCATACGCAGCCGCTACGTCTGTGATGCGATTCATCGTAGATTCCTGTGCAATCTCAATATCAGACTTCATCTCTTACCTCTTTCTCTCATAGCTTGTCAGTGTCTATATTTCGAGGGGGCAGGCCCCCTGAAAAACAGTGTAACCTCCGGTATCCATGGTTCCCGTCTCGTTTCGGAAGGCCAATGCTTCCGGCAGAGCATCCTCACGCTCCACCCGCTGTACGAAGAACCAGTGACGTCAACCGTTCGAAACCAGCTCGTCGAACTCGGCGAGCGTCATGATAATCTTCCTTGGCTTCGTGCCCTCCTCCGGACCGACCACGCCGGCGTCGGCGAGCTGGTCCATGATGCGGGCCGCACGGTTAAAGCCGATGCGGAACTTTCGCTGGAGCATACCGATCGAGGCCTTCTCGGTCTCGATGATCAGCTGGCCGGCCTCGACGAAAAGCTCGTCCTGGTTTCCGGCACCGCCGAGACTGCCCTCTCCGCCACCACCGGCCTGTACCTGCTGCTGTATACGTTCACTGTACTCGACCTCGCCCATCTCCTGCTTGATGAAATCGACGACATCGGATACCTCCTGATCGGAGACGAAGGCACCTTGCACACGCACCGGCTTCGGGATGCCCTGCGGGAAGAAGAGCATATCGCCCTTTCCGAGCAGCTTCTCGGCACCGTTCATGTCGATGATGGTACGGCTGTCGGTACCGGACGAAACGGCGAAGGCGATACGGCTCGGAACATTGGCCTTAATCAGACCTGTGATGACATCCACCGTCGGACGCTGGGTCGCGATGACGAGGTGCATGCCGGCGGCACGTGCAAGCTGCGCGATACGGCAGATGGCATCCTCGACCTCCTGGCTCGACACCATCATAAGGTCGGCGAGCTCATCGATGATGATGACGATCTGCGGCAGCTTCTCCGGCTTCTGATCCTCCGGGATCTCCGGATCATTGCGCACGGCCATGATTTTCTCGTTGTAGCCCTTGAGATCACGGGAGCCACTCTCAGCGAACTTCTTATAGCGATCCGTCATCTCGGCGACCGCCCAGTTCAGCGCGGAGGCTGCCTTCTTCGGATCGGTCACGACCGGAATCAGCAGGTGCGGGATGCCGTTGTAGACGGAGAGCTCCACGACCTTCGGATCGACCATGATCATGCGGACATCCTCCGGCTTATACTTGAAGAGGAGGGACATGATCAGGGTGTTGATGCAGACCGACTTACCGGAGCCGGTGGCACCCGCGATGAGCAGATGCGGCATCTTTGCGATGTCGGTGACGATGGTCTTGCCAGCGATGTCCTTACCGACACCGAACGCGAGCTTCGCCTTCGCCCCCTGGAACTCACTGCTGCCGAGCACATCTCCGAGGTAAACGGTCGCACCGTGCTTGTTCGGCACCTCGATGCCGACCGCCGACTTGCCCGGGATTGGCGCCTCGATACGGATATCCGCCGCGGCAAGACGCATCTTGATATCGTTTGTGAGCGACACGATCTTCGACACCTTCACACCGATCTCCGGCTGTAGCTCATAGCGCGTGACGGCCGGGCCGATCGAGATGTTCGTGATCGTGACATTGACGCCGAAGCTCTTCAGGGTTTCCTGGAGCGTCAGCGCGTTCTGGCGAATCTCCTCTCTCGTATCGAAGTCCTGACGTGCCGGCTTCTGCAGGAGGCTGAGCGGCGGGATCACGTACGGCTTCTTCGGCTTCTTTTTCTCGAGGATCTCCTGCTGGACCTTCGCGTTATCCGCATCCGTCGGTGTATTTTCCTTCTTCTCACGGTCGAGCTGTGACTCGATTTTCTTTTTGATCGGCTCGACATCCGCGTCGATCACCTGACCGTTCGACGCGACGATGCGCCGTGTCCCCTGCTCCATATCACCGCGACCGATGGTGGCCACGCCGTTACGACCGACGCTCACCTCATCATCCCCCGCATAGGCTGCGTCTGACACGGTATCGTCGCCGTCCTCGAGCGGATGCATCTCTGCATCGACCGCAGCCTCATCTCCTGTAAGCAGTGCGTCGTCCGCTGTATGGGCGTCCGCATCCGCCAGGATCCGTGTATCCTTCGCATACTGGTCGGACGTCTCCTCTGCGTGGCGGGCAGTCGCAGCCGCCCCACCGTCCATGTAGCTGTCCATGAGGTTCTGCTCATCCCACATGCTGCCACTGATCGGGAAATCTTCATCGAGGGACTGCACTCGCATACCCGCCGTTTTCGCTGCCGGCGACGGAGCGACTGTCGTCGCTGTGCTCGCCCCGGTCCGAATCGGGATAAGCGTCTCCGCGCTTTCCGCGGCCGTCACTGCACCCGCAGCGGCTCCTGCCGCAGCCGGGATCGCAGCGCTGTCCGGGATCGTCGCGCGGTCGTCCCGTGTCACCGGGGTATGACGGACGTTCAGCGGCAGCTCGACGCTGTTCGCTGCATTTTCATCCGGGCCGAGGATCGCACCCATGCCGGTGATCGTCGGCTCCGTGTTCAGCTTCGGCTCCGCCAATGCAGGCTGCTTCACATCGGCACCCGCCCCGAGGGTCGCCTCAAAAGAAGGCATGTCGTCGATGGCCGGGATGGTAAAACTGTCCTCCGGCATCACGGTCTTCCGGGCGGTGGTCTGATCGGCAGCATTGGCCTCGGCAGACGCGGTCGCCGGCGCACTCATCTCGGCGAGCGACTGATGGGCCGAAAGATCGATGGACTGCATATCGACATCGGAACGACGGGCACGCAGCCCCTCTTCCCGGGCGAGACGACGCTCCTCCCGATGGAGACGCGCAGACTCCGCCACCTGTGAGAAGTCCTCCCGCGCACGATCGCGCGCATGGGATGCAGCACGGGCGGAATGCTTCGCGATGATACGTGCGAGCGGCTTGCCGGTGGTATAGATGAGGCACACGAAGCTCGCGACGATGAGAATCAGGGCCGCACCGACCGTGCCGGCAATGGTATGCAGCACCATGGCGAGGGCACCGCCGACGATACCGCCGCCGATGCCGAGCTCCGCGCCCTCACTATAAAAGTCCATCAGTGTCATATCCTGCACGCCACCCGCGGTGAACAGCTGGAGAAGCGCCGACAGGAACACCAGCATGAACAGCGCCGAGGTCATCCGAAGCGTCGCATGCGGGTTATCGATGTTTGAAAGGATGAAGGCCACCACGAAGCTCAGCACGATCGGGAAGATATAACCGACCACGCCGAAAAGTCCGAGCTGTACAGCCTTCAGCGCTGCACCGATCGGACCACAGAGACCCAGATTCGACAGAAACAGAAAAAGCGAGACGGCGAAGGTAATGATGATCGCGGCCTCGTCCCCCATCAGGGGTGCATCGTATTCCTGCGCCTTACTGCTGGAACGCGCCTTCCTGCTTGCTGTCGTCTTCGGTTTATTCTTGCTGCCCTTCGGTCTACCCATGTCACCTCACCTGGTCATAATTTCTCAATGTAACTTTAGTATTATACTCCAAACCTTCTGTAAAATCTATCTCAAAAACAGGTGTTTGTTCTTTAGAGTAGAGCTTCCCTGAACGCTTCCGAATTGAAATGATAATAGTGCGACGGACGGCCCTGGCGCGGTGTCTTCGTGTCCGGCGCGGTATCCCGGAAGCGGATCATATCGAGATCGTAGAGCTTTGCGAGGATACGGCTCGCGGAACGCATCGTGATGCCGAGCTTCTCGGAGAGCGCATGGGAGCTGATCAACTGCTCCTCATCCTGCTCGAAGATACTGATCAGCTTCAGGATGTTGGTCTCGTTGATACCGTTCTCCCGTGCAAATGCAAGCGCCTTTTCATTCGAGTAGTTGTACATCAGCTGATTATCTGCGCTGAGCGGTCCGGTGATCTTATCCTCCTCGTCCATGAAGAAGGCATCATTCCGGCCATAGCGGTCCGCCTCCATGAGCGCGTGCTCCGCGAAGTAGCGGGAGCGCTCATAGGACGGACTGACACCGGCACCGATGCGGAACGGGAAGTTCAGCTCCTTCTTCAGGATCAGCAGCAGAGTACGAATCGTATCGAGCTGTGGCGCGCCGGCCGGAACCTGCACATGGATTTCAAACTGGTTGAAGCCCTGAGAGATGCTGAAGTGCAGATGGTTCGCCTTCCGGTAGTCCGCCAGCAGCTTGTAGACCGTCGCCTCGCGGTACTCCTGCTCCTCCTGCTCGACATCCTCATCAAAAGGCAGTCGCATCAGGATACTGAGCTCATCCTTCAGATTGATCGAGTCGAGACGAAGCTCATTGAGGGCCGAGCGAATCGACTTCACGATCATCGCCTCGGAAGGAAAGACCTCCACATACGGGATATGCAGCTCATCAAGACGGTTCAGATTATTGATGGAACGGGACAGGATCAGATCGATCTTTCCCTCGTCCCAGAGCTTCTTCGCATACGCGGTGATATGCCGGTAGTCGTAGTGCGTATCCTCGAAAAAATATGGACAATGCTCCTTCTTCACATACTGTGGCACATCCATATAGTGGTTCGTCGTCGTCAGGAAATCACAGAAGACACGGTTCAGCTTCGTCTCCGGATGCTCGATCTGAAACTGCAGCAGGATCGACAGCACATCGATCGGCTCATAGGCCGTAAAGGTACATGGGATGCGGTTATCCGGAAACTTGTTCTTGATATAGTGATAGCCCAGCTCGCCGGAGAAAAAAATGACATCGCACTTTCCCTTCACATCCTGGTAGATGGCATCGATATCGCTCATCTTCCGATAGATATACTGAAAAAACTGACAGCCGAAATCATACTCCGCGATGACCTTCTCTACAGGCTCCAGTGAATGATCCGGGCTTACAATTGCAACATTAATCATAGATCTGCTCCATACTCTTCGACCGCGTCAGCATCCGCGGCATCATAAATTAAGACTTGCGTCTTTTAAACGCAGATTAGCACCGCCAAAAGTGAAAGTCAATCAAAAAGAGGACTGCTCTGAACGCAGTCCTCCTGATCATATAAACGTTCTGACAGGGGAACCCGGAGGGGCCCCCTGTCAGAACGTTCACTCTATTTATTCCGTTCTTTCCTTGCCGAAGAAGAACACGACCAGGGTTCCAGGGCCCGTATGGCATCCGATGGTCGGGCCGATCGGATAGATCCGGATCTTTCCCTTCAGATGCGGGAAACGTTCCTCGATCATCTCCCGCAGCTTCTCCGCATCCTCCTCACACTCGGAGTTGCCGATGAAACAGCTGCCGCTGTACTCAAGCCCGTCCTCTGTAAGCTCCTCCATCTTCTCTTCGAGGCGCGCGATGGCCTTTCGCTTGCCACGGAGCTTCTCCTTCACCTTGAGAGAGCCGTCCTTCACGACCTCGATCAGCGGGCAGATATTGAGGATCGTAGCGATCGCACCGGAGGCCTTCGATACACGGCCGCCCATGATGAGGAACTTAAGATCCGTCGTCAGGACGAGATGCTGCACCTTATGCTTCGCTGTCTCTGCGTAGTCGCGGAGTGCGTCGATATCCATCCCGTCGTCACGCAGATCACAGAGCTTATCCATCAGCAGTCCGTAGCCGGAGGATGCACAGAGAGAATCCACGATGTATATCTTCCGATCCGGGAACTCTTCCTTCAGATCCTCGGCAGCGATACGTGCTGAATTCAGTGTGCCGGAAATACCGCTCGAAAGCGTGACATGCAGGATATCCTTTCCAGCCTCGAGATACGGGCGGAAACGCTCGATGTACTCGTCGACATTGACCTGCGAAGTCTGTGAACGCTCACCGGCCACCATGCGGCGATACAGCTCGGAGGTGGAAATCGAGTGCCCGAAATCATCGAGGTACTCATCGTCTCCGACACGAAGGTGGAAGTAGCAGACATTGACCTCCCGCTCCTGGTACCAGGACTCCGGCATATCCGCCGTCGAACAACAGCTGAGTATATATGAATGCATAGTATGATCACTCCTTTTTAAACATTGAGCCTATCATACACCAGCACACACATAGTTTCAATAACTACTTGTAAAATGCTTCATAACCCCGTTGTATGTTAGTTAAAACAATTTTCTTTCTACTGCGAAGAAGGATGGCGTACTGAGGCAGCAAATGATATCAGTGGCCCTCCGGGCCACGAACATCATTGTTTCAGCGAATCCACTTCTTTGAGAAATGGGTATCGAAGAAGCTGATGAACGGACCGAGGCCGAAGGCGCAGATCAGGGTGCCGAGGCCGATAAGACCGCCGAGCAGGAAGGTGATGAGCGCGGTCAGGGCGTCCGTGAAGACGCGGCAGCCGAAGTACGGAAACGGAGTATGGTCGGCAAGACCGATGGCGAGATAATCGTACGGGGCGATGCCGAGGTTCGCGGTCTGGTACATTGAAACACCGATGGAGGTGATCACGACACCGAGAATCACGAAGATCAGCTGTACCGGGAAGGATGAGGCCACGCCGAAGATCTGTTCGATGTGCTGATAAAAGAAGGTCACGATGTAGCCGATGGTCACCCAGTTAAAGAAGGTGCCGAGGCCGATGTATTTCCGTCCCCAGAGAATCTCAACGATAAAAAAGAGCGTGTTCGCCATCAGGTTCATGGTGCCGAGGGAGATCCCGAGGAGCTCCGAGGTCCGGAGGTTGAGCGCCGTGATGGAGTCATTGCCCAGCCCGGACTGCTTGAAGAAGGCGATGCCGAGGGAAATCACGACACAGCCGAGGAGCATGCCGGCGATGCGGCTTGCACTGATCTTGTTATTCTGCATAATTGTTTTTTCTCCAGTGAAAGATTATGGGATTTGATCCCATTCCGTCTTGTGAAAATGTCGCTGGTCAGAACTGGCCAGAAGACTTCTGCCTGAAGCAGACAGAGGTCTGCCCCATTACGAAACCCTCAAAATGGGTGCGGTGGTTCAGTCGCCGATGACGTTTCGGATGGCCACCGGGGTCCGGTAGTTCCAGCGGTAGATGCGGATACCGGAGCGGGTGGAGGCGGCGTTGACCACCTGGCCATTTCCGATATACATGCCGACGTGGTTGATCGTACCACTGCGGTTTGCGTAGAAAATGAGGTCGCCCGGGCGCATATTCGCACTCGTCACCTTCGATCCGGTCCTCGCCTGGTCACGGGATACACGCGGGACCGAGATGCCGAAGTTCTTCAGTACCGACTGTGTGAAGCCGGAGCAGTCACAGCCATGGGTGAGCGAGGTGCCGCCCCAGACATAGCGGTTCCCGACGAACTGGCAGGCGAAGTTGACGATCTTGTTTCGGAAGGCCATGGCTGCGTTCGCCGCCTCGACTGCCGGATAGTACTCGATCGCCTCCTGCAGTGCGTACTGTACGGTGACATTGTGATCACGGGTCGACACATACGCCCCCTGATCTTCACCGTCATCATCACCCGCGTCCAGCTCGAGCTGTACCCAGCCGTCCAGCTGATTCAGCACGTTATAGCGCTGACCGGAGGTGACCGCCGTCCAGGCCTTCGAATCGGTCGAGGCCTCCGAGCGGACGTTCAGGGACTCCGTGTTTACGATCGCCATGACCTGCGCGTGCTGCACGGCGAGATTCTGCGCCGTATCGCCCGTCGCGATGAGGTCCTTCCGCACATAGCCGGTGACCGGACCGGACTTGATCTTATACCAGCCGTCCTCCTCGCCGAGGATGTTGCAGCCGGCATAGCCTGGGAACTTGCCGACGATGTTCTGGATGCCGTCTTCCTTCGGTGAGGAGCGCACGTTGATGTAGTCGCTTGCGAGGGACACACCGAGATGATCGTACATATTGAGCACCTTCGCCTTCAGGTTCAGGGTGCGCGCCTCGTCGAGACCGTAGTCGATCATCACATACTGAGGATCCGCCGACATATAGCAGGTGTCGATGGTATCGATGTTATCCGGTGCGATCTTGATCCAGCTCTGACCGGCACGCTCGAGCACCTCATACTTCTCGCCCTTCGCCGCGGAGCCGACCGTATTGCCGTCCTCGATGACCGGTCCCGAACGCATCCGGAGATGATCGGTGATGACGGTCGCACGCACGCGGATCAGCTCCGGCACCATCGCGACCGCCTCCTCGCCGGTCACGAGATAGCGCTTCGACATATAGCCATCCATCCCGCCGGACTGCACATGTGCCCAGCCCTCGGCCCCCTCCGGATCCACCTCGATGATGTTTACGGCTGCACCGTTCGTAAGCTCACCCATGATGTTCGTGAGATCGTTCTGGTTCGGTGCCGAACGAAAGTTGATGTAGCTGTCACACTTCACGATGCCGAGCGTCGCATACTGCTGCAGCACCCGCTGCAGCGTATCCGCCTGGATCTGATCGGTGAGCCGCTGAATCTGCGACTCCGTCGAAATCGTCTCCGTCTCGCTCACTGCTTCAGCTGCCTCCGACAGTGTCTGCTCTTCCACCGCAGCTTCCGCGTTTTCCTTCCCGCCGCGCACGAGTACGCGAATCAGTATACCCATAAAAAGAACACACAGACTGAGTACCGCAATCAGAAGGATCCTCTGCCTCGTCTCATTCCCCGTGCTCTGCTTTTTCCTGCTTCTTCCAGGCTTTCCCATAAAAATGCCCCTATTCTATAAACTCAAAATCACGAGCATTATAGCATAGGGGGCCTGTATTTACATTATTTTTTTGTACACGCGAAATAGTGCAGCTAAGGGGCCCCGGATTAGATTTCACCGGCCTCGTAGTACTGTGCTTCTGATGCCGGCCCTCCGGGCCTCTGCTATTATCGCGCGAGCATCATACGGTCGTTCGCGAAGGTTCCGCCGGAGGCCTCCTCAAACTTCTGAAGCAGATCCTCGACGGTGAGCTTTTTCTTCTCCTCACCGGCGACATCATAGATGATCTTTCCGTTATCCATCATGATCAGGCGGTTTCCGATCCGGATCGCGTCGTTCATGTTGTGGGTGACCATAAGGGCCGTCAGATGGTTCTCCTCGACGATTTCCTCGGTGAGGGCCAGAACCTTCGAGGCGGTCTTCGGATCGAGGGCCGCAGTATGCTCATCGAGCAGGAGCAGGTGCGGACGCTTCAGGGTCGCCATCAGCAGGGTCAGGGCCTGGCGCTGACCACCGGACAGGAGGCCGACCTTACTGGTCATACGGCTCTGAAGGCCGAGGCCGAGACGCTCGAGCGCATCCTTATAGAACTCGCGTTCCTTCTGGGTCACCGCCCAGCGAAGGCGTCTGCGCTCTCCTCTTCGGAAGGCGAGGGCCATATTCTCCTCGATCTGCATGTCGGCAGCGGTACCCTTCATTGGATCCTGGAATACACGCCCGATGTACTTCGCACGCCTGCACTCCGGCTGCTTCGTGATGTTCTCACCATCGATCTCGATGATACCGGAATCGACCGGATAGGCAC
>CAKQED010000044.1:0-17984 GCA_934229835.1 uncultured Oribacterium sp. | reverse complement strand
GCAGAGCACGTTACCACCGATCTACCGGCGGCCAATGCAGACGGCCGGACCACCTGTGCTTCCACCGCCAGCATTGGCCACACAGCGGAAACGAAGGCGGACGGTATCGACGGGCTCGTCCTGAACGGGCACCGGAGCTACCTGAAGGAAGTCCTCGCTACCGGCGATCGGCTTCGCTGCAACATTCTCGAGACCGAGGACAGTCCGCATGTCGTCGAGACCGAGATCCCGCTGTCGATCGTCTATGAGGACGAGGATATCCTGGTCGTCGATAAACCGGCCGGGCTTCCGATCCATCCTTCGATGGGGCACTATGAGCACACGCTCGGAAACGCACTCTGCTGGTACACACACCACGTCCTCGGCTACGAGCATTATGTGAACCGTATCGTGAATCGCCTCGACCGCGACACGAGCGGTCTGCTGATCGCCGCGAAGAACATGCACGCAGCAGCCCGCCTCGGCGATATGATTCGCGCGCATGCGATCCAGCGCGAGTACCTCGCCATCGCCTCCGGAGATGTGCGGGACCTCTTCCCATGCGCGGATACAGAGGCTGCTTTACAGGCATCCACTGTGTCCCGCTGCACGCACGCCGACCAGTGTGAAACACGCCCCGTTAAAGAAAGCCCTCAGGATAGCATCCGCACACGAAGCGGCACCACGCTTCCGAGTGGACTCTATCTGAGCCGTTCCGCAGATCCAGTCTATGCGCGCGCCCGTCTGCAGAATCTGGATGGCCGCTTTCCGGACTCCCTCGCGGACATCCCGGCACTGTTCGATCCGGCGAATCCTGTCCTCGGCCTGCACTTCACCGTCGACGCAGCAATCGGTCGGAAGGAAGATTCCGTCATCGAACGCTGCATCGACTACGTGCAGGGGGACTACGCCGTCACGCACGGCCTGCTGCTTTCTTATAATGAAGAAAAAGACCTGAGTCTCCTGCGCCTAAAGCTCGAAACCGGACGCACCCATCAGATTCGTGTGCATATGAAGTACCTCGGGCACCCGCTCCCGGGCGATTTTCTCTACCACCCGGATGAGCGTTTCATCACCCGCCAGCCACTCCACTCCTGGCGTCTCCGCTTCCGGCACCCGATCAGCGGGAAGCTTCTCGAACTGACCGCACCGCTCCCGGAGGATATGCTACAACTGCTATAGCCCCTGCAGCTCCGCAAGCTGCGTGAACACTTCGCCGATTTTATCCTGAATCAGCAGAGTATCCGCACCCAGTCGTACAGAAAGTGCATCCCGATTGATGATCACGAGATACTTCCCGCGGAAGTACTGGATATAGGAGGCTGCCGGATATACCGTCAGTGAGGTGCCACCGATGATCAGCATATCCGCCGCGGCGATGGCCTGAATCGCGCCTCGTACCGCAGTCTCCGGGAGGCTCTCCTCGTAGAGGGTGATGTCCGGACGGATCACACCGCCGCAGCTGCAGTGCGGAATCGGCTCCTTCGATTCGAAAATGTAGTCCGAAGGATAGGTCTTCCCGCAACGCATGCAGTAGTTTCGAAGCGCACTGCCGTGAATTTCATACACCACCTGACTGCCCGCCTTCTGATGCAGTCCATCGATGTTCTGTGTCACGATGGCGCTCAGCTTTCCTGTCTTTTCAAGAGCCGCGAGATACTTATGAGCCGCGTTCGGCTGCACCGCCCGTGTATCCATCTTCTGCCGGTGAAACTCGAAGTACACCTGCGGCTCATTTACGAGACAGCTGTGGCTCAGGAGATACTCCGGCGGATACTGATTGAAGCGGACATCATGTTGATTGTAGAGTCCATCCTTGCTTCGGAAATCCGGCACTCCGCTCTCCGTCGACACCCCCGCGCCACCGAAGAATACGACGCTCCTGGCATCGTCCATCCACGCCTTCAATTTCTCGATCTTTTCTTCGTCGATCATGATACACACTCCTTATTTTCGATGAAACAGCCCCTTCAAGAACGCACGGATCCCACCCGCCGGCAGTTCCTCCGCGAGCTCCTCCCGGAGATCGTCGCTGGCCAGTCGCGGATTATAGACCTTATCCTCGGAGAAGACACGGTTCATCGTGACGTCCTGTGCATCCACCGGCACCTCTGGCAGCATCTGTGCCCCATAGCAGAGACAATACATATACATCGTCTGTCCCTGCAGGAAGCGGTCATAGTAGCCCGCCCCATGGCCCAGCCGCCGGCCATAGCGATCCGCCGCGATGCATGGCACCACCGCCAGCGCGATCTTATACGCATCCACCACTGGCAGCCCCGCCTTCGGCTCCAGCAGTCCATACGCCCCCGGCACGAAATCATCCCAGCTCATGATCTGCACCGCCTCCATACGGTGTTCCGGCCCAGGGATACAACGTGGCACCGTTACGAGCTTTCCCATCTGCCAGGCTGTCTCGATGATCTCCCGCGTCGACGGCTCGTCCTTCGTATTCACGTAGCAAAAAATCGAATCCACCTGCTGAAAAATCGGATAGCAGAGAAAACGTGTCGCGATCTCCGCGCTTGCCTCTGCACGATACTCCGCTGTCAGTGCTTTCTTTTTTTCACGGATCAGTGCCCGCGCTTCATCCTTCGTCATATTCTCTCCATTCATATCCTGAGCCTCTCTTTCGAGAGCATCGATCCTGTATGGTACGCACACGGGATCGCCTCGCCGGCGTTTCCACTTCAGTGCCGCGTCCTGATGTAAACATTGGCCTGCGTCAGAGCCAGCGCAGCAACGTCGGCAGCAGCACGGCCATGTCGATCGGCTTCGCGACGTGTGCGTTCATCCCGGCATCGAGCGCCGCCTGGCGATCCTCCGCGAAGGCGTTTGCGGTCATCGCGATGATCGGAATGCCCGCCTTTTTCACATCCGCCATACCCCGGATCTTCGCCGCCGCCTCATAGCCGTTCATCCTCGGCATCTGAATATCCATGAGTATGAGATCATAGTAGCCCTCTGGTGCCTGTGCCAGCATCGTGCAGCACTCCTCTCCGTCCGCCGCACGCTCGATGAGAAGTCCTTTCTCCCCGAGCAGCGCTATCGCGATCTCGGCGTTCAGCTCGTTGTCCTCCGCGAGCAGGATACGGCGTCCTCTGAGCTTCGCGTGCTCCGCTTCCGCCGATGCCTCCGGCGACGAGTATACCTCCTCCCGGGAAGCGAGCGTCAGCGTGAGGTCGACAGTGAACTTCGTGCCGACACCCTGGGTACTCTCCACCTGGATCGTGCCACCCATCTGTTCGATGAGGGATTTGACGATCGGAAGTCCGAGACCGGTGCCGACGACCTTATTCTCCGTCGTGGTATGCTCTCTGGAAAATTCATCGAAGATGTGAGGCAGATAGTCCGCGCTCATGCCGATGCCACTGTCCTCGCAGGTAAAGCGATAACATGCCTTCTTCTTATCCTCGGACGGAAGCTCATGAATCTCCACGCGGATGGCGTGCCCATCCGGGGTGTACTTGATGGCATTGCTCACGATATTGAGATAGATCTCCTCCAGCTTCGTCTTGTCACAGTACGCAAACTTATGCGGCACATGGGCGTCCTCGGAGTACTGAATATTCTTTTTCTGGATGTCGGCTTCAAACACCGTATTGACGGAGTGGAACAGTGCACTGAGATCCGTCGCTTCGAGCTTCAGCGTCACAGTGCCGCTTTCGATTCTGGCCATCTCCAGCACCTGATTGATGATAGTCAGCAGCAGGTTGCTGGCGTTCTGAATCTTCCGAAGATAGCCTCTCGCCTTTTCCTGATCATCGAGATTTCGATTCAGCAGCTCCGTGAAGCCCATGATGGCGTTCATCGGCGTCCGGATATCATGGCTCATATTGAAGAGGAAGCGTGTCTTCGCTTCACTCGCCTCCTGTGCCTCTGCAGCCGACAGCTGCAGCTTCTCTGCATACTGCTGTTCGTGATAACTTTTCATAAAGAGCAGATAGAACAGCACAGCGATCAGAAGTGATAAAGCATAGCAGATCACGACGTCAGAAATCCAGTAGGAGATCGGAATCCAGCCATTCGATGGGATGATATCGAAGTACCAGCGGTCATTCGGGAGCATGCAGTCTACCGTCAGTCGATCCTTCGGAAATGTATGCGGGCACTGCACCAGCACATTCGGCTCGCCGGTCACACTGTCCTCTTTCCAGATCCGATAGCAGTAGTCGGCTTCACTCAGACGGTCGAGTTCCATCTTCGCCACAAACTTATCCCAGTCGATGACCAGGACGATGAAGCCCCAGAACTCCTGCTGCTCCGTAGTATTCATCTGATATACCGGATTAAACAGAAGCGCACCGGTGCCACCCTGTCTGAGCTCAAACGGGCCCGCGATGGTATATTCCATACTTTCTTTCGCCAGCTTCGCATCGACCGCCCGTTCATGCGCCGTCAGCAGATCGAGTCCGATCGCTTCTGCGTTTTCCTCCATCGGATAAATCTCCGCGACGACCCCCTTCGGTGCCAGCTCGAAGGCCTTCACCACACCATCTTCATTCGGAAGCATACTCGCCAGCGTAGAGAACCCCTCCTCGTTCAGCTCATATCCGGCCAGAATGACATTTTCCAGCACATTCGAGCAGGTCACATACTCATCCACCTGAGACTGGATCCTGCGAACTGTATTCTGTGCGGTATACGTCGCTGCAGCCTGTTCATTTTTCCTGATATTTTCCAATAAAAAATAAGCCAGAAAAAGTGCACTCACGAAGGCGATCAACCCGACCACGTAGCACTTTCTCTGTATTTTCTTCTCCACCGGGTTACGTTTCGCCATAGTATGCACTCCATTTCTGCTGTCTATGTTCATTATAAGGCGCATGGACTGCAGATGCAAAAATAAAAATATTTTTCCAATATAAAAGTATTGCCAAAAGTTTTTCCGAGTGGTACTATATAGACACAAGATAAAAAAAGATTCGTTAACAGAAAATCTTCTGACGAGAAAGGAAGATTCAGACGTTAACAAAGTGGTGATCCGACAAATCACCGAAACGATAAAAAAGGAAGGAGGTATGAAAACGATGATTCCAGCACAGTTCGTTGATAATATCTCCGGGCTTCACGAAAGATAAAATCCATCGATAACAGCGCATAAGCGGTCATGTTATTCAGCATCGGAGTGTTTCTCCAGATAAAGGATCTTTCATTAGGCCCGCGCGATATTATCATCTTTATAAAAACAAAATAGAACAGATATCTAGAAAAGATAGCACAAAGCTATTTTAACCATATAGGCTTAGTACCTAGAGGAGATACTCCGTTGTACTATTAAGTTTTAAAATCGAATATGGAACATACAATATAAGCTTAAATGCTTAGCATACAAAGAGGAATCCCAGAGGGGGTTCCTCTTTTCAGGTTCTGTTTCAATCGTAGCTCTTTCAGATCCGTCGTCCTCTTCGGATGGTTTATCGAGCGCGCATCCCTCCACGCAGCGATCCCCAGCCGTGACTTATATTTCATCCATCATAAGATGGGGGCAGACCTTTCGGTCTGCCCCCCCCTCTTCTCTTCATTCATCAGATCAGTGAATGAGATCCTCATAAAACTCGAATGCTTCCTTATCTGTAAAGCCTTCATGCACTACCTTATGAACCGCCTGCGCCATCTCTACCGGGTGCTGGCTCTGGAAGATATTACGTCCCATATCAACACCACGTGCGCCCTTCTGAATCACTTCATAAGCCAGGGTCAGTGCATCCTTCTCTGCAAGCTTCTTACCGCCGGCTACGACGATCGGTACCGGGCAGGCCGATACAACTTCTTCGAAGTGCTCACAGTTATAGGTCTTCACGATCTGACAGCCCATCTCTGCGATGATACGAGTCGCCAGCTTGAAGAACCGATCGGTACGCTCCATCTCCTTACCCACGGCACATACGCCCAGGGTCGGGATGCTGTAGCGCATACCGGCATTGATCACCTTGCTCAGGTTATCGATGCTGGACAGCTGTCCATCTGCACCGATAAATACCTGTGATGCCATACAGTCCGCATTCATACGAATGGAATCCTCGATATCTACAGCTACAACTTCATGACTCAGATCATCCTGCAGCATGCTCGAACCAGAGGATACTCTCAGTGCAATCGCATTGGTGAATTCCGGTTTTAAGCATGTGCGAATCGCGCCTCTCGTGCCCATAAAGCAGTCAACGTATGGTGCCAGCTTCGGCAGTAATAAGTCAAGTCGCTCCAGGCCGGCCGTGCTGCCCATGAAATAACCATGGTCAAACGCAAACATCACGGTGTTTCCGCTCTTCGGATTAAAGATATTCGCAAGATGATGCTTCATTCCCCAATCCAGATTATTTGCGCCCTTAAGATAAAATCCATCCTGATTTGCAAATGGTGTATCTACATGATAATCCTTCGCTACTTTAAGTCCCTCTAAATCTGCCATCGATGTGTTTCCTTTCGACTATATTCAGTTTGTTACAACATACATATCATAAGTTATATTCAGTTATATTTGTAGTATTTATGATTTAGAAATCATAATTGTTCATGTTCTCAGCTGTGAATACGAGACGCTCTGGAAGAAGAACGACACCATTATTCTCATCACCGGTAGCTGCACCAGCGGAGATGCTTTCGTTTGCAAGAACTTCGCAGGAGCCGATCTCAGGGATATCGATGGAATCGCCGACCTTCACAGTGTTACCTGCAGCAAGGTATGCAGCGACGTAGCAGCCCATAGCACCCTGAAGCTTCGCATCCCAGAGACCCCAGTTGTAAAGAGTTCCGTTTGTGCAGTACTGCTTTACAGCGTTCGGAGTTGCGAAACCGGTGATGGTTACGTTGTCCTTGTTATAGCCCTTGTTCTCTGCAGCCTGTAACTGGCCAGGAAGAGCAGTAGAGTCGTTACAGATGATAACGTCGATATCCGGGTTTGCATCGAGAACAGCCTCACCTACCGTGATGGACTTCTCTGCATCCTGCTCAGAATAGTAGTTATCCGGATGAACATTGGTCCAGTTCGGATAGGTCTCAGCGATGATTCTCTCACCTTCAACCTGCCAGCTGTTCTGGTCGGTTACGGTCGCCTGTGAATAGTGCCAGCAGTACTTGATTTCATCCTTCTCCGGATCCTTGCCTCTTGCCTTTAAGCCATCTACAGCCATATCAACGAGCATCTGTCCTAAAACTTCCGGTGTTCCCTGGGAAACCATAAGGCTTCTATCCTCAACGTTTGCGTCCGAATCCCATGTGCTGACAACGATACCGGCATCCTTCGCCTCATTCAGTGCATCTGAAACACCTGCTGCATCTACAGTGGAGATACAGATGGCATCTACGCCTGCAGAAATTGCCTGGTTGATAACGGATACCTGATCTGCTACGGCTGCGCTTGAGCTGCCCATGTAGTTTACATTGATGTTCCACTTCTTTGCGAACTCCTGCGCACCATCATTGGCAACCTCGAAGAATGCATTACCGGTCAGCTTCGGAATAAACGCAACGGTCTTTCCTTCCACACTTGCACCGGATGTGCTCTCTGCTGCCGGAGCCTCGGTCTCTGCTGCAGCTGCGGTGGTCTCTGCTGCAGCTGCGGTGGTCTCTGCCTTCGCTGCTGCGGTGGTCTCTGGTGCCTTGGTGTTTCCACCACAGCCTGCGAGCATAGATGTCAGCATCGCACCTACTAATACGGTTGATAAAATCTTCTTCATTACATTTCCTCCTTTGGATGTTTGATATGTATGTTTAGATATGATCTAACTTGATTTATGCAGCTGCCTTCTGCCGCTGACTTTTACATTTTGCACGGTAATTTACAAACGCCGGATGGACCATCAGTGCACGTCCCAGCAGAACAACGACCAGCAGGATGCCGATCGGCGCATCCAGGTACTGTGCATTGATACCGAAGCACAGCGGAAGTCCGAATTTGATCAGTCCGATAATGATGGTCGCCAGTACGGTGCCGAGCACATTTCCCTTTCCACCGGTTGATAAGGTACCACCCAGCACGACGACGGTGATGATATTCATGGTAAATGTACTTCCGAGATCGGACTTTGCGATGTTGTAGTACGAGGTAAGAACGATACCTGCGATGGCCGCACCGATCGCACTCAGCACATAGGTAGAAAGGACTACTCTCTTCGTATTGATGCCCGAGAAGCTGCCGGCATTCGGATTCACACCGACAAGAAAGATCTTACGTCCATACTTGGTCTTATGAAGTACGATGCCCATGATGACGGCTACGATCAGAAAGACGATCGCCGGGCCCGGTGAGATCTTACCGATTTTAAACTTGGTCATCGCTCGGAATGCATCCGGAAAATTCGTGATACCCATATAAGACGGTGTATTACTCATGGTGGATACCATCAGCGCAAGGCCGGCATACAGGAAGCTGCCACCCAGCGTCGCCACCATCGCCTGCACTCCACAGTACGCGATGAAGAATCCGGTCAGGATGCCACATAAGATAGCGATCACGACCGCCAGTGCAACCGCCGCCCAGATATTGAGTCCCCAGTCCTGCCACGCCACACCGATGATAATCGAGGTCAGTCCCACGATGGAGCCTGCCTGGATATCGATACCGCCGGTGATCATGACCAGTGTGACGAAGATACCGATGATACCGATCGGAACGAAGTCATTCATACTGCGGAACATCGACGAAACATTCAGGAACTTCGGATTGGTCACGCCGAAAATAAGAATTTCGATCAGAATGACGGCGATCAAGAACCAGTTCCAGTTCAGCTTTGCTTTCAGCTTGTTTTTATTTTCACTTGAAACATTTCCGCTCATCATGCATTCTCTCCTTCCGTCACCATATCATCCCGTGTTCTTGCCTGCAGTCTTTCATGTCTTAACTTCAATCTGGAACGAATCTGCATGACAGAATCGACGACGACGATCACGATCAGGATGCTTCCTGTAATCGCATCATTATAATTGGACGAGAAGCCCATAAATACCAGAAGGTAACTGATGGAACTCATGATGACCGCGCCGATGGCAGATCCGATCACGCTTCCTACACCACCGGTAAGGCTGATACCACCCAGTACACAGGCGGCCACGGCGGTCATCTCATATCCATTACCACTCGAGGTGGTGACGATACCGATACGGCTGCAGAACAGGATACCTGCAATCGACGCCATCACAGCGCAGATGATATAGGACAGAAACTTGGTCTTGACCGGGTCGATACCGACCAGCTTCGCACCATCTGCATTATCACCGACCGCCTTTACATATCTTCCCTTTCGGGTTTTGGTAAGAAGAAGATGGATGATAATCGTAAGAATCAGCGCTGCGATGAAATAATAGGTAATCTTGATGCCCGGCAGTGCCTTCGCGGAAATATCCTTAAAACTCTTCGGAATATTATTTACATCTGCGCCATTCGTGTAGATAAACATCAGGCCTCGTAAGATACCATTTACTCCCAAGGTGAAGATCAGCGAAGGTGCTTTCATGATCGCCACACCGAAGCCATTGATGCAGCCGACGATGATACCGATCAGAATGCCGACCGCAAAAGCGACCGCCCAGCTGGCGCCGTTACAGATCATGGAACCCACGACCACGGCGGTCATGCCGAGGCAGGAGCCTACCGATACGTCGATTTCTCCGACCATGATGGTAAATGCCATGCCCACCGATATAATGACGAAAACAACCGACGAATTAAAGCAGGCGGCGATATTACTTACCGCCAGAAACGCCGGGTTGATACAGCCAACCACTGCAAAAAGTAAAATCAGGAAAAAGAAGCTCGTCATTTCTCTCTTTTTCAAGAGTGTCCGTAAACTGTTCATTATTCTTTCTCCTTTCCAACAACACCGAAGGAAGCGCTCGTGAGATTCTCCTGATTGATTTCAGATCGTGCAAACTCACAGTTCAGTCGTCCCTGGTGGATGGTCACTGCCCGGTCGCTCAATTCGATAATTTCCTCCATATCGGATGAAATCAGCAGTACAGCCAGGCCTTTCTTCGACAGACCCTTGATGATGTTATAGACATCGGTTCGTGCACCTGCATCGATACCTCGTGTCGGCTCGTCCAGGATGATCAGCTTCGGACCGGTCGCCAGTGCATGTCCGATGACTACCTTCTGCTGGTTACCGCCGGAAAGACTTCCAAGCTCCTGATCCTGTCCGGTTACCTTGATACGGAAGTCATCAATGTACTGCTGTGTCAGTTCCTTTTCCTTTTTTGTATCCAGGAAAACCTTTCCCATGAAAGATTCACCCAGGATTCCGCTTGTGATGTTATATGCAACCGATGAAATCTTGAAAATACCATCGGCATGTCGATCCTCGGAAACATAGTTGAGGCCGGCCTTCATCACCTTCTGTGTACTCAGTCCGGTGATATCCTGTCCATCCAGATAGACCTTACCACCCAGCACCTTATCCATACCGAAGATGGTCTGTGCCATCTCGGTTCGTCCGGCACCAACCACGCCTGCAACGCCCAGGATCTCGCCAGGGTACACCTTCAGGGAAATATCCTTAAACCCATAGCCGCTGAAGTTCTGAAGCTCCAGCACCGGTGCCTTCGTGTAATCAACATCGGTTTTGCTTACGACTTCCTGCTGATCTGTGGCATCCGGTAAAAGTCCCTTTACCAGCGCAGCCTTCGTGAATTCTTTGATCTTTCCCATCAGGGTGATACGTCCATCCCGCATGATGCCAACGTCGGTCGAAATTTCAAACACCTCATCCAGACGATGGGTGATGTAGATGATGCCGATACCCTGTGCCTTTAAGTCCTTGATCACCTTGAACAGGCTTTCTACTTCCTTAAAGGTAAGTGCACTGGTCGGTTCGTCCAGAATCAGGATCTTCGCGTGTCTTAGCAGTCCGCGCAGCAGCTCAACCAGCTGCTGCTCTGCGATCGAGAGCGTATTTGCCTTCCGGTTCAGCTCCAGGTTCCAGCCGATGTTCTTCATCGTATCTATCAGTTCCTTATGAAGCTCCGCCTGTGGTCTGGTAAAACCGATGAGGATATTCTCTTCCACGCTCATATTCGGGAAAAGCAGTGGCTCCTGCGGCACCATGTATACGCCGCTGGACAGGGCCTCGGTCGTTTTGCCTGCCGTCATCTCCTTCCCATCGACATAAACCTTTCCACTATCATGTGTATAGATGCCCATGATGATCTTCATTAAGGTACTTTTTCCAGCACCGTTACCTCCGATCAGGGAAAGGACCTCTCCAGCTTTCAGGCTCAATGTCATGCCCTTCAGAACTGCATTATCACCAAAGGATTTATAAATATCGCAAACCTGCAGCAGATTTTCAGCTCCTGGTTTATTGTTATTCTCCATTATGATCTCCCCTCCGTCATTTGGGTACTTTTGTTCAAATGATGAACTTATATTAACGCCTGCATTATCATTTGTCAACATAGCCACCATGCATTTCATATATTTTATTGTTTAGTTTAACAACTGGCAGAATAGGTTTTTTATTTATATTGACATTTTGTACAATGCTATTTATACTTTTTGTAAACATATTTTTATGCCGTGAACTTTTGTTACGTTTGGTCATCAATTTTTAGATAGGTTTTTTCGTCATGGAGCAGAGCTATAACTACGAAGAAGAATTAATGATAAAAATCGCCTGGTATTACTATATCGAGAACCTGACGCAGCAGGAAATCGCGAAACTTTTGGGCATTAACCGTATTAAAATCCTTCGTCTGCTCGATAAGGCAAAGGAAAACGGGCTGATCACCTTTCAGATTCGAAACAGCAGCACCCGACGTCTGAATATGGAAAAGGAATTCAAGGATCTGTTTCATTTAAATGATGTCCTGATCATTCCATCGCCGCCATCCGGTGATTCTTTAAATGATTCCCTGGCACAGGCAGCCTCCATGTATATCAATCAGCGGATCAAGGATAATTCCTATATCAATATGGGCTACGGCGATACTCCGAGCCGGATTCTGAACTATCTGGCGCAGCGCTCGGAAAGTCCGATCAATGTGGTATCCCTGACCGGTGGCGTCAATTACTATCTGCCAAATACACAGTCCAGTATTTTCAACGCTCGCCTGCACCTGATTCCGAGTCCGCTGATTCTGAGCTCTTCCTCTATTATGGAAGAACTTAAAAAAGAAAATGATATCCAGCGCATCGCAAACATGGCCTTGATTTCTGATTTCACCGTGATGGGCATCGGCGGCATGGATACCAGCGCTGCCACAATTATAAAGAACGCCATCCTGACGCCGGATGACTATCTGTTTTTACAGAAGCAGGGCGCCGTGGGTGATATTTTAAGCCACTTTATCGACATCCATGGACATCTCATCGACAGTGACCTCGAGAAACGCCTGATGAGTCCTCCGCTGACTAAGATCGAGAAATTCAACAATGTCATCGGGGTCGCCGGTGGTCCGCATAAGGTGGAAGCGATCTATGCTACCCTGATGGGTAACTACCTGGATGTTCTCATCACAGACGAGAATACCGCTGCTGCTATTCTGGAGCTTTATCAGAGTAAACAATAATCATATATTTCGAAAGAAAGGATGGTTCATCAAATGAAGAAATATTTAATGGCGATCGATGCCGGAACCGGAAGCGTACGTGCGGTTCTCTTCGATGTAGAGGGGAATCAGATCGGCTGCTCTCAGCATGAGTGGACGCATAACGAAGACCCTCGTTTTCCAGGAAGCATGGACTTCGACTGGACCTTTAACTGGAACCTGGCCAGTAGCTGTGTCCGGAACGTCCTCAGCGAAACCGGTATCGATCCTGCAGACATCGCGGCGATTTCGACCACCTGCATGCGTGAGGGTATCCTCCTGTATGATCAGGACGGAAACGAGATCTGGGCCTGCGCCAATGTCGACGCCCGCAGCACAGATGAAGTCGCGGAGCTGATTCGGATGGATCCGGATCTCGAGCTGGCGCTGTATCAGAAGTCCGGTCAGAGCTATGCACTCAATGCGATTCCTCGTATTCTGTGGGTAAAGAACAATCTCCCGGAGATTTACGAAAAGACCGCAAAGGTCGGCATGTTTAACGACTGGCTGATTTACAAGCTGACCGGCGTACTTGCCGTCGAGCCGAGTAACGGATCGACCACCGGTCTCCTGGATCTGCAGACACGTACATGGGATACCGACATCGCCGCAAAGTGTCATCTGCGCACTGACATCTTCCCGGACGTTCTGGAATGCGGATCGATTGCAGGTGCAGTCACCGCAAAGGGCGCTGCCGAAACCGGGCTCGCAGAGGGAACACCGGTCGTCGTCGGCGGTGGTGACTGTCAGCTCGGCACCATCGGTGTCGGCGCATGCAAGCCGGGTGAAGCCGCGGTATTCGGTGGCAGCTTCTGGCAGTATGAATTTAATACCGACAGCGGAAAGACCGATCCATACGGACGCGTCCGTGTAAACTGTCATGCCGTACCCGGCGTATGGCAGTACGAGGCGCTCGCCTTTAAACCGGGCCTCGTGATGCGCTGGTTCCGCGATGGTTTCTGCCAGGAGGAAAAGAGAAAAGCAAAGGAGATCGGTGACGATCCGTATAACCTGATGAACCGTGAAGCCGAGAAGATCCCGGCTGGATGCTATGGCATGATGTGCTGCTTCAGCGATGTGATGAACTTCATCAACTGGAAGCATGCCGCGCCGACCTTCACAAACTTCGAGCTTTTACCAGAAAAGTTTAACAAGTATACCTTCTACCGCTCCATCCTGGAAAATACCGCGATGCTGGTGAAGGGACATATCGAGCTCGTAAAGGAAGCCACCGGAAACGAGCCGGACAAGCTGATCTTCGCCGGCGGTGCATCCGTAAGTGATTTATGGTCGCAGATTCTCGCCGATGTCACCGGAAAGACGGTGGTTACACCGGTCGTGAAGGAGGCTACTGCCCTCGGCGCAGCCATCCTGGCCGGCTATGGCGTCGGGATCTATCCTTCTATCGCTGAAGGCGCTGCCCGCTGCGCAAAGGTCGATAAAACCTTTACACCGAACCTCGAAAATAAAAAGATCTACGATGAGATGCATCCGGTATGGCGGGAGGTCTACAAGACGAACCTCGCACTCTGCGATCGAAAGCTCACGAAGAATATGTGGATCGCGCCAGGCCTGTAAGCAGTACCTGATTCGTATAGAACATTTAAGTGAAACTCAGATTCAGAGTTCACAAGAAGAAAAGAAAGGAAATAGACATGTTTGTAGTAAATGAGAAGGATTTTGAATACCGTTTCGGTGACAGCGGCCCGAAGTATCTGATGAAGGGACCTCGCATGAACTATGCACTGGTTCAGTTCCAGCCGGGGCAGGATTTCCAGGCACACTATCATAATGTCATGGAAGAGAACTTCTATATCTTAGAGGGAAAAGTCGATATCGTGGTCGACGGCGTCTGCCACACCTTAAGCGAAGGTGATTTCATCCACATCGAGCCAGGTGAGGTGCACTATGTAAAGAACGCCTACGATCAGACGATCAAGATGGTTTCTACCCTTGCACCTTTCCAGGAAGTGGATAAGGTCAATGTAGATAATCCTGTATACTGATGTCTGAATATCCATTTCTGTATATTATTTCTAAAGAAAAACGGAGGCCGTCCATCAGGACTCGCCTCCGTTTTTTACTGTCTCAACGTATGTATACCGTCATGATACCGCAGGACATCACGCGATGTCCTGCGGTACTCCTTTTCAATATAAGCACACCATTCGGTTCAGGACTTCTTGCCAGCCATCATGATCGTATCACGTTCTTCCACGTGATCGCCCTTCAGATAGCTGTCTGCCTGTACCGGTGACAGATCATGAAGATCATATGGGGTCTCCTGGTACACGAAGTTCAGCCAGTTCGTGTAGGTGCAGTTCGAGGTCGAACGCCAGCTGAGGACGGGTTCCTTTGACGGATCATCATCCTCATAGTAGCCGACCGGGAGCTTCGGATCGAGGCCCTTCTTCACATCGCGCTTATACTCCTTATCAAGGTCATACTTATCATACTCGGAGTGGCCGGTGATGAAGATCTGGCGGCTCGAGCAGGCGAGGATCATATAGCTGCCGCCCTCTTCCGGCTTCACGGCCTCTGCGACGACATAGAGCTCCGGATTCTTTCGGACAGCCTCCTCATCGATCCCGGTATAGCGCGAAATCGGCACATTGAAATAATCATCCATACCACGCATGATCATCTTCTTCCGATGGAGCACCTTCTGACGATAGATACCGGAAAGCTTTTCCGGGAGCAGGCGCTTCTCGATGCCATAATGATAGTAGAGTCCGGCCTGCGCGCCCCAGCAGATGTGAAAGGTTGAGAAGACGTGGGTCTCGGACCACTTCATGATTTCCGTAAGCTCCGGCCAGTACTCCACCTCCTCGAACGGAAGCTTCTCGACCGGTGCACCGGTGATGATCAGGCCATCGAAGTACTCCTGCTCCACCTGGTCCAGGGTTACATAGAACTTATTGAGATGAGAGGCGTCGGTATGCTTCGACTCGTGGGTCGCCACGGTCATAAAGGTGATCTCCGTCTGAATCGGGAAGTTCGACAGCACGCGGAGGATATCGAGCTCCGTATCCTCCTTCAGCGGCATCAGGTTCAGAATCGCGATTCTAAGCGGTCGGATCTCCTGAGACTGTGCTCGCTTCTCATCCATCACAAAGATGTTCTCGTTCTCCAGGATATGCTTCGCAGGTAAATCATTCTGTACTTTAATCGGCATAGGGTACCTCGTTTATGTTTATGATCAGACCAGTATAGGCGATTCATGAATGAAAATGTACAGGAACATGCATTTTCATGTAAATAAATGAAACTGACCCAAATTATATCTCGAAATCCTATTGCACACAACTAAAACTCATGCTATAGTACTATCCGCACTTGAGAAATCGGTGCACAATTTCATAACTTATTCAGAGACGGTGGAGCTACATAGGAGCGATGAAGCCGCAGCAACCCCGGAAACGGAAGGTGCTAACCTGAGCGAACATTTTGTTTCGAGCAATAAGATGCGGATTTTCAGCCTGTCGATTGTTCGGCAGGCTTTTTTATACATCAGTCCCCTGCCGGGAGGCTCGTTCATCGAACATGCCGGCACCGTGCTTCACAGCGACTGATCCGCAAAAGACACTTCGAAACACCATTTGGCTTACGCCAGAAAGGATTTACACATGTTATTTTCATCAGAGCAGGTATCCAACGGGCATCCGGATAAGATCTGTGATCAGATTTCCGATGCCATCGTAACCGACATTCTGCAGCACGATGACCTCAGCCGTATCGCAGCCGAGACCATCATCAAGGATTACGAAATCACCGTAATGGGTGAGATCACCTCCGACTACGAGCCGGATTACGACAAGCTGATCCGCGATGTACTCCGTAACATCGGTCTCACCGATATCGAGAAGTACAACATTCGTTACCTGATTTCCAGACAGTCTCCGGACATCGCGATGGGTGTTGATAACGACGGTGCCGGCGACCAGGGTATGATGTTCGGCTATGCGACGAACGAGACTGCGGAGATGCTGCCGATTCCATACGTTCTTTCCACGAAGGCGCTGCTCAAGCTGCGTGCCTACAACCTGAAGGATGGCTTCCGGAAGTTCCGTCCAGATGCGAAGGCACAGGTATCCTTCGATTATGATACTCACCGCATCGACACCTTCCTGATCTCCACCCAGCATGCCGAGGAGACCTCTCTCGACGAGGTACGTGAGATCATTTCCGGCATCATGAAGGAAACCGCAGAGGAGATGGGCCTCAACACCGACTTCCGTGTGCTGGTGAATCCGACTGGTCGCTTCGTTCTCGGTTCCTCCTTCGCCGATTCCGGTCTGACCGGTCGTAAGATCATCGCCGACACCTATGGTGGAGCCGCACATCACGGCGGCGGAGCCTTCTCCGGTAAGGATCCGAGTAAGGTCGATCGTTCCGCTGCCTATATGGCACGTAAGATCGCCCGCGACATCGTAAACGCCGGCAAGGCGGATCGCTGTGAGGTACAGCTGGCCTACGCGATCGGCGTCGCAGAGCCGGTTTCCGTATATGTCGACTGCTTCGGTACCGAAAAGCAGGATCGTAATACCATTTGGGAGGAAATCAAGCACAACTATGACCTGACCCCGAAGGGCATCATCCGTGCGCTGGATCTCCGCCACGTAGATTACAACCTGGTATCCAGCTACGGTCACTTCGGCAAGTCCGAGCTTCCATGGGAGAAGTAACTTGTCCCAGATGAAGTCGAAAGAAAAGACACTCTGGCATGATGGTCTTCAGTACGATCTGCTCCTCGGCATCGCCCTGGAGCTGATCGTACTTTTCGTTTCCATCCTCTTCTGGCATATGCAGTTCCCGAAGCTGGCCATCGCGAAGGCAGCGATCCTGAACCTCCTGTATCTCGTATTGGCGCTTCCACTGCTCGTCGGCATCTTCGGGTTCTCGGCACGATCGATGGAAAACATATTCTGGACCCGACTCTTCACAACGCTCGCGTGGCCGGCACTCCTTGCCGGTATCCTCGCCGCCCTCATCCTCTGCCTGATCCCACCCTACTGCTCCGGCAGTACGAAGCCGAAGCAGTATATGCAGATCGATCAGGGCATCGACGAAAATATGCTGTCCAACCTGCAGCAGCTCTTCCCGGAGACCATCCTGCCGACTGCCGGTGATGTCTCCTACCAGTACTATAAGTACACGAGTATCCTCGAGAACAGCCTGCACATAAGCCTCGGCGAGACGCTCGACGAAGCCAGCTTCCAGCGCGAAGCTGCCCGCATCGATGCTCTGCCAATGCTTACATCCGGCACCCGCACGGAAGGCGAGGGCATCACGCTCATCGATGTAAAGACCCCGGAGGGCCTCCTCCACCTGAGCCTCGACGCCGCCTGCCACCGCATCATCTACTCCGCCAGCTGCCAGCAGTACTAAAAAAGGAGCCCTGAGGGCCAATGTCATTAAGTTTACATTGAGCAATTAAGAGGTTCAGCCAAAACATAAAGAGCGATGGAGATATTTCTATCTTC
>CAKQED010000043.1:0-18808 GCA_934229835.1 uncultured Oribacterium sp. | reverse complement strand
TCCAGTTTGACGGAGTGATGGATATGAAAATCAGAGAAGTGGATAAGAATAAAAAGCAGTTTATATCATTATTGTTATTAGCTGATGAGCAAGAGAATATGATTGACCGTTATATTGAAAAAGGTACTATGTATGTACTTGAAGATGGTAATGTAAAAGCTGAATGTGTTGTCACTGATGAAGATAATGGAATACTTGAAATTAAAAATATTGCAGTCGATCCTCAGAATCAAGGAAAGGGCTATGGGAAAGCACTAATTGATTTTCTTGCCAGTAAATATGCAGATGAATATTCTGTTTTGCAGGTTGGAACAGGTGATAGTCCATTGACGATACCATTTTATGAAAAATGTGGATTTGTTCGGTCTCACAAGATTCCGAATTTCTTTACTGACAATTATGACCACCCAATTTATGAGGGCGGTGTACAACTAATAGATATGGTATATTTGCAAAGACATATATAACTTCCAGTTTATAATACTTATATTTTTGGTTATGGAGGGATCGGCTATGAAATTTGCCAAAACTTATCTAATAACTCTGGTCCTTAGTTATGTATTTGTATTCTTTGGAGGATGGATGCTCTTTGATTTCAGAAAGCATTATTTCCTTGCGATTGCAGCGTGTGCGTTCATGATTGCAATCGTCATTTATCTTTTTTGTGCGCAGGAAGAAAAGATAGAGCAGCTGCAAAGAAGAATAGAAAAGCTGGAATCTACGGAGGCACAATCATGAAATCGGATGAAGAGTGCAACACGGCAGAGAATATCGCCTGGATGAATCAATGTAAAGCAAAGGATGATCCGGAAGTGTTTACGCAATGCATCGCATTTGACAGTAGCTTTCACTCGCCGAAGACGGATTCCGGGGCCTGGAATCCAGATGAGGAGTATACCGACTGGTACTGGTGGCTTGCGCGAAGTGATGGTGGAGAATGGAAGCTGATGACCTATGGATATTAAGGTATTAGAAGTCGACAGATGAATTCTGATGTAAGGAATCCGTCTGCCGATTTTTGTTTTTTACTGCTCGAGCATCTCCAGAAATGCCTGGACTTCCACTGGTATCCGGCCTTTTCTCCACGCCAGCAGAATCTCCGTTGAGAGATCGGCGTCTTCGATTCGATAAGCTTTCAGATTTCTGGAGAATTCCTGCATACTTGCCGGAAGAATGGCGATTCCGAGCCCTTTTTCAGCCAGAATCAGCGCTGTTCGTGCATCTTCACAGGAGCAGTAGAAGTCCTGCGCTACGCCTGCTTTTTCAAATACGGTTAACATGTATTTGTAGTAGCGATGTGAAAGAATCAGGGGCTGCTCCATAAGTTCTTGAACACATACGGAATCCTTTTTCTGGAGTGATGGATAATCCGGACTGGCCATCGCCATCAGTTCTTCTTTTGCAAGCAATCGGGTCTCACAGCCATTTAATGCGATCGGCGTCCGCAGTGTGGTCACATCGATCTGCTGGTTTTCCAGATGATCTTTCAAAGTAAATGTGGAACCTTCGTGCACATCAAAACGAATCTGTGGATAGAGTCGTGAAAACTGTAGTAAATAGTCTGACATCATCGGAACGGTAGATGGCGTCATTCCGATATGTAATGTTGCTGCCTGACTGGATTTTATAACTTCGCTCTTCGTCAAATCGGTAAGCGTCAATATTTTTCCTGCCTGTTCATAGAGCGTCTTCCCTGCTTCTGTCAGTGTGATCTTCTTTGCTCCACGCAAGAATAAAGATACCTGCAGTTCTTCCTCCAGCATCTTGATCTGATAGCTTAATGGTGGCTGCGTCATGTGCAGCGCCCGGGCCGCACCACTGATGCTTCCGGCTTCTACAATCGCCCGAAAATACTCCAGCTGTTTAATTTCCATTTATGTCCTCTCATATACGTATTTTTGATGAATACACATACAATAATTATTCTATTATAATATAAAATCAATAATTTGAATATGGTTTAATGCTTGCTATACTTGAAAACAAAAATGAAAAGCGGAGAGACCTTGGATGAAACGTATTGATTTTGAAAATGGAACCGTAACGGTAAATATTCTCGGGGCCGCACTTCCGATGCTCGTCGCCCAGATTTTAAACTTGCTGTACAATGTCGTAGATCGTATCTACATTGCCCGCATTCCGGGCGAGGGGACGGCAGCGCTCGGCGGCGTCGGCCTGTGCTTTCCGCTGATCGTCATCATCACGGCATTTTCAAACCTGTTCGGAAGTGGTGGTGCGCCGCTTTTTGCTATCGAGAGAGGAAAGCAGGACCAGAGGAAAGCCACAAATATCATGAGTACTTCATTTGCCATGTTGTGCTTCAGTGGACTTATTTTGATGCTTCTTGGAGGGCTTTTTGCGAAGCCGCTTCTGAGCGTATTCGGTGCTTCTCAGAATGCCATGCGATACGCGTATCCGTACTTGATGATCTACCTGATCGGCACATTGCCTTCGATGATTGCGGTAGGTATGAATCCGTTCATCAATGCACAGGGCTATGCGCTGATGGGCATGCTTTCTGTCGCCATCGGTGCGCTAACGAATCTGATGCTTGATCCGCTGTTCATCTTTACGTTCGGATTCGGTGTTCAAGGGGCGGCCATCGCGACCGTCATTTCACAATGTCTTTCGGCCGTATGTGTATTGTATTTTCTGATCCGAAAGGCGGAATTAAAGCTTCGCATTCTTCGGAATGAAGAGTGGAAAAAGTGTATGGTCTATGCCAGAGACATCGTCAGCCTGGGAACTGCCGGCTTTATCATGCAGCTGACGAACAGTCTCGTGACCATCTGTTGTAACAATGTGCTTTCAGTCACGGGCGGTGATATCTATATCTCTGTCATGACGATATTATCCAGTGTCCGGCAGCTGGTGGAGACGCCGATCCATGCGATCACGGAAGGCTCGTCGCCGATTCTAAGCTATAATTACGGTGCGAGACGTCCGGGCCGGGTAAAGAAAGCCGGCGTGGTCATGGGCGTGATGGTTCTTGCATACACGGCGGTGATGTGGAGTCTCATCATTCGGATACCGGGAACCCTGATTTCTGTGTTCAGTACAGACGCGGAGCTGATACAGGATGCCATTCCGGCGTTGAAGCAGTATTTTTCTGCCTTCATCTTTATGGACCTGCAGTACATGGGCCAGACAGTATTCAAATCACTGAATAAAAAGAAAGAGGCCATTTTCTTCTCGCTACTTCGAAAGGTATTCATCGTTGTGCCGCTAACCTACCTGATGCCCTATGCGTTTCATATGGGCACCGACGGCGTTTTCCTTGCAGAACCTGTCTCGAACTTCCTCGGCGGAAGCCTTTGTTTCATTACCATGATCTGTGTCATCCTGCCGGAATTAAATAGAATGGCGAAGGAAAATCTGGAAAGAAGAAATAGCTGATCATATGCTTATGACGCAGGTGCGACACGGAGAATTACATTTTCGATGGCTGCGCCCGGGTCAAGCCCAGATGGAGATAGGTTGAACTGTACTGTGCCACGCCGGTGCTTTCTATAACGGCCAGCCCTTCTTGCATTTCATTCATCGATACTCTATAATGCAGTAAGTGCATATTTGCGGCTTTGGCGGAATTGGCAGACGCGCAGGATTTAGGTTCCTGTATCTCTGATGTGCGGGTTCAAGTCCCGTGAGCCGCACGAGCGTACATGACGTTTTTTGAGGCTTTTCGGAAAACGTCATTTTTTATTGCCCGAATTTTCGGACAGATGTTTTTTTCTGTCTATCGGATATATGGGAAGAATATGGTATAATGAAGCAACAAAGCAGGCCATGTTTTCGTGACCTGCGGATTTTGAAAGGATAGTACATGAATATAGAAAATACAGATTTGAAAAGCCAGATCGAGAAAGCGCTGGATATGCGGAACTACAGCTATGTTCCGTACTCCCATTTCCATGTGGGCGTCGCACTCCTCGCAAAAAACGGAAAGGTATACGGTGGCTGCAACATCGAAAACGCGAGCTATGGCGTGTCGAACTGTGCCGAGCGTACGGCGCTCTTTCATGCCGTCAGCGAGGGCGTGAAGGAGTTTGACCGCATCGTGATCACCGGAGGCCCGGAGGAGGGTGAGCTTCAGTTCTGCGCTCCGTGTGGCATCTGTCGGCAGGCACTGCGTGAGTTCTGTGACCCGAAGAGCTTCGAGATCATCCTCGCGAAGTCGACGGAGGACTACCGAAGCTACACGCTCGAGCAGCTGCTTCCAGAGAGCTTCGGACCTGAAAACCTGGTAAACTAGTATTTTAAACATCATCGAAATCAGATCTGAAAATCGGATAAACTGATATTTCAAACATCATCGAAATCGGATCTGAAAATCGGATGAATGAATATTTTAAACATCATCGAAAGGAGAATCACTATGTCTACACCTCACAACAAAGCAGCACTTGGCGATATCGCGAAAACCGTTCTGATGCCGGGCGATCCGCTCCGCGCGAAGTTTATCGCTGAAACCTATCTCGAGAATCCGGTCTGCTTCAACACCGTTCGAAACATGCTGGGCTTCACCGGAACTTACAAGGGTAAGAAGATCACGGTGATGGGCAGCGGGATGGGCATGCCGTCCATCGGTATCTACTCCTATGAGCTGTATCACGAGTATGATGTCGATAACATCATCCGTATCGGCTCCGCCGGTGCCATCCAGCCGGAGGTGAATCTGAAGGATGTCATCATCGGCATGGGCGCCTGCACGGATTCGAACTATGGAAAGCAGTTCGAGGTTCCGGGCACCTTCTCCGCCATCGCAGATTACGGCCTCCTCAAGAAGGCAGTGGAAGCGGCAGAGAAGCTCGGGGTCAATGTCAAGGTCGGGAATATCCTCTCTTCGGATATCTTTTACGATGCCCGTCCAGATGTGAATCAGCGCTGGGCACGCATGGGAATCATGGCCGTCGAGATGGAGGCTGCCGCACTCTATATGAACGCAGCATATGCACATAAGCATGCACTCTGCCTGCTGACCGTTTCCGATCAGCTGCTTCGCGGCGAGTCCCTGAGCCCGGATGAGCGTCAGGTCGGCTTCGACCAGATGATGCGTGTGGCACTGGAGCTCGCCTGAGTATCATCAGAATCGTGATGGGAAGATTTCCGGGTGTATGCCCGGAAATCGGTTTTTACACAGGAATCTGTGGTGAAGGATCCCGGGCGGGTGGGTCCGACGTAGAGAGGTCAGCATCGGCCCGGGATCGTAGAGGATAGAAGTATGATCAATTATTCAGAAGATAAGACGATGTATCACATCGGTGTGGCACCGGGGCAGGTCGGACGGTACGTGATCCTGCCGGGTGACCCGAAGCGCTGTGAGAAGATCGCGAAGTATTTCGATGATCCGGTATTTGTAGCGGATCATCGGGAGTATGTGACATATACGGGTACGCTGGATGGTGTCCCGGTTTCCGTGACCTCTACCGGTATCGGTGGGCCGTCGGCGTCGATTGCGGTCGAGGAGCTGCATATGTGCGGGGCGGACACCTTCATCCGTGTCGGTACAGCAGGCGGTATGGACCTCGATGTGCAGTCCGGCGATGTCGTGATCGCGAGTGGTGCGGTCCGTATGGAGGGCACCTCGAAGGAGTATGCGCCGATCGAGTGGCCGGCGGTATCTGATTTCGAGGTCGAGATGGCGCTGTACCAGGCAGCCGGAAATCTCGGATTGCGTCATCATGTGGGCGTGGTCGAGTGTAAGGATGCCTTTTACGGGCAGCATAAGCCGGAGGACCTGCCGGTGAGCTATGAGCTCCTCAATAAGTGGCAGGCCTGGCTGAAGCTCGGCTGCAAGGCGTCCGAGATGGAGTCGGCGGCACTTTTTACCGTGGCGTCCTATTTGCACGTGCGTGCAGGTGCGGTGCTCTTCATCATGTCGAACCAGGAGCGCGCGAAGAAGGGACTCAGTAACGAGATCGAGCATGACACCGATAAGGCGATCCGCACGGCGATCGAGGCGATTCGGATTCTGATCAAGAGAGATCAGCAGAAGGCGTGAGACGGGCACGACGTGGACAGGATGATCGCCAGGTGATTCAGGCGATGGATATGCAGGACGCCGGATTGCCAAAGATGAGCACGAGGCGGATATGAAGATCCATGGTGAGTGTCGGTCGAACAGGTATCTGGAAGGATCAGCAAACAGAATGAAAGCAGTGACGATTCCGGCAGCAGGTCCGGAGCGCGATGAATACTATATGAATCTGGCGATCCGGGAAGCCCGGAAGGCGCTGAAGCACGATGATGTTCCCATTGGGTGCATCATCGTTTATGATGGGACGAATCCCGCGAGCAAGGCGGACCAGCATGCGGCCTCCCTCGGCATCGAGCCGGGCACCATCCTGGGGCGCGGCTACAACCGGCGAAACAAGGATCGGAGTGCACTGATGCATGCGGAGGTGATCGCCATCCGGCAGGCGTGCAGAGCACTCGAGGACTGGCGGGTCGAGGACTGTACGATGTATGTGACGCTCGAGCCCTGCCCGATGTGCGCCGGGGCGATCGTGCAGGCCCGTGTTCCGCGCGTCGTGATCGGCTCCATGAACCCGAAGGCAGGATGCTGCGGCTCCGTGCTGGACATGCTGCATGAGAAGCGATTCAATCACCGCTGTGAGGTTCGGACGGATGTAGAGAAGGATGCCTGCGCAGCCCTCATGAGTGATTTCTTCGCAGCGCTCCGGGAACAGAAGCTGAAGAAGCTGGAAAACGAGTGAGGCAGCTCATGTGTAGGAAATAGGAGATATCTCCGGCGAGAAGATCCCGTGTATACAGAGAGCTGGCTTGTGCGTGGATAATAGAATGCAATCGAGGATAGTAGAGTGACAGGAGAACGGCAGATAAGTATGCAGGATGGAAGAGTAGACGAGCGTGAGACGCGGACACAAGCAGACAGACCACAGACCTTATTTGGGGATGAAAGCGTAGACGATGATGAGAAGCGGGGCCGCTGCATCATCGTGGGGGCTGGCGACTTCTTCGGGATGCCGTTTCAGCCGGCGGAAGAGGACTACGTGATCGCAGCCGATGCGGGGTATGAGAATCTGAAGGCCGTAGGCATCGTCCCGGACCTCGTGGTGGGCGATTTCGACTCGATGGAGGTGGAGGGTGTGAAGGGCGTCACCGGACCGGTGAAGGACCTCGATATCTTCGCGGATGCGGAGAAGGCGGAGTACATCCATCATCTGCAGCGTATCGAGCTGGACGGCGTCGAGACACGGGTCATCGATCCGATCAAAAACGATCCGGACATGCTGGCCTGCGTACGGATCGGCATGGAGCGAGGCTTTCGTTCCTTCCATCTCATCGGCGGCACGGGGAAGCGGATCGATCACTCCATCGCAAATCTGCAGGTCCTCGGCTTCCTCGCGCAGCAGGGGATGCATGGCTATCTCTATGGTGAGCGTCAGCTCGTGCGCGCGATCCGAAACGAAAGCGTATGCTTCCCGAAGAAGATGCAGGGTTACTTCTCGGCGCTCTCGCTGAGCGACGAGTGCCACGGTGTCACCGAGCGTGGCTTTAAGTACATCGTTACAGATGTGACCCTCAGTAACATGATGCCGACCGGACTCAGCAACGAATTCGTCGGTACAGAGGCGGAGATCTCCGTGAAAGACGGCACACTGCTGCTGATTTATGACTGGAAGTAAATCGATACTTGATTGAAGTTTTTTGCTTTGCTATAATTCCGATAGAAGTAAAGAGCTGGGACGTACGAGGCTGCACATATTGAACCTACAAATACGACCTACGGGGCTCCGATATCTGTATGCATAATATAACGCCTCCCTTCGGGCCGAGGACTATAGTGGCATACGTGAGGTTTCCCACCTAGCAAGAGAGCTAGGAGTCAAGCGTGTAGTACGGCGTTCTGGTGTTACTCCGAAAATCTTATGATTTGGACCGACAGGCAACATGCCTGTCGGTTTTTTTGTACATATCCATGAGAGGGCCGTCCGCAGGACGGAGCGGCGCATGGATGCCCCCGGGCGGCGAGGCCGTTTTGCCGCGGAGTCGGCAAAATCAAACGACGATGCCCGCGCCGAAGGCGCATCTGATGGCATCGTCTCCTTGTATATATCCATGCGCGTTTCTACGCCCGTGAAATTTTTGTGAAGCCATCGCATTTGGAGGCCCTTTTGTGTATCATAGATGTGTAGTATTGATTTCATTTGTTTTAATCTATTTTAGGAGTGCAGTCCGTTGAAGAGAGAACAGTGGGAGCAGCAGATTCGTTGGGGCGTCACCGCCTTTCTGGTGATCGCGGCGAGCGTACTCGTGGCGACGATTCTGATAAATTTCGGAAAGATTCGTGCGTTTGGCGGCACGCTGGTGTCGATCCTGGCACCGATCATTTATGGTGCGGTGATCGCATACATCACCGCCCCGATCTATAATCGTGTCTATCACTTCGTCTACAATCTGCTGGGGGGACGAAAGGCTGCAGCCCCGGCACCGAAGGCAGCTTCGGCTTCGTCGACAGCAGAAGCACCGACGGACACGAGCGAACCGGCGGATCCGGAGAAAGCCGGATCAACACCCACAGCGGCAGCTTCGGATACTGCAGCTGCGCCAGGCAGAGAAACGGCGTCGAAGCCGGCCACGAGTGCTGCACCTCGCATGATCGCACGTGCGGCAGGCACCCTGGTGGCGCTTCTGACCGTACTGGTACTGGCGGTCGGCCTCGTGTCGATGATCATCCCGCAGCTCTACAGCTCCATCGCAAATCTGATCGCGACGCTGCCGCAGGATCTGTCGCAGACCTACCGGAACATCATGAACTACCTTCAGGACTATCCGGAGGTACGGGAAGCCGTGCAGCAGTACTACAACATCGCGTATGAGTACATCATGAATTTCCTGCAGAATCATCTGATGCCGAACATGCAGAGCATCGTGGCGTCGCTCGGTATCGGTATCTGGTCGGTGGTCAACTGGTTTAAGAACATCTTCATCGGACTCATCGTGATGATCTACCTTCTGAACATCAAGGAGTCCATGCTGGGAGAATCCAGGAAGCTGACCTTCGCGCTGCTTCCGAAGAAGTGGGCAGAGCTTGTGGTGCAGGAGTTCGCCTACATTAACCGGGTCTTCGGCGGATTCATCGTCGGAAAGATCATCGACTCCCTCATCATCGGCTGGCTGTGCTTCTTCTGCCTGAGCTTTATGAAGATGCCGTACACGATGCTCGTTTCCGTCATCGTCGGCGTAACGAACGTGATTCCGTTCTTCGGTCCGTTCATCGGTGCGATCCCATCCTTCATCCTGATTCTGCTGACGAGCCCGATGCAGAGTGTATACTTCCTCATCTTCGTCCTGGTCCTGCAGCAGTTCGACGGCAATATCCTCGGCCCGCGCATCCTCGGCGACTCGACCGGTCTCAGCAGCTTCTGGGTACTGTTCTCGATTCTCCTGTTCGGCGGCCTCTTCGGCTTCGTCGGCATGATCGTCGCGGTCCCGATCTGGGCGGTCATCCTCAATTTCGTACAGCGTGTGAGCACCCATCTGCTTCGTAGAAAAGGGCTCCCGACGAAAGCGGAGGATTACATTTCGGGAGACGAATTGACACGATTGAAGAATTAGGCATTGATGGAACAGAGGCCCGGAGGACCGATGCCAGAAGCCATACGTAGAGGTCGTGAAGAATCAAAATCCCCTCCCTTAGAAGTACTTGGAGTTTTTTCCTTGGCACCCTCTGCAACACTGAGTTTTCATAAAGAAAACTCAGTGATTGCAGAGGGCCTAGTACTTCTTAGGGAGGGGATTTTAGAGTCTTCCGAGCTCGAAGTACTGTGCTTCTGGCGTCGGTCCTCCGGGCTTGCCAAATGTTCGAAAAATGAGAAAAATCGTTTGCAAAACCGGTTAACTAGAGTATACTAGAAATGCTTGAAACAGATACAAAACACGTGGCGCACAGCCAGACACAGGAGGTTTTTATGGATATTCGTTACAGTGCAAACCAGAGAGATGTGAAGCGTTACACAACACAGGAGCTTCGGGATGAGTTCCTGATTACCGGTCTTTACAAGCCGGATGAGGTCGTTGCCGTATACTCACACGTTGACCGTATGGTGACCTTCGGATGTATGCCGGTACACGAGGTCGTTTCCCTCGATAAGGGCATCGACTGCTGGGCAAACTTCGGTACACACTATGTGCTCGAGCGCCGCGAGATCGGTATCTTCAACATCGGCGAGGGCGCTGGTAAGATCGTCGTTGACGGTACAGAGTACAAGCTCGGCTACAAGGACTGCCTCTACATCACGAAGGGTGCGAAGGAAGTTCTCTTCTCCTCTGACGACGCAGAGAAGCCGGCGAAGTTCTACATGGTTTCCGCACCGGCACACGTAAGCTACGAGACAAAGCTCATCACCATGGCCGAGGCAAATCACCGTCCATGTGGTGATCCTGAGCTGGCCAATGCTCGTGTCATCAACCAGTTCATCCACCCGGATGTCCTCAAGACCGCACAGCTCAGCATGGGTATGACGGAGCTTCAGCCGGGTTCCGTATGGAACACGATGCCGTCACATACACATGAGCGTCGTATGGAGATCTACACCTACTTCGAGGTGCCGGAGGATCAGGTCGTATTCCATCTGATGGGCGAGCCGACCGAGACCAGACACATCGTCATGCATAACTATGATGCCGTGATTTCTCCGTCATGGTCCATCCACAGCGCAGCAGGTACACACAACTATACCTTCATCTGGGCGATGGGCGGCGAGAACCAGGAGTTCGATGATATGGATACCATCTATACTCCGGATCTCAGATAATTAGAGCATAAAAAATTGATATTTCCAGAGGTCCGTGGTACTATAAAGCTCTGTGTGGTCCACGGACCTTTTTGTGTGCCTGTGTATCCTGCGGGAGGACGGCCACAGATGAATTTATATAGAAAGAACCCGTGATGGGTGAGGAGAATTTATGGCAACATTACTTGAAAACTGGAGAACGAAGGCATACGGCGATGGTCTTTCCAAGGCCGAGCAGGAGACACTCTGGCAGGAGTATTTCGCACTGGAGAAGGGCTTCTATGAGGAGGTTCTGAAGGATCCGAGCCACGTTTATGAGGGCACGGTGAAGGAGCTCGCGGATCACTTCGGCATCGACTTTTTCCATTTCACAGGTGTACTCGATGGTATCGATGATTCCTTAAAGGGCTATCACAACCCGATCGACACCATGGATGAGGATACACAGGTAAAGATCGAGATCGATCCGGAGACCCTGTACTACAACATGGTTGAGGCGAAGGCAAGCTGGCTCTACGGTCTTCCTGAGTGGGATGCGATCCTTTCCGAGGAGAAGCGTCACGAGCTCTATCGTAAGCAGAAGGCATCCAACACCATCCGTCGTGAAGGCAAGAAGATCTACCCGAACGACCTCTGCCCATGCGGATCCGGCAAGAAGTATAAGAAGTGCCACATGCGCATCGATCAGGAGAACGAGCTGAAGGCATTTGCTTCCGCAAACTGATCCCTGCCGGGATAACACGCTGATGGAGACATTGGCGACGGCCTGTGGACGCTGTGTTTCTGACCCGAAGGCTATGTCCGAAAACGCAGATCGAGACGCGTGAACATTCGATTGACGCAGAATTTTGATTATGCTAAGATGAAATCCGTGCAGCGATAAGGCTGCAGATTTTATGGAGGTAGACACAATGAAGGGTACAGTTAAGTGGTTCAACAATCAGAAGGGCTACGGCTTCATCTCTGATGAGAATGGCAAGGACGTTTTCGTTCACTATTCAGGACTCGCTGGAGACGGTTTCAAGTCTCTCGATGAGGGCCAGAAGGTAGAGTTCGACGTTCAGGACGGCGCTAAGGGACCTCAGGCAGTCAACGTAGTAAAGCTTTAATTTTTTTCCAAGTACCTTAATTGTAAGCATATATCGTTACAAGAATAGTATTTTGAACTAAAAGAAGCAATGACGGTATCCATTTGGGTGCCGTCTTTTCTTTTGGCGAGATCTCCGTTATAATCGGCGGCATGAGCGTGGGGATGCGCCCCGAAAACATGCGAAAAGGGTGATTTATGAATGCACGAAAAACAAGTTTATATGGGATGCTGCTGGCGCTTGCGATGGTGCTGAGCTACGTCGAGGCCATGATCCCGATCAATATCGGCGTGCCGGGCGTGAAGCTGGGCCTCCCGAACATCGTGACGGTGATCGGCCTCTACTCGATCGGTGCGCTGCCGACGCTTGTGATCAGCTTCCTCCGTATCCTGCTGGTCAGCTTCATGTTTGGAAACACGATGACACTCGCATACTCGATCTCCGGATTTGCGCTGAGTTTTGGGACAATGCTCCTGATGCGGAAGGCAGGTGGCTTTCACCGTACCGTCGTGAGCGTCAGTGGCGGTGTGATGCATAACGTCGGACAGCTGATGGCAGCAGTGGCGCTGCTGCACAGTCAGGTGCTGTTTTACTATCTGCCGGTGCTGATGGTGGCCGGGGTGATCGCCGGTGCGCTGATCGGACTCGTGGCCGGGCTTATCACCGAGCGGATTCAGCTGTTTCTTCGGAACTCTTGAATATTATTTTAAAGCGTGGTAAAATAATCCGACAAACATTTGTTTGCCGGATTATTTTTGAGGATATATCTTATGAGTAAGAACTATATAAAAATTCGAGGTGCCAGTGAGCACAATCTGAAGCATGTGGATGTGGATATCCCGCGCGATGAGCTGGTCGTGATGACCGGTCTCTCCGGTTCCGGAAAGTCCTCCCTTGCCTTCGATACGATCTATGCAGAGGGACAGCGCCGTTATATGCAGTCCCTGTCATCCTATGCGCGTCAGTTCCTGGGACAGATGGAGAAGCCGGCAGTGGACCTCATCGAGGGCCTCAGCCCGGCGATTTCGATCGATCAGAAGTCGACGAACCGGAATCCGCGTTCGACGGTCGGTACCGTCACGGAGATTTATGATTATATGCGTCTTCTGTACGCACGCGTCGGTACACCACACTGCCCGAAGTGCGGACGCGAGATCAAGCGCCAGACGGTGGATGAGATCGTGGATCAGCTGCTCCTGATGCCGGAGGGCACCCGGATCCAGCTGCTGGCACCGATCGTCCGCGGCAAGAAGGGCATGCATGAGAAGGTGCTCGACTCGGCCCGACGTTCCGGCTATGTGCGTGTACGTGTGGATGGGAGCATGTATGAGCTTTCGGAGGACATCCGCCTCGATAAGAACATCCGCCATACCATCGAGATCGTGGTCGATCGTCTCGTGATCCGTGAGGGGATCGAGGCGCGTCTCACCGAGTCGATCGAACAGGTCATGGGCCTGACCGGCGGTCAGATGACCGTCGACGTGATCGGCGGTGAGCCGGTGAAATTCTCGACGAGTTTCGCCTGCCCGGACTGCGGCGTTTCCATCGACGAGATCGAGCCGCGCAGCTTCTCCTTTAACAACCCCTTCGGTGCCTGCCCGGAGTGCAGCGGGATCGGCTATAAGATGGAGTTTGATCTGGCGCTGATGATTCCGGACGAGAGCCTGAGTCTCAACGAGGGGGCGATCACCGTTCCAGGCTGGATGAACTCGAAGGACGAGGGCAGCTTCACGCATGCGATGCTGGTGGCCCTCAGTGAGGCTTATCATTTCAGCCTCGACACGCCGTTTCAGGACTACCCGCCGGAGATCCGCTCGATCATCCTGGACGGCACGAAGGGCGAGAAGGTGACGGTGCACTATGCGTCCCAGTTTGGAAAGGGTAATGTGCATCAGGTGGCCTTCGAGGGCCTGCTGGCCAATGTAAACCGCCGTTACCGTGAGTGCTTCTCCGAGCGTATGCGTGCGGACTATGAGCAGTACATGCGGATCACCCCATGTGCACTCTGCCATGGCGCACGTCTGAAGGCCTCGAGTCTCGCCGTAACGATCGCTGATCTCAATATCTACCAGGCGACGGAGCTCTCCATCGAGCACTTCTATCACTGGATCGAAGAGATTCGACTGACGCCGATGCAGCATCAGATCGCGGATGAGGTCGTGAAGGAGATCCGGAGCCGCATCCGATTCATGCTGGATGTCGGTCTCGATTACCTGACCCTGAGCCGGGCCGCCGGCACACTTTCCGGTGGTGAGGCCCAGCGTATCCGCCTCGCGACACAGATCGGCTCCGGTCTCGTCGGGGTCGCCTATATCCTCGATGAGCCGAGTATCGGCCTGCATCAGCGGGATAACGATCGTCTGATCGCGACGCTGAAGCACCTTCGTGACCTCGGGAATACCGTGATCGTCGTCGAACATGATGAGGATACCATGCGTGCCGCCGATTATATCGTCGACATCGGACCGGGCGCCGGTTCGGAGGGCGGTGAGGTCGTCGCGACCGGTACGGCGGAGGAGATCATGCAGAATCCGCGCAGTATCACCGGACAGTACCTCAGCGGTAAGCGGAAGATCGAGGTGCCGAAGACGCGCCGGAAGCCGAACGGCTGGATCACCGTGAAGGGAGCCAGCGAGCATAATCTGAAAAACATCGATGTCCGCTTCCCGCTCGGTGTCTTCACCTGTGTGACCGGTGTATCCGGTTCCGGTAAGTCCTCGCTCGTGAATGAGATCCTCTATAAGACCCTGGCGAAGAAGCTGAATCGTGCACGGACGATTCCGGGCCGCTATAAGTCCATCGAGGGCGTGGAGCAGCTCGATAAGATCATCGCGATCGATCAGTCGCCGATCGGACGCACACCGCGCTCGAATCCGGCGACCTATACCGGCGTCTTCGATATGATCCGGGACCTCTTTGCAGGCACCCCGGATGCGAAGGCACGTGGTTACAGTAAGGGCCGCTTCTCCTTTAACGTGCGTGGTGGACGCTGCGAGGCCTGCCAGGGTGATGGTATCGTGAAGATCGAGATGAACTTCCTGCCAGATGTATATGTGCCGTGTGAGGTATGTAACGGAAAGCGTTTCAACCGTGAAACCCTGGAGGTAAAGTATAAGGGGAAGAACATCTATGATATCCTCGAGATGACCGTCGAGGAGGCGCTGGATTTCTTTAAGAATGTGCCGAGCATCACCCGTAAGATTCAGACCCTCTATGATGTCGGCCTCGGCTATGTGAAGCTGGGACAGCCGAGCACCGAGCTTTCCGGTGGTGAGGCGCAGCGGATCAAGCTCGCGACCGAGCTCAGCCGTCGTCCGACCGGAAAGACCATCTATGTGCTGGATGAGCCGACCACCGGACTGCACTTCGCGGATGTGCATAAGCTCGTCGTCATGCTCGACCGTCTCGCGGAAAACGGGAACACCGTCATCGTCATCGAGCATAACCTCGATGTCATCAAGTGTGCGGACTATATCATCGATATCGGTCCGGAGGGCGGTGACCGTGGCGGTACAGTGATCGCAGAGGGTACACCGGAGCAGGTTGCGAAGGTGAAGGAATCCTACACCGGTCACTATATCCGACAGTACCTGAAAAAATAAATGCCAGTACAAGACATGCCCGGACGAAACCTCGTCCGGGCATGTTTATAAGTTCTAGGAGATCTGGCGAGTCCGCCATCTGTCATGCGTAGTGGCGGTTGATGATATGAAGCTGACGGCAGAAGAGAGATATGCTGAAAAAGATCGAAGCAGCTTCAGCTCTCCGGCTTTTTCTCCGCGACGGAGGTGTCCGCCCAGGGCTCGAAGTAAAGCCTGCTGTTCTCGATTTTCTCTGTCATGTCTTTTCCAGGTGCTTCGTCATAATGGGCATAGAGCTCGGAGCGTTTCAGCAGGGTACGAAAGCCCTCTACGAGCACTTCGACGGCCCGGTCGCGCTCAGACATGACCGGCATGGCCAGATTCGCTGCGAAGAGTGTGTTGGCATCGACATTCAGCGCCCGAAGGAGACAGACCAGCTGGTCCTGATTCGGGTGCTTCGGCGTGTTCTGAAACCTGCTTTTAAAGGCGGTTTCAAACTGCGAGATCATCGCGCTCGGAATACCGGTGATCGCAGAAAGATCATCCTGCGTCAGATCCGCTTCGAGGCGAAGCCGTTTCAGCGTCTGGCCGAAGACGCCCCAGTCGAAGTGATAATCCCGGTTGTTGTAGATCGGATCCTCCGTATATACAGTATTTTTCTTATGCTTTGCACGAGGTGCAGTCTTTTTCATAGCCATAGCGTACAGTACTCCTTGCTCCGCGCGATCATCACGCCCTATATCAGAATTCTATAAGCTGTGCGCGGATAAAGTAACTTGCTGAGCGGTATGGAACTATAGCTATGAAGTATAGTTCCTGTGAAAAATTCTATAGCAGACAGCAAAAGAAGACAGATTAACTTTGTATCGAAGCTATAGCATAGTGCCGTGATAAAGTTCAGCGCTCCTTAGAAAGTCTTTCGATAACGGACAGAGGAGTGGATGAATGCTTTATTCAGGAAGCAAAAAAAGACTCGAAAACACGCATCGTAAAAAAATCGTGTTCTCGAGTCTTTTTATGTAAACATAAAAATGCATATCCTTACCTTCTGATGAGTTCGGATATGCACTATTAAGTGGACCAGACGGGAGTCGAACCCGTGTCCGAAAATGAATTCCCTCTCCTTCTACTATCGTAGTACACTTTAAAGATTCCCCACCATCAAAGGATGTGCACGTCCTTTGGTGGCCGGTATCCTCTATATACGCCCGTTAAGAGGAGAAACTCTTAACGTCGTTTCTCACATAGATGAGGCCAGATTCTCGATGTGTGAGTGCATCGAGGCTGACCACACAGCACTTAGGCTGCGTATGCTAATTCGTTATTGTTAGCGTTTATATTTAGGTTTGAAGTTTAACGCGACTGTCTTTCGGATAGCTTCTAAAGCTGCATCATCCCCGTCGAAACCGGTACTAGCCCATATTCACTTATCAAAGTGCGTTGAGCGAAGGAAAAACGTAGTGACTTCCTTGCTTTCAAACACATTCTATCGAATTGTATCCGCTTTGTAAATAAATCGCTGGTTGATTTCACAGATATTTAACAGTTCAGCGTGGGGCTTCAGCGCATCGTGCAGAGCTGCTGAATCTCCGTTGGCCTGAATGTGACTATGAATAGTTCATATATTTCTGTGATACTACACATAAAATTGAGTTATATCGACGAAAAGCAGCGAAAATTCGAAAACGCTTTCAGATTTCTGACATTTTTCTGTCGTACTGTGTTAAACTAGATTTTGTTCTTTTTTAAGGGGGTGACGAGTGCTGTTTTAATTGCCAAACTACCAGCACTGGTCAAATGTAACCTGTGGATGGCGCAGAATCAGCTCTGTGCCGTTTAAAACAAGGAGGCTATTTCGTATGGAAAAGTTTTTCAAGCTGAAAGAAAAAGGTACGGATGTACGTACCGAGATGATTGCCGGTATCACGACATTCATGACCATGGCCTATATTCTGGCCGTTAACCCGAGCATCCTCGGAGCCACTGGCATGGACTCCGGTGCGATCTTCACGGCGACTGCATTGGCATCCGCGATCGCATCGTTCTGCATGGCATTTCTTGCAAACCTTCCGTTTGTACTGTCAGCAGGTATGGGTCTCAATGCTTACTTCGCGTACACCGTCGTTCTGGGCATGGGCTATTCCTGGGAGGTTGCGCTGACCGCTGTATTTGCAGAGGGTCTCGTCTTCATCCTTCTGTCACTCACCAATGTGCGTGAGGCGATCTTCAACGCGATTCCGCAGACACTGAAGTATGGTGTTTCCGTTGGTATCGGTCTGTTCATCTGCTTCATCGGTCTTCAGAACGCGCACATCGCCGTGGATTCTTCCACACTCGTCACCATCTTCAGCTTTTCACAGTCTGTAAAGGCCGGTACCTTTAACTCAGAGGGTATCACTGTACTGCTTGCGCTGATCGGTATCATCATCACCGGCTATCTCGTGATCAAGGGCGTGAAGGGTAACATCCTCATCGGTATCTTCGTGACCTGGATCCTCGGAATCCTCTGCCAGCTGGCAGGCATCTACGTACCGAATCCGGATGCCGGCTTCTACAGCCTGATCCCGTCCGGTGTCGTTTCCATGCCGGCGTCGATCGCACCGACCCTGTTCAAGTTTGATTTCTCCATCATCACGGAGCATCCGCTTGACTTCTTCTCGGTACTGTTCGCCTTCCTGTTCGTCGATATCTTCGATACACTCGGCACCCTGATCGGCTGTGCTTCCAAGGCAGACATGCTCGATAAGGATGGCAAGCTTCCGGAGATCAAGGGCGCACTGCTCGCAGACTCCATCGGTACCGTGGTGGGTGCCTGCCTCGGTACTTCCACCATCACCACCTTCGTTGAGTCCAGCTCCGGTATCGCAGAGGGTGGCCGTTCCGGTCTCACCGCAGTCGTATCCGGTATCTTCTTCCTGCTTGCGCTGTTCTTCTCCCCGATCTTCCTGGCGATTCCGAGCTTCGCAACCGCTCCGGCACTGGTGATCGTCGGATTCCTGATGATCCAGCAGGTCGTAAAGGTAGAGTGGAATGACCTCCTCGAGGCAATCCCGGCATACATCGCGATCTTCGCTATGCCATTCCTGTACTCTATCTCCGAGGGTATCTCTCTGGGTATCATCTCGTACGTACTGCTTCACGTACTGTCCGGAAAGGGCAAGTCTGTCACACCGCTGATGTATGCACTTGCGATCCTCTTCGTACTGAAGTACATCATGCTATAATACTTCGCTTTACCACCGTCGGGGCGCTTGCCCCGGCGGTTTTTTGATGTTATAGTTAAACAGTAAAAAACTGAACAAAGGAGGATAAGTATATGGACAGTTGTGATAGTGGAAGTCGAAGTACACAGAATGATGGATTCGGGCTTGTATACTAT
>CAKQED010000042.1:0-19073 GCA_934229835.1 uncultured Oribacterium sp. | reverse complement strand
ATCGCTGAGTTTTCTTTATGAAAACTCAGCGTTGACAGAGGGTTCCAAGGTGAGATGACACTAAGTACTTCTAAGGGACAGATTTGTGATTCTTCACGATCTCTCCGTATGGTTTCTGATGGCTGCCCTCCGGCTACTCTGCCTGAATCTAGTTGACGAGTGAACAGTAGCGACTATTCTCGTCCAAAAGATAATTCCTCAGTCCATAAACCATCCTCTATTCCGAAAACGGGTGCATATGCACCTCATTTTGGAATAGGAGCATCCTAAATCAAAGTCCCGATAAGGCTGCAGCTTCTCTAAGATTCCCCAGGATATGATGATTTGACTAGGCATAACCAAAAAGAATGCGGGGGGGGGGTAAAACTATAATAGAAAGTGATTAATGAGAGTATAATTTAGATTAATGACAGTATGGGTTTCGGCGAAAATAGACTTGCATGAAGGAGGGCAAGAGGATTTGGCTGAATTCTATAGTCAATTCGTGAAATGACTTAATGATCCGAATATTTTCAATGATTACGGGAGGATAGTAATGAGAAGAAGCAAAAAATCATTAGGCAGAGCAATCTTGGTCAGCGTCCTTAGTGCTTCGATGGTAACGACGCCACCGGTATATGCAGCAGACTATTTAGGAGTGAATAAGACGGTTTCTGGTGATGTTACGGATGGAATATATGCAGGTGATGCGTCGAATGTTACAATTACGGGCTCTGTTTCTGGAAATACAGAGTATGGCGAGGATGTAAGTATAAATGATAAGTCTAACATCACTGTAAAAGGAGATGTTGATTGTTCTCAGATATATATTGAGGAGTCCACTTTTAATGTTAGCGGAAAAGTAAATTCATCAAACATTATTACAAATGATTCAAAACTGACTGTTGATCAGGACGTTAAAACAAGTGAACTTGAAAAATATGAGGGTTCCGTTACGATTGGTGGCAATGTGACAGCAGATACAATTAGAAATTCTGGTGGGGATATATCTGTTGGTGGCGATGTTACAATGAAAAATGATGATATACGTAACGAGATTGGTGTTTACACATTCACTGGTTATAATAATGGAAATACAACTAATGCTTCAACCAATATTGGTGGAAATGTAGATGTGACCACTGTGGGTGATGGTGACGCTGTAAGCGGCTCTGCAAGCCAAGGTGGAACCGCGGATATTCATGTTAAAAATGATATTAATATAAGTGGTTCAGTTGGCTCACATACTATAGTGGAAAATGCAGAAGGCGATAAAAAGACTAATTTTTATCACTCTACAGGACTATCGGCTGGCACATGGGAAGATGGAAAAGTAAATGCTGAAGTAGGGGATATTAATGTCAAAGCTGATGGAATTGCAACCGGTATTTCTGCATGGGTAGAGAATCCAAAGGAGAATGGAACAAGGTCAGAAATAACGATCACAACAGGTAGTATATCTGTTGACGGAAAAAAGAAAATCGAGGAAGGTGTTGAGGGTGAACTTGAAGAAGAAAAATCTAAAGGTATTCAAATTATCGATGTAAGTGGGAAAAAAGGTACCGATTACAATATTCTTGTAAAAGGAGATATTAATTCTTCAGAAGTAGGTGTTGGAATATATAATGACGGTGATAAAGATGCGGATGTTACGACAAATATCGCCGTTGATGGAACTATTAAGGCTACAGATAGTGCTGTTGAAATTTATAATCAAGTAGAGAATTCGAATACTTTAAATCTTACCACTTGGAAAATTGAAAGTGGCACGAATCAGAATGTCATAGTTAAAAAATATGATAAGGAGGCGGATAAAGAGGTCTTGGATAAGGAGGCTACTGAAAAGCAGTCCGCAAACATTAATTACATCATCCGTCATGAAGGCACGATTTCTCTTGAAGGAACAAGATCTACTATAGTAAATGGAACTACGTTTGAAACTGCGCACGAGAAAGAGAAACTAACTATTCATGTGAAGGTAGATGATGAGAGGAAGTACCGTGTTGATCGTGTCGAGGGTGGTACTGCAACAGCAACCAAGAACGCTGATGGTTCATGGACCCTCATCGTTCCGAAAAATGGTGGTGTCGATATTCGTGCTGTGCTTGTAGCCATCGAGCAGAGCAGGCATGATTCCGGTTCTTCGTCAGGTGGTGGCTCCAGCAGTTCTCGCCCAGGGGCAAGTAATGCGGCTTCTGGAATGACGACAACTACGACAGATGGCGCAACTGTTCAGACGAATGTCACCAAGAATAACAATTCGACTACTACTGCAGCTGCCGTAAGAATCGGAACATCAACTGCAAACGTAACTTCATCTGTCAGCGAGCAGAATGGTACGAAGGTTACATTCCAGAATGCAAGCGGAAACCTTGCAGGTGCTTCTTTTAAGACAGTTGGTCAGGTTTCTGCTGATGGCACAACGCTTGTAAAGGAAGATGGAACAACCGCGAAGATGGCAACCGGCATGCTGCTTGCGATCGAGAACGCGGATGGTACTTCTGTTGGATGCTTCGTAGATGCAACAGGCAAGACCATCGCAACCGGTGCTTTCGAAGTTTACTACATGCTTGGAACCGATGGGAAGCTCCATGCACACTTCGTAAATCCGCAGGGCTATTTCATGACCGGCATCCAGGTGATCAACGGCCAGACCGTAACCTTCAATGCGGTTGGTGAAATGGTGAGTGTGATCTGATCTGTTTTTAAACAAGTGAATTGATTTATTTATAACTTAGGAGCCTGTGCTGCAAGAAGTGGCACAGGCTCCTCCTTTGAGTAAAGGGCGGAGCATCAAAATTTTGGGATCATCAAACTTGCTGAGGATTTGTCGATCTTGTTGGCTACTGTTTGATTCATAGCTGTCTAAAAAATTGGGGGAACTAAAATCTCTTGTGTCCTTGCCAAGGGGTACAATTCACATTGGCTGTTTCATGAAACAAGGTTTTTCTCCATCCATGACATTATAAGTTTCTGAAATTTTCACGATTCATTGAATTATTCTCGCTGTGGCATTAGGTGATTCTCGCAATCCTTTGAAATTCGGCCTCCATGCCATTAGTTTTTTCTGAAATTCTCACAGAACCATCTATATCCTTCATCGTGACATTATCGACGTTTCGCAAACGGCCTGAATTTTGGATTCATGCCATTAAGCTTTTTTACAGAGCTGTTCTTATCTTCAGCTGTGACATTATATTTCAGCTCTCGGAGGCCGCATATAGCCTTTTATTCGGAGCTCTCCCGGCATTGACTTAATGTCACTTGCTTTAAAAACGAGGGCTTTGCGTCAAAAACCATAAATTCACTCATAAATCTTCTACGGATATTTCAGTGAGTTAATGTCGCAAGCTTCTATAGAGCACAGTCTGCGAAAATATCTGATGTCATCTCGGCGTAAATAAGCGATTTTGTGAAAAGAAGAATAAGCTACCGAGTAAATAAATAGCAGTATAGGGAGTGTCCCAGGAGGACAGGCAACAGAAGCCATACGGAGAGACCGTGTGAAATCAAGCCGGGTCCCCTTAGCGGCACTTGGTACCTTTTTCCTTAGCACCCTCTGCAACGCTGAGTTTTCATAAAGAAAACTCAGTGATTGCAGAGGGCCTAGTGCCGCTTAGGGTCCCCGGCTTAGACTGAACCGGTCTCGGAGTACTGTGCTTCGGTTACCGGCCCTCCGGGGACGCAACCATAATGTGACGTATGAGTGCATATCAGCTATGAAAAACTGTTCGGATGCGCCTGGAAGTAGCCTGAATTGCCACCCGAATTTCATCCCCCATCTTGTAGCGACGTGCCGGTTTGTGGTATAGTATACCGAGTGAGCCTTCGGGGCACGCATTATTAAGAAAAAGAGGTACCATAGACTATGGCAGACGAGATCAAGATCGAGGAAGCAAAGGAAGAGAAGATTCCTTCCATGGATGATTTCAAGGAGGAGCTTGAGGCATCGTTCAAGCAGCACGCAAATGCGAAGCGCGTGGACATGAGCAAGTGGGAGAAGATCCTCGATGACTTCCAGAACAAGACCAGCTTCGAGGTAGAAGTAAATGAAGCTGTGAAGAGCGGTGTAACCGCAAGCGTGGATGGCCTGAGAGCATTCATCCCGGCATCGAAGCTTTCACTCGGCTTCGTAAAGGATGAGGAGCTGAAGGACTGGGTAGGCAAGAAGCTGAATGTTCGCGTCATCACGGCGGAGCCGGAGAACAACAAGCTGGTTCTTTCTGCACGTGATGTTCTCCGTGATGAGCAGGAGAAGGTAAGAGCAGAGAAGGCAGCTGCAATCCAGACAGGTCTCGTAACCGAGGGTACGGTTGAGACCGTGAAGGACTATGGTGCATTTATCGATCTCGGAGATGGCGTGACCGGTCTTCTGCACGTTTCTCAGATTTCCAACAAGAGAGTGAAGTCTCCGGCAGATGTGCTGAAGGAAGGCCAGACCGTAAAGGTTCAGGTCATCGGCGTCAAGGATGGTAAGATTTCCCTTTCCATGAAGGCACTCGAGGCTGAGAAGCAGGAGCGTAAGGAGAAGCAGGAGCGCGAGGATTTCCGTGCAAATTACAAGGAGTCCGGTGCTGCAACCTCTTCCTTCGCAGAGATCATGAAGAAGAGCGGCATCAAGTTCTGATGATGCAGACAGCTTGATTTTTCACCAGTCACGTATTCGAAAGGATGCGTGGCTGATTTTTTATGATTTATGCTTTCTATTTCAGTGCATATGGGTATAATAGCGGAACAGGCATGAATGCATGATGATTTTGTTAAAGTGAGGAAACAGATGGAGTATACAGCGAAGGAAGTGACGGCGGAGGAGCTCGAGCAGTGGCCACGGGAGAGCTATCACCTGGTCGATGTGCGGAGTGAAGAGGATTTTCAGACGGGCAAGATGCCGGATGCGCTTCGGGTGGATCTCGACCGCATCGCCGAGGGGAACCACAGCATCCCGAAGGATAAGCGGGTCGTACTGTACTGCAAGTACGGTGACCTCTCCCTGACGGCAGCCGAGGACCTGTGCGCGCAGGGCTATGAGGCCTATAGCCTCGCCGGCGGCTACGGCAAGTGGGTGCTCCGCCAGATCCAGAAGGACATGGATTCCGAGCAGCGCCGCGACGACATCGAGAAGTCTCTTCGCAAGAAGTTCAAGCGTAACCTCTTCGGCATGTTCGTGAAGGCCATCTGCGATTATCAGCTCGTCGAGCCGGGCGACCGCATCGCGGTCTGCATCTCCGGCGGCAAGGACTCGATGCTCATGGCGAAGCTCTTCCAGGAGCTGAAGCGCCACAATAAGATCCCGTTCGAGCTCGTGTTCCTGTGCATGGACCCGGGCTATAACGAGGCGAACCGTAAGGTCATCGAACGGAACGCGGATCTCCTCGGCATCCCGCTCATGATCTTCGAAACGAACATCTTCGACTCCGTCTACAACATCCCGAAGTCCCCGTGCTACGTCTGCGCCCGCATGCGCCGTGGCTACCTCTATAAGGAAGCCCAGCGCCTCGGCTGCAACAAGATCGCACTCGGTCACCACTTCGACGACGTCATCGAGACCGTCCTCATGGGCATGCTTTACGCCGGACAGTACGAGGCGATGATGCCGAAGCTTCACTCCACGAACTTCCCAGGCATGCAGCTGATCCGCCCGCTCTACCTCATCCGCGAGGCAGAAATCAAGCACTGGCGTGACTACAACAGCCTGAACTTCATCCAGTGCGCCTGCCACTTCACCGAGACCTGCGCGACCTGCCATACCGACGGTCAGACCAGCTCGAAGCGTCTCGAGACGAAGAAGCTGATCGAGAAGCTGAAGGAAACGAATCCGTACGTCGAGCGGAACATCTTCAGCGCGATGGAAAACGTGAGCCTCAACAAGATCCTGGGCTACAAGCGGCAGCACGTGAAGCACAGCTTCCTCGAGTGGTACGAGGATGAGGACGACCTGAAGATCGGCATCATGAATGAGGCGGAGATCGCACATGAAGATGAGCTTCGTCGGCAGCAGGAGCTCCAGAAGGAGAAGGCCCGCATCGACTCCCAGCCGAAGTCCGAGCAGGCGCGCCGGAACGCCGAGGAGAACCGTCGCAACGCGCAGTTCCGTAAACTGGAAGGAGCGAGAACGGATGGAAACGCATAGTACAGGGCCAATGCCTACATCAGTGCACACACCGTCTGAACTTCACGCAGCCGCAGCGCCTGCGAAAGCGGACCCGCGCAGTGCACCCGCAGAGGCCGACAGCATTGGCCGGACCAGCGAAGCGGCGATGGAGCACTGCCGGCTCTGTCCGCGACAGTGCGGTGTGAACCGTAACGCGGGGCAGAAGGGCGTCTGTGGCGTCAGCACCGAGATCTATATCGCGCGGGCGGCACTCCACTACTGGGAGGAGCCGTGCATCTCCGGCAAGGAAGGCAGCGGCGCGGTGTTCTTCTCCGGCTGCACCCTGAAGTGCGTGTTCTGCCAGAACTATGAGCTGAGCCACCAGGAGGTCGGAAAGCGCGTCAGCCTCGAGCGACTCGCGGAGATCTTCTTCGAGCTGGAGGCGCAGGGCGCGAACAACATCAACCTCGTGACCCCGGACCACTACATCCCCCTCATCGCGCAGGCCATGGAACGAAGCCGCGTGCAGGGACTGAAGATCCCCTTCGTCATCAACTGCTCTGGCTATGAAACGACCGAGCTGATTCGCCGCCTGGACGGCCTCGCGGACATCTACCTCGACGACTTCAAGTACATGGACGGCGCGAAGGCACAGAAGTATTCCGGTGCCGGGGACTATCCGGAACGTGCGCAGGAAAGCCTCGCCGAGATGGTGCGCCAGTGCCCGGAGCCCGTCTTCGACGAACGCGGCATGATGCAGAAGGGCGTTATCGTCCGGCACCTCCTCATGCCATCGATGGTCCATAACGCAGAACGCGTCGTCGACTACGTGTATGACCGCTACGGCGACCAGGTCTACCTCAGCCTCATGCACCAGTTCACCCCCTTTCCGCGCCTCGAAAAGTGGCCGGAGATCAACCGCCGCGTCACCCGCCGCGAGTACGAACGCCTCATCGACTACGCCCTCGAAAAGGGCGTCACCAACGCCTTCATCCAGGAAGGCAGCGTCGCGAAGGAAAGCTTCGTGCCTGCATGGGATGGGGCGGGTGTCTAGAAGAAATGCCGGCCCTTGCAGCCCGTAGGCTGCAATGCACCTGATTTGGTACGTAATCCCATAGGGAAACTAGGAAATCTTGTTGCGGAAGAGAATCCGCTGGGCTATAATCGAAGCTGCTGATGTCCTGTGCCGTGTAGACGGCGGACACCGGCGGCTTTTTATATATTCCCGCACGCGCTGTGGAGGCGACACAGCCGTACGGTAATCATGTTCTCGATGGGTGAGTTACAGTAAACCAGAGGCCCCTCCGGGCCCCATCGCTGAACGGTTAGATGAATAGAATTCACGCCCCGCACCCCGGGGCTCTTATGGAGGAATGAATATGGCAGATTTACTGAATGTCAAGAATCTTCAGGTGAAGGTCGAGGAGAAGGAGATTCTCCACGGCGTCGATCTGACAGTGAATAGAGGCGAGACCCATGTCCTGATGGGACCGAACGGTGCCGGTAAGTCCACCCTCGGAAACGCACTGATGGGCAACCCGCAGTACCAGATCGTCGGCGGACAGATCCTGTTCAACGGCCAGGACATCACGAAGGAGCCGACCGATCAGAGAGCGAAGCTCGGTATGTTCCTGTCCTTCCAGAACCCGCTCGAGGTGCCGGGTATCACCCTCGGTAACTTCATCCGCTCGGCGCTGCAGCAGAGAACCGGCAAGCACATCCGTCTCTGGGACTTCAAGAAGGAGATGAAGAAGGCGATGGAGGTCCTCGATATGGATCCGAGCTATGCTGATCGTGATCTCAATGTCGGCTTCTCCGGCGGTGAGAAGAAGAAGGCAGAGATCCTGCAGCTTCTCATGCTGAAGCCGTCCCTCGCGATCCTCGACGAGACCGATTCCGGCCTCGACGTCGATGCCGTTCGTACCGTAAGTAAGGGTGTCGAGGAGTACCAGAAGTCCATGGACGGTGCCCTCATCATCATCACCCACTCCACGAGAATCCTCGAGTCCCTGAAGGTGGATAAGACGCACGTCCTCGTCAGCGGCCAGATGAAGGCCGAGGGCGACGCGTCGATGGTCGATCGCATCAACGAGAACGGCTTCGTGGATTTCCTGAACAAGTAAGCGTGGAGGACAGATTCTATGGCAAAAAAGGAAAAGGCAGAGGTTCAGGACATCAACCGCTCCATGTATGATTTCCGTTACGAAGAGAAGGATACGGATTTCTACAAGATCCAGGAGGGACTGACGAAGGATATCGTCCTCGAAATCTCTGAGAAGAAGGGAGACCCGGCGTGGATGCGGGACTTCCGTTTAAAATCACTCGAAATTTATAATCAGAAGCAGGTTCCGCAGTGGGGCCCGAGCATCGACGGTCTCGATATGAACAACATCGTGACCTATGTAAAGCCGAAGACGAAGATGACCGCGGACTGGGAAGAGGTTCCGGAGGACATCAAGAACACCTTCGAGAAGCTCGGTATCCCGCAGGCAGAGCGTGAGTCGCTCGCTGGCGTCGGCGCACAGTACGACTCTGAGCTCGTCTACCATAACCTCCAGAAGGAGGTCGAGGAGCAGGGCGTCGTGTATACCGACATCGAGTCGGCCCTGCACGGCCCATATGCAGATATGATCCGGGATCACTTCATGCACCTCGTACCGCCGACGGATCATAAGTTCGCGGCACTCCATGGTGCGGTCTGGTCCGGCGGCTCCTTCGTCTATATCCCGAAGGGCGTCTCCGTCGAGATCCCGCTGCAGTCCTACTTCCGTCTGAACGCCCCGGGTGCCGGACAGTTCGAGCATACCCTGATCATCGTGGATGAGGGGGCACAGCTTCACTTCATCGAGGGCTGCTCTGCACCGAAGTACAACATCGCGAACCTGCATGCCGGCTGCGTCGAGCTCTATGTCGGCAAGAATGCGAAGCTTCGCTACTCGACCATCGAGAACTGGTCGAAGAACATGTATAACCTGAATACGAAGCGTGCTATCGTCGAAGAGGGCGGCACGATGGAGTGGGTATCCGGATCCTTCGGCTCCCATGTTTCCTACCTCTATCCGATGACCATCCTGAAGGGCGACAACTCCCATATGGAGTTCACCGGCGTTACCTTCGCCGGCAAGGGTCAGAACCTCGATACCGGTGCGAAGGTCGTACATAACGGTGCGAATACCAGCTCCTACATCAACACCCGTTCCATCAGTAAGGATGGCGGTATCAGCACCTATCGTTCCTCCGTCGTCATCAACAACAAGGCGAAGCACGCGAAGGCTGCGGTTTCCTGCCAGTCCCTGATGCTCGACGACATCTCCCGCTCCGACACCATCCCGGCGATGGATGTCCGCACCCAGGACGCCGACGTCGGACACGAGGCGAAGATCGGACGTATCTCCGACGATGCCGTATTCTATCTGATGTCCCGTGGTCTCTCCGAGGAGGACGCACGTGCGCTGATCGTTTCCGGCTTCGCAGACAGTGTTTCGAAGGAGCTCCCGCTCGAGTACGCCGTAGAGATGAACAACCTCATCCGTCTCGAGATGAAGGGCGCGATCGGTTAAGGAGGGCAGAGATGAAGGATAATCAGCTTTTAGTAAATGTTCTGCCGTCACCGACCTATAACTGGCTCCGGATGAACGACGCAGATGTGAAGGTGCCGGGGGATGCGGTCGAAGGAAATCCGATGGTGACCCGGACAGCAGATGTGACCGCGACGGTAACCGATTATACAGAGATCCAGGATATCGCCGGCGGCATGGGCTATGACTTCGATACCTATATGAAGCATTCGGACGCGGATGTTCTGAAGCTTCAGATCGGCCGTCAGCAGAAGGCTGCACAGCCGGTGCATATCGAGTTCGACTATAAAAAGGACTGTGCAGACGTAAACGCCGTCTACATTGACGCAGACGAAGGGAGCGACCTCGTCGTCGTGATGGATTTCCGCTCCGCTGCAGAGGCCGCCGGCTTCGCAGCCGTACAGACGAAGATCCATGTGGCGAAGGACGCCCGCGTACTGCTCGTGCAGATCCAGCGGCTCGGCCAGGGCTTCCGCTTCCTGAACGACGTGGCCGCGAAGACCGAGGAAAGCGCAGGCTTCGAGCAGATCGAGCTCATCCTCGGCGGCGCAGACACCTACCAGGGCTCCCGTACCGACCTCGTCGGTGCGCACAGTACCCTGAAGACCGATATCGGCTATCTCCTGAAGCAGCAGGAGCATCTCGATATGAACTACATCGCGAACCACATCGGCCGGAAGACCGAGTGCGCGATCGACGTGAAGGGCGTGCTCCGCGATGAGGCACATAAGCTCTTCCGTGGCACGATCGACCTCCGGAGAGGCGCGAAGGGTGCCCTCGGAAACGAGCTCGAGGATGTGCTGCTGATGGATGACAACGTGATCAACCAGACGATTCCGGTCATCCTCTGCGATGAGGAAGACGTCGAGGGTAACCATGGTGCGACCATCGGTCGGATCGATGAGGCCCTGCTGTTCTACCTCGAGTCGAGAGGTATGACAGAGGCCGAGGTCTACGAGATGATGGCCGGTGCCCGGATCGATTCGGTGATCCATAAGATTCCGGATGCCGTGACACGTGACCGTGTGTTCGAGGAGCTCAAGGGCCATAAGGAGGAGAGATATGATGACTGAAATCACAAGAGAAGAGCGTCAGCGTGAGGATCAGGCAATCCTTCAGCAGTTCCCAATCCTCGACGGCAGCTTCACCTACCTCGACAACGGAGCGACGACCCAGAAGCCGCAGTGCGTCCTCGATGCGATGATGCACTACTATACGAAGGAAAATGCAAACCCGATGCGTGGTCTCTATGACCTGTCGATCAAGGCCACCGAGGCCTATGAGGATGCGCGTGAGACCGTTCGTGCCTTCATCAACGCACGCTCCCACGAGGAGATCGTCTTCACGCGGAACGCCACCGAAAGCCTGAATCTCGTGGCGTACACCTACGGACGTGCGTTTATAAAGGAAGGCGACGAGATCGTCATCACCATCATGGAGCACCACAGCAACATGCTTCCATGGCAGCAGCTCTGTAAGGAAAAGGGCGCGAAGCTCACCTATATCCTGCCGGAGGCGGATGGCACGATCACGGAGGAGATGTTCCGTTCCTACATGAACCCGAACGTCAAGCTCGTAGCGATGACCCAGGTGTCAAACGTGCTCGGTGTAAAGAATGACATTAAGACCTTCGCCCGTATCGCCCACGAGAACGGTGCCGTCTTCGTATGCGACGGCGCACAGTCCATACCGCATATGAAGGTCGATGTGCAGGAGCTCGACTGCGATTTCCTGTCCTTCTCCGGTCATAAGGTCTACGGACCGATGGGGATCGGCGTGCTCTATGGAAAGCGCGATCTCCTCGACCAGATGCCACCGTTCCTGTTCGGCGGCGAGATGATCGAGTATGTCACCACCGAGGGCGCAACCTGGAACGAGCTGCCGCATAAGTTCGAGGCAGGTACGGTCAATGATGGCGGTGCGGTCGGACTGGCCGCCGCCCTCCGCTTCGTGTCTTCGATCGGCTTCGACCGGATCGAGGAGCGGGAACTTCATCTCACGAAGATGATGATGGAAGAGATGCAGAAGCTGCCGTACGTTCACATCCTCGGATCCACCGACCCGGAGAAGCACCACGGCATCGTCACCTTCACCGTCGACGGCGTGCATCCGCACGACATCGCGGCGATCTTTGACTCTCACAAGGTCGACATCCGTGCCGGACACCACTGCGCACAGCCGCTTATGAAGTTCTGCCATACCCCGAGCACGGTACGTGCAAGTATGGGCCTCTACAACACCGAGGAGGATGTACAGCATTTCCTCGATGCCCTGAAGAAGCTGAGAGAGGAGATGGGTTACTGATGGCGATTACATTTTACAACGAGGTCCTGACGGACCATAACATCCACCCGGCACATAAGTATAAGATGGAGGACGCGACCTACTCCCTCGAGGGTGTCAATCCGAGCTGCGGCGATGACGTCGTACTCTATATCAAGGTCGACGCAGACAACGTCATCGAGGACGCCTCCTTCGACGGAGATGGCTGCGCGATCTCCCAGGCCAGCGCCGACATGATGTGCGACCTCATCATCGGCAAGCCGAAGGACGAGGCACTGCGTCTCTCGGAGATATTCCTCCGTATGATCAAGGGCAAGATCACCGACGAAGAGAAGGACGAGCTCGAGGAGGCAGGTATCCTCGAGGATATCTCGCACATGCCGGCCCGCGTCAAGTGCGCGGTGCTCGGATGGCACACCATGGACCAGATCTTCCAGGACGCCGATAACGGCAAAGTAGATCAGTACGACGGCAAATTTGAAAAATAATACGGACGTTTTTGAATCAGAGCCCCCGGAGGACCGGCACCAGAAGTCATACGGAGAGTTCGTGAAGAATCAAAATCCCAGCCCTTAGAAGTACTTGGAGTAATTTTTCCTTAGCACCCTCTGCAACGCTGAGTTTTCATCAAGAAAACTCAGCGATTGCAGAGGGCCTAGTACTTCTTAGGGCTGGGATTTTAGAGTCTTCCGAACTTGGAGTACTGTACTTCTGGTGCCGGTCCCCCGGGGGCTCTGCCAAAAACCTAAAGGAAATTGTAAAGTCTGAGCATTGTAAACGCCGTAGCGCTTCGTTATAATGAGAATGTTTATTAAAAGGGGATTTTTGCATTTTCGGAAGACGGAATAGAAATACATGAAGAATTACAGCCGATTTAACGTAGATAAAACCTTATATGAGATGGATAACACGAAGGTGAAGCTCGGGCACAGCATCGCCCATGTCATCCAGATGGCGCTGCTGATCCTGGTGCTCTGCCTCTGCCTCCTGGGCGCCGCGATGGGCTTCGGTATGTTCCGGGGCATCCTCGATTCCGCGCCGGACATCGATACGATCCATATCGGTCCGACGGCCTATGCATCGAAGGTGCTGGACACCGATGGAAACATCACCGCGACACTGGTGACGGCGGGCTCGAACCGTGAGCGCGTAAGCTACGAGCAGCTCCCGAAGGACCTCATCAACGCCTTCGTCGCGATCGAGGATGAGCGCTTCTGGCAGCACAACGGCATCGACCTGAAGTCGATCCTCCGTGCGGTCCGCGGCGTGGTGTCGGATGACGACTCCGCGGGCGGCGGCTCGACGATCACGCAGCAGCTGATCAAGAACAATGTCTTCGGCGGCGGTCTCCACGAAGGAAAGTTCGAGCGCTATGTCCGGAAGTTCCAGGAGCAGTATCTGGCCCTTGAGATCGAGAACCAGCCGGGACTCAGCAAGGAAGAAATCAAGCAGAGTATCATCACCGAGTATCTGAACACCATCAACCTCGGTGCGAATACCCTCGGCGTCAAGGTGGCGGCGAGACGTTACTTTAATAAAGAAGTGAGCGATCTGACGCTCTCCGAGTGTGCCGTGATCGCATCGATCACGAAGAATCCGAGCGGCCTGAACCCGATCACGCATCCGGAGCGAAATGCAGAGCGCCGTGCACAGGTGCTGAAGAACATGCTCGAGCAGGGCTATATCGATCAGGCGCAGTATGATGAAGCACGGGCGGACGACGTGTACGCGCGTATCCAGGATGTCAATGTACAGAAGGAGGCCGAGAATGAGCCGTACTCCTACTTCGTGGATGAGCTGACGGCACAGGTGATCCAGGAGCTCCAGGACCGCCTCGGCTATACGAAGGACAAGGCGACCGACCTCCTGTACTCCGGTGGTCTCACGATCTACTCCACCCAGGATCCGAGCCTCCAGACCATCGTCGATGAGGAGGTCAATAATCCGGACAACTATGACACGGCGAAGCATTCCGTGACCTGGCGCTATACGCTGAAGCACGACGACGGCTCGATCGTGAACTACTCCGAGAAGGACCTCATCCGCTGGATGAAGGAGGTGAAGGGCATCAACTTCAACGGCCTCTTCAGCTCGGAGGACTCGGCGAAGTCCTATGTCGAGCAGTATAAGGCAGAGCTCATCCGGGATACCGATAAGGAGCTGGGTGAGCAGTTCTTCACGACACTGGAACCGCAGGTTTCCTTCGTGCTCATGGATCCGCACACCGGTCAGGTGAAGGCCATCAGCGGCGGCCGTGGTGAGAAGCGCTATTCGCTCTCCCTGAACCGTGCAACCGGTACCCTCCGGCAGCCGGGATCGACCTTCAAGCTGATTACGTCCTTCGCGCCGGCCATCGACCTTTATGGGGCAACATTGGCCACGCCTTTCTATGATACAGCGTATACACTCGGCAACAAGACCTTCAAGAACTGGTACAGCTCCGGCTTCCTCGGCTATCAGACGATCCGGGACGGTATCATCTACTCGCTGAACATCATCGCGGTGCGCTGCCTGATGGAGCAGCTGAATCCGCACGAGGGACGGCTGTACGCGGAGAACCTCGGCATCACGAGCCTGCTCGACAGCGATGAGAACCCGGCGCTCGCGCTCGGCGGTATCACGAACGGTGTGACGAACCTCGAGCTTACGCAGGCCTTCGCGACGATCGCGAACGGAGGTCAGTTTAACAAGGCGAAGTTCTTCACGAAGATCCTCGATCAGGAGGGCAATGTGCTCATCGATACGAGCGAGGACCAGCCGCGGCAGGCGATGAAGGCCACGACGGCCTTCCTGCTGACCGACGCGATGAAGCAGTCCATGCTGCCGAACCGCGCGTATGCGGCGTCGGTGAATGTCAACTCCACCTCGACGAGAGCGCACTTCGACGGCATGAGTCTCGCCGGCAAGTCCGGTACGACGACGAAGGATGTCGATATCTGGTTCGTCGGATACTCTCCATATTATGTGGGCGGTATCTGGGGTGGCTGCGATGAAAACCAGCCGCTCATCGATAAGGCGAGCGGAGAGTACAACGGCGGTGCCGGCTTCCATAAGGACATCTGGCGGAAGATCATGAGCCGTGTCCACGAGGGACTGCCGGACATCGGCTTCACGCAGCCGGATGGCATCGTGCAGGCACAGGTCTGCCGCAAGTCCGGTAAACTGCCGACCAGTGGTTGCTATGCGGATTATCGTGGAAGCTCCGTCATCACGGAGTACTTCGCGGAGGGCACCGTGCCGACCACGAACTGCGACCGTCATACGAGCTGGGGCTCCATCATCATCCCGGAGTATGAGAAGGATCTCGCGTACACGGATGACGGCGGCTTCGTCTTCCCGGAGCCGACCGAGGCGGAGACTGAGGAATCCTCGGATGATGAGGTGATCGGTGAGGGACCAGCGGATGCTGCCGGACCGGGTGGTCCGGGTGGTTCAAGTGGCGGTGGCCCGGGCGAGGGCCTGCCGTCGCGGGACATCAAGGCACCGGTGGTCGAGGGATAAAGAATGAAATATGTAAAATCCTACGCGACCGGCGAGTATGAGGAGAAGAAGTCCCGCTTTATCGGCGAGGTCTTCCCGATCCGCTCGGTCGAAGAAGCAGAAGCCCTGATTCAGCAGGTGCGCAAAAAATATTATGATGCACGCCATCACTGCTATGCCTATGTGCTCGGCGATCAGTATGAGATCGTGAAGCAGTCCGACGATGGAGAGCCGTCCCAGACGGCGGGGATGCCGATCCTGAATGTGCTGAAGGGAGAGGAGATTCACGACGCACTGATCGTCGTCACCCGTTACTTCGGCGGCACGCTCCTCGGCACCGGCGGCCTCGTCCGGAGCTATACGAATGGCGCGAAGGCGGCACTCGATGCGGCAGAGATCCTGACCGCGGTCGAGGGCTATGCCGTGCAGGCCGAGATCCCGTATACCCTGGTCGGAAAGATCAAGTATATCGCGGAGAATGCCGGAATCACGGAGGCGGGTGCCGACTATGGGGCAGCCGTCGCGATGACCTGGCACGTGCCGGCAGAGCAGCTCTCCGGATTTCAAAATCAGATACAGGAGCTGTCCGGCGGGTCCATAGTACTTGCAATCGATAAGCACCGGTGGTATAATTCGTAAGATTTTTTTGTAAGCAGTTACATTAGATATAGTAGAAATAAGGTGTCAAGATGAATCAGAAGAGAGAAGATATTCGTAACGTTGCCATCATCGCCCATGTCGATCATGGTAAAACCACACTGGTTGATGAGCTGTTAAAGCAGTCCGGTGTATTCCGTGATAACCAGGAGATGGGTGTCCGTGTCATGGACTCGAACCCAATCGAGCGTGAGAGAGGTATCACCATTCTCTCGAAGAACACAGCCGTTCACTATAAGAGCACGAAGATCAACATCGTCGATACCCCGGGCCACGCTGATTTCGGTGGTGAGGTAGAGCGTATCTTGAAGATGGTAAATGGTGCGATCCTCCTGGTTGATGCCTTCGAGGGACCGATGCCACAGACCCGTTTCGTACTGCAGAAGGCCCTGGATCTACGCCTTCCGGTTATGGTCGTTATCAACAAGATCGATAAGCCGCAGGCACGTCCGGCCGAGGTCGAGGACGAGGTTCTCGAGCTGATGATGGATCTCAATGCGTCCGACGAGCAGCTTGACTGCCCGTTCCTGTACGCCTCCTCGAAGGAGGGCTTCGCGAAGAGAAGCCTCGATGATGATTCCACCACCATGGAGCCGCTCTTCCAGACCATCCTCGATTACATCCCGGCACCGGAGGGTGATCCGGATGCCGATACCCAGATGCTGGTGTCGACCATCGATTACAACGAGTTCGTCGGCCGTATCGGTGTTGGTAAGATCGATAACGGTACCCTGAAGCTGAATCAGGAGGCCTATGTCGTAAACCACCACGATCCGGACAAGCGTACCCGTGTACGTATTACGAAGCTCTACACCTTCGATGGTCTCGCAAGAGTTGATGTCAATGAGGCACACTGTGGTGAGATCGTTGCGGTTTCCGGTATCGAGGATCTCCACGTAGGTGATACCATCGTCACCGGTGAGGCTGCGGCGATTCCGTTCCAGAAGATTTCCGAGCCGACGATCTCGATGGACTTCATCGTTAACAATTCTCCGCTTGCCGGTCAGGAGGGTAAGTTCGTGACTTCCCGTCATATCCGTGACCGTCTGATGCGTGAGCTCCAGACCGACGTATCCCTCCGTGTAGAGGATACCGATTCGGCGGATACCTTCAAGGTTTCCGGCCGTGGTGAGCTTCACCTCTCCGTACTCATCGAGACGATGCGTCGTGAGGGCTTCGAGTTCGCCGTATCAAAGGCAGAGGTTATCTACAAGACCGAGAACGGCAAGAAGATGGAGCCGATGGAGATCGCGTACGTCGATGTTCCGGATGAGTTCAGTGGTAATGTCATCCAGAAGCTGACCCAGCGTAAGGGTGTGCTGAACGGCATGAGCCCGCTTGCGTCCGGCTATACCAGACTCGAGTTCGAGATTCCGTCCAGAGGTCTCATCGGTTACCGTGGTGAGTTCATGACCGATACCAAGGGTAACGGTATCCTGAACACCGAGTTTGACGGCTACGGCGAGTACAAGGGTGATATGAACTACCGTCACAACGGCGCGCTCATCGCCTTCGAGTCCGGCGAGGCGGTTACCTATGGTCTCTTCCAGGCACAGGCGAGAGGAACGCTCTTCATCGGACCTGGCGAGAAGGTTTACGGCGGCATGGTGATCGGCCAGTCTCCGAAGTCCGAGGATATCGAGGTCAATGTCTGCAAGACGAAGCATCTGACCAACACCCGTACATCCTCTTCCGATGAAGCACTGAAGCTCGTTCCGAAGAAGATCATGTCTCTCGAGCAGTGCATCGACTACATCGATACTGACGAGCTCCTCGAGGTTACCCCGGAGAGCCTTCGTATCCGTAAGAAGATTCTCGATCCGGTCCTTCGTAAGAGAGCCGGCTTCGCACGAAAGCAGGGATAATTTTCATAGCCCCTGCGAGAGGGTATGATGTAGCGAAGGAAACATTGGCCCAGGGCCAGTGAACAGATACTAAAGTGTAAGAGAAACCAAAGCAAAGACGGAGGTAGTTATGGCACTTTTCAGAGGCGCAGGAGTCGCGCTGGTGACTCCATTTCATGCAGATGGTTCTGTGAATTATGATAAGCTGGCAGAGCTCGTAGAGGAGCAGATCGTGGGTGGCACCGATGCCATCATCGCGTGTGGTACGACCGGTGAGGCAGCCACCATGTCCGAGGAGGAGCACATGGATGTGATCCGCTTCATCATCAAGGCGGTGAATCATCGTATTCCGGTCATCGCCGGAACCGGCAGCAACTGCACGGCGACCGCGATCGATCTGTCGAAGCAGTCAGAGGAAGCTGGCGCCGACGGTGTCCTTCTGGTGACCCCGTACTATAATAAGGCGACCCAGGGTGGTCTCATCCAGCATTACGAGGCCGTGGCAGGCGCGATCAGCCTTCCATGCATCCTGTACAACGTTCCATCCAGAACCGGCGTGACCATCCAGCCGGAGACGATGGCATACCTCTATCAGCATGTCGAGAACATCGTCGGTGTGAAGGACGCAACCGGCAACATCTCGATGATCACGAAGCTGATGTCACTGGTGGACGAGGATTTCCTTCTCTTCTCCGGTGATGATGATCAGATCGTTCCGCTCCTCAGTGTGGGCGCATCTGGTGTTATTTCCGTACTTTCGAACGTGGCACCACGCGAGACGCATGAGATCTGCCAGAAGTGGTTTGACGGCGACATCAAGGGTGCACGTGAGGCACAGTTTAAGGCATACCCTCTGATCAAGGCACTCTTCGCCGAGGTCAATCCGATCCCGGTTAAGGCGGCCCTGAATCTGATGGGTAAGAATGTCGGCTCCTTACGTCTTCCGATGACGGAGGCGACCGACAGCACCAAGGCACTCCTCAAGGATGAGATGACGAAGTACGGTATCCTTTAAGTGACTTCCTCGGCAGTGACCTTCGGTGAAGGCCACTGCCTTTTTAAGTTCTGGCTGGGGGACCCGGAGGTGCGGCAACGGAGGCACAGTGCTCCGAGACCGGTTCAATCTAAGCCGGGGACCCTAAGCGGCACTAGGCCCTCTGC
>CAKQED010000041.1:0-19358 GCA_934229835.1 uncultured Oribacterium sp. | reverse complement strand
GCCCTTTTAGGGCCAGGCTGGTAACGGCCGCCTTATAGGCGGTGGACAAACCACCAGCTAAGCTGGTGGTTTTGATTGTGCCCATTTTTCGGTTTTGTCCGCCATTTGTACGCATAATTTTGAGATGCGGACAACGATGCTTACATTTTTTCGAGTAATTCGACGCTTTTGTCCTCCATCATCGGCGTCACTTCTGCGACCCCGGGCTCTCTTGGAAGTTTGAGGCTACTCCTCATTCGCCCACCCCATGGAATCAGTGGTTGTATGTGCGTTTTGGACCCGCCCCTGCTCATGAGGAGGCCTCAAACTTCTGGCACTTCGGAAGTGAAAAGATGATTATAGGCATGATGGAGCAGTAAAATGATGACCATGCCTACAATTAAGATCGATTTTCTAGGCACACTGTCATGGAATGAGGGTCAGCGTGCCTACAGTTCGCTCCAAATTATGGACATTTCCGTAGGCATGTTGACGTTTTAAAGCGCTTACCATGCCTGGCTGTATCTTTTTGAAGTTTTCTCATGATGATGACTGGGCATTCTTGGAAAAATGCTGCATCATCTGGGCATAATTCTTCTCTGATGCCAACAGTACTCTTTAATCCCGATTGAAATTTGTTGGCATCAAATTCATTTTCTGCCGATTCGATACAACATCATGATCTCAAGATACGCTTTTACCGTTAGCATCATTTTCATATTGGACTGTTTTGATACAGCATTATGATTTCTGAAGCCCGGCTTACCGTTTGCATCCTTCCCATTTTTCACTGCTTTGGTACAGTACCCGCTCGAACGAAATCAGCTGGATTTAAGAAAGAAAACCGACTGAACTGTTTCGCCACGCCGTTACTGTTCAAACGTAGTTAAGTCATAGCGTGGCGTGGCTTGGTGGACAGCAGACTAGACACGCAACGCACTATTTAAAAATCGTGTATATGAATTTTCCTGTAGAAATCGAAAATCTCTATGTGAAATAGACACGGATGGCTTCATCCTGAAATCGTGTATATATTTTTTGCGTTTGATGAATGAAATCAGAGTCTGATTTCGATTTTTATAGACATGATTTCCGAATCGGCCTTTCAATGTATATTTTTTCGTCTGATCTCACCCCAAAGCTTTAAAAACATATACACGATTTTGAAATCGGTCTTTCAGTGTATGTTTTTCGTCTGACCTCGCCGCTGAGCCACGCCACGCCTTGAGATCACTACGTTTGAACAGTAACGCCACGCCGGTAAATGGTCAATCAGATTATAGGTGGAATCTTGACATACGCGATATGAAAAGAGAAAATATAGAGGAGACAGACTACGGATGAAAAATGTCAAGATGTTCGTGATTTTCAGAGTACAGGGGGACTGGGTGATGGAGATAGAAAAGAATGGTAAAATATATCAAGTCAAAGAGACCTCTTCGAAGTAGATTATCAAAGCCATGGATGGTAAAGTGAAACTGTCATATGAATTATCAAAGAATGAGTTTGCAAACCAGAATGAGGTGGAGACATATTTTCGGGCAACGGATATTTGATATTCTGTGGAGGATGATATGGCAGATCGGAAAAGCACAACATCGACAGCGGTAAAAGCTCGATATAACAATAAAGTTTATGATGTGATATCTGTACGAGTACCAAAAAAATGGCTGCAGCATTCAAACTGAAGTGTTCCGAAACAGGAATTGCACAGGCACAGATTATCAAAAATGCAATATAAAGATTTTCTGAATGAATCTTGAAGGACCATATGAAGGTATTGAAATTGTTTGAGTGATAGATCAAAGAAAGGAAACGATATGAATGCATTGAGTTTTTTAGCTGCCTATTTTATTTGCAGCGGTATAGTGAAATTAATGTTGGCGTTAGTGGCTGAAAGGAAGGAAAGATCATGAAAGATGATCATGAGAAGTATCATCTGGATATATGCAGAATCATATTTACGACAGTGGTATCTATAGTGGCATGGGAGCTGATAAAAAAACTGTCGGATAACCGGGATGATGAATGATGTGAACAGTTGAGATGATTCTTCTCATCCTTGAAGGATGTAAGGACATCGAAGAAGCTAAGGGGAAAATAACAGATCTCCTTAAGTGAAGAATCCAAAGCAAAATAGAACATGTAAATGAGTATGCCAGAGTTCGGCCATATTTATTGAAGGAGATGTCATTAATGGGTGTCTCTTTTTTGATTTTCTTGCCCCCTGGCATGTATCTAATCTGCTTACATATCGGTCCCGTCCATGCTGGTTTTCTGAAATGGTTTATCTGGTGATTTTGTGTAATACTGTTTTCGGGTAGGCAAATGTTTGAGGCCTCCTCATGAGCTGGGGTGGGCCCAATGCATACAAGAAGTCATGGATTTCATGGGGTGGGCGAATGAGGAGCAGCCTCAAACTCCCCCAGGAGAGCCATGCTCGGCTAAACTATTGCCGGTTCCGCCATGCCGGATTATTATTTATGTTGCTTTGCGTAATCGATCGCAGTTTGTGCTAAAATAAAACAGATTTGTTTTTGAGCTTTGAAAGGATGTGAATATATGGCGGATTTCAGCACCGAAGAGGGAAAGGCAGCGAATAAAAACGGTATATTGCGGGCGTTTTTCGTCGGGCTGGCACTGATCATTCAGATTCTTCTGATCATCTCCTTTTTTACGAGACTGAGCCGGTACGCGGAGTGGGTACAGAATGTGACAGAGGTGATCGCACTGGTCATGGTGCTCGTCATCTACGGGCAGCATAAGACGAGCTCGATGAAGATGCCGTGGATCATCCTCATCATGGCGTTTCCGGTGTTCGGTATCGTCCTGTACTTCCTCATCGGTCTCGATGTGTCGACACGGAAGATGCGGGAGCGTTACCAGGAGATCGATCATGTGCTGTTCCCGGCGCTGAAGGATAGTGCGGATCCGGCGGATCTGGAAGCGCTGCAAAAGGAGAATCCGGCAGCGGCCTCCATCGCTCAGTATCTTCAGAATTATGCCTCCTACCCGGTTTACCGGAACACGGATGTCGAGTATTACGAGGATGCCGCGAAGGGCCTGGAAGCGCAGCTTTGCGATCTACGGAAGGCGGAGCAGTTCATCTTCATGGAGTACCATGCCATCGAGGATAAGGAATCCTGGTGGCGTATCGAGGAGGTGCTCGTCGAGCGTGTGAAGGCTGGCGTCCATGTGCGCGTGTTCTATGATGATATGGGCTCCATCGGCTTCATCACGACGGATTTCGTGAAGAAGATGGAGCGACTCGGGATTCACTGCCGTGTATTTAATCCGTTCGCACCAGGCGCAAACCTCTTCCTGAATTACCGTGATCATCGAAAGATCACCGTCATCGATAACCGTGTCGGCTTCACCGGTGGCTATAATCTCGCCAATGAGTATTTCAATGTGACCCACCCATATGGGCAGTGGAAGGATAGCGGTATCCGCATCGAAGGACCGGCGGTACAGAGCATGACTCTCACCTTCCTTGAGATGTGGAATGCTGTCCGCGCGACGGACTGGGATGATCCGGATGCCCTTCGTTTCCTGAAGAGCTATCACTATACGGCGAAGGAGCCGACAGGCTTCGTTCAGCCGTATGCCGACAGTCCGATGGATGACGAGCAGGTCGGGGAGAATGTCTACATCAGTATGGCGAACAAGGCAGAGAAGTACTGCTATTTCATCACGCCGTACCTGATCATCACGGATGAGATGACGCACGCGCTCGGTCTTGCGGCGAAGCGAGGTGTCGATGTGCGGATCATCACGCCGGGCATCCCGGATAAGCGGATGGTCTACGGTGTGACCCGCTCCTTCTATAACGGCCTCGTGCGGAATGGTGTCCGCATCTTCGAGTGGACGCCGGGCTTCTGTCATGCGAAGATGAGCGTGGTCGATGACCGGATGGCGACCTGTGGTACCATCAACCTCGATTACCGTTCACTGTATCACCACTTCGAGAACGGCTGCTTCCTGGCGGACTGTTCGGCGGTACAGGAGATCAAGGCGGACTTCGACTGTACGTTTAAGGAGTGCCGCGAGGTGACGGATGAGTACCGCATCGGCCGCCGGGGAACCTTTAAGCGACTGTGGCAGCTCTTCCTTCGCCTGTTTGCTGAGCTGATGTGAGGGAATACATATCCGTCGGAGTCATCGGTATATGACACTTTACGTTATTTTATGAATTTGAGAGCTTTGTCTTTGACAAAGCTCTTTTCATATGTAGAGGAGAATGCTATCCTAAGAAAACGCTCATTTCAAAAGAGCGATACAGGAATGTCTGGAGAACAGGTATATGGGAATTTCTTTTGTAGTAAACAGCGTGCTGCTCGGTGTCGGTCTCGCGATGGATGCCTTTTCCGTATCGATGGCGGATGGGCTCTCGAATCCGAAGATGCCGCGCGCGGAGATGGGCCGGATCGCCGGCTGCTTCGCATTCTTCCAGTGGCTCATGCCGATGCTCGGCTGGGTGCTGGTCCACACGATCGTGCTGTACTTTCAGGCCTTTCAGAAGCTGATTCCGTGGATCGCGCTGATTCTTCTCTGCTACATCGGCGGCAGTATGCTGCTGGAGGGCATACGAAACCCGGAGGGAGAGGAGTGTGGCATCGAGGAGACGGATGCGAAGCTTCCGCTCGGGAAGCTCGCGATGCAGGGCGTCGCCACCTCGATCGATGCACTTTCGGTCGGCTTCACGATTTCGGAGTACCACCTGATGGAAGCATTGGCCGCGACCATCCTCATCGCGGTCGTGACCTTCGTGATCTGTAGCGGTGGACTCCATATCGGACGTGCGGCCGGCACGAAGCTGAGCGGTAAGGCGGCCATCCTCGGCGGTGTGATCCTGATCGGCATCGGGATCGAGATTTTTGTCAGCGGTCTGTTTTTCGGATGAGCTGCTCGCCAGCGGTATCTGCCGATCATGCCAGAATAGTCGTACGTATGATAACAGCCAGTGGCCTTTCGACCGCTGGCTGTTCTTATAGGCATGAGTGAAGTACACGCGGTGCAGCGTCTTCTGTGAATCAGTCGTCTCTCCCGAAAAGCGAAGCGAGTGCATACAGCGCGCCGCCGAGGCAGATCGCGATGTCACCGATGTTTACGATGATCTTTTTCAGGCTTCCGATGCGGATGTTCAGGTAGTCCGTGACTTCGCCGTGCATGCCGCGGTCGAGAACGTTACTGAGCGCACCGCCGATCACGATGGACATGCCGAGCTTCCGGAGCTTATAGCGCTTTGGAAAGTAGGCGGTCAGATACTGGAGTCCGCCGGCGAGGAAGCCGACCGCGGCCATGGAGCTTAGCTTTACGAACTCCGGATATTCCTTGAGATGCCCCTTCGAGAAGCCCGGATTATGTGCGCGCATGATCTGCACATAGCCCTTCGTGCCTGGCATTTCCCGAGGGAAGTTCTCCTCCGGCTCCGTATCGATCGCTGTCTTAAACATCTGGTCGATGGAGCAGATGAGGCTCGCAATCGCGGTATAGTGCATGAACTCACCTGAAATCGTCCAAATCAGATGCGTGGTCTTCATATTCTTGATCAGTCCCATAAGGCACCTCCTTTTATAAACTATATTATATCAGTTTTTTTCGATCCTGACGACGTTTCCGGCGCACCCGGTTGATATATCGCTCGAAGGCACCGCTGTTCAGATATTCCGCGAGCACATACTGATCATAGGTCGGAACCGTGCAGGAGTAGAAGCTGATCCTCGCCTTCAGCTCTGCCGCCCGCCTCTTCGGAAGCAGCATATAGCCGGTTCGGATCGCCGGCGAGATGGTTTTCGTGAAGGTGTTCATATAGATGACCGTCTCCTCCGGTGCGAGCGAAAAGAGCGTGTCCTCCGATTTCGTCGAGGGTGAGAATTCGGAGGCGTAATCATCCTCGATGATCATGGCCTGGCGCTGCTTCGCCCAGGAGATGTACTCCTGTCGCTTGCCGGCCGTCGCTGTCACACCGCTCGGATAGGAGTCGAAGGGCGTCACATGCAGCACGCCTGCGTTCGAACGCCGGAGCTCGCTCGAGTGAATGCCGTGATGGCCGAGCTTCAGAAGCTCACAGTGCGCACCGTTCGCCTCATACACCCTCCGTATCTTCTCATAGGAAGGATCCTCCAGCGCATAGACCCGCTCACGCCCGAGCATCTGCACGATCAGGCTGTAGAGGTACTCGGATCCGGCCCCCACGATGATCTGCGAAACATCGACATGGATGCCTCGGCTCCGCTGCAGGTAGCGCGCGATGCTCTCACGGAAGTAGAGGGTCCCCTCGTTCGGCGAGCGCTGCATGCACTCCTCCGCGTATTCCGACAGTACGCGCCGCATCGTCCGTGCGAAGCCCGCGAAGGAAAGCTCTGCAGCGGCTGCCTCGTACTGATCCGTCGCCGGTACGCCTTCTGCTTGGGCCAATGCAGAGATCATGGTTCTGCCCGCTGCTTCTTCGGACAGACGGGAAGTGCTGTCCTCTGCCTGCCTGCCGTCTGCGCTGTCCGACACATCCCCGACGGGGAAGGCGTCCTCCGAGCGGTAGCAGACGAAGTAGCCGCTGCGCTCGCGCGCCTCGATGTAGCCCTCGTCGATGAGGAGATTATAGGCGTGCTCCACCGTGATGACCGAGGTATCGGTCTGCTCTGCCATCGTCCGCTTCGACGGAACACGCTCACCGAGCGCATATGCACCACTCGTGATGTCGTCTCGGAGTGCTTCGTAAATCTTCAGATAGGCTGGTCGTTTCGTTTCATCTGCTGGCCGCATAATTCCTCTTTCCTGACGTGAAAATCCATGACCAGATTATAACATGAAAATTTCGATGTGCGAAATCGGCATCAGCGTATATACTATAGCTTCAGAACCAACAGGATATAGTTACAGTTCAGGACGATGGAAGTATCAGAACAGATGACACAGAAGCTGATCGAGTGGTATGCGGCGAAGCGCCGGATCCTCCCGTGGCGTGAGGATCCGACCCCGTACCATGTGTGGATCTCCGAGATCATGCTGCAGCAGACCCGGGTAGATACCGTGAAGGGCTACTATGCACGCTTTCTCGCGAGCTGTCCGGATATCCGTGCGCTGGCAGAGGCCCCGGAGGACGTCTACATGAAGCTCTGGGAGGGGCTCGGCTACTACTCCCGCGTGCGGAATATGCATAAGGCGGCAGAGGAGATCATGACAGCATATGGCGGGGAGATGCCGGGAAGCTATGAGAAGCTTCTCGGGATCACAGGCATCGGACCGTATACCGCGGCGGCCATCGCCTCCATCGCCTTCGGGGAGAAAGTACCGGCGGTCGATGGGAACCTCCTGCGCGTATTCGCCCGGCTCAGCGCCTATCCGGAGAATATCAAGACGGAGAAGGCACGAAAGGCGGCTGCCGAATACTACCTTCGCTGGATGCCAGAGGGCGTACGCATCACGCAGGGGACGGCGTCAGCAGAAAAACGTCTCGAGACAGAGCGACGGTCGCGGGCGGATACAGGGGCGGCTGATCCAGCTGCAGACAGCGGCGTAGTAGCTGCCCACAGCTTCTACACACCGGGCAGCTTTAACCAGGCTCTCATGGATCTTGGGGCGACGATCTGCCTCCCGAACCGTGCACCACTCTGCACAGACTGCCCGCTTCAGGACTTCTGCACCGCGCACGCCCGCGGAGAGGAAACTGCCTATCCGCTCATGCCAGAGAAGAAGGCTCGCCGCATCGAGGACCGCACGGTTTTCCTAATTCACGACGCCGGAAAAATCGTCATCGGAAAGCGCCCGCCGAAAGGCCTCCTCGCAAGCCTCTATGAGTTCCCGAACACCGAAGGGCAGCTCTCCGAAGCGGACGCCCTCCGGTATGTGGCAGGCCTCGGCATCCAGGCTCTCCGCATCCGCCCACTCCCGGCTGCAAAGCACATCTTCAGCCACATCGAGTGGCACATGATCGGCTACGCCATCACCGTCGACGAACTCGCCCCCTTCGACAGCGACCACCTCCTCCTCGTCTCCATGAAGGAACTCGCCGAAACCTACTCGATTCCAGCCGCCTTCGCCGCATATAGAAACCTGCTTCCGGAAGAGGGATGAGACGCAGGGGCGCCCGTATGGCTTCTGGTGGCACTCGAGACCGGAAAACGCAGGTCTTTTCGCAGAAACCTTGCTAGTCATACCGCGTTTTGTTATAATATCGTTTGCTATTGCCCTCAGGTGGGGTCTCTGTACACACCCGGGAGCCGGCAAATTTTATATAATAAAGGAAGATTTTCCAATGAACAAGAAGATGAAGGGTGCACTGGGACTTCTGGCAGTGCTGGCGATTACCGTCGGTTTCTGCTTCCTCGGAGTTCATGGTGCGAAGGACATTAAGCTGGGTCTTGATCTGAACGGCGGTGTTTCCATCACCTACCAGACCACCGAAGACAACCCGACCTCCGAGCAGATGTCGGATACCGTCTATAAGCTCCAGCTGAAGGCACAGGGCTACTCGACCGAGGCCCAGGTTTACCAGGAGGGAAGCAATCGTATCAACATCGATATCCCTGGTGCAACCGATGCAAACGAGATCCTCGAGGAGCTCGGTGAGCCGGGTACACTCCAGTTTGCAGATTCGCAGGGCCAGGTACTCCTGACCGGTGACGATGTAAAGAATGCAAGCGCGGGCATGACGGATCAGAACGGATCCCGTCAGTACATCATCCAGCTTCAGTTTAACGATGCCGGTGCGAAGAAGTTCGCAGACGCAACGGCGGCCAATGTCGGCAAGCCACTCTACATCATCTATAACGACCAGATCATTTCTGCTCCGAACGTACAGGAAGCCATCACCGGTGGACAGGCGTCCATTACCGGTATCACCGACTACGATGAGGCGACCCGTATCGCATCCACGATCCGTATCGGTGCACTTCCGGTACAGCTCACGGAGCTTCGTTCGAACGTCATCGGTGCCACCCTCGGACAGGAAGCGATTTCGACTTCCCTCCGTGCAGGTCTCGTCGGTCTCATCCTCGTCATGCTCTTCATGATCGCGGTATACAGACTGCCGGGCTTCGTGGCATCCCTTGCGCTGATCATGTACACCGGCCTCGAGCTCGTGCTTCTGCAGGCCTTTGAGGTCACCCTGACACTTCCGGGTATCGCCGGTATCATCCTTTCCGTCGGTATGGCCGTCGATGCCAATGTCATCATCTTCACACGTATGAAGGAAGAGCTGGGTGCCGGCCGCACCATTGAGCAGGCAGTGAAGGCCGGATACAGCAAGGCACTTTCCGCCATCATCGATGGTAATGTCACGACCCTCATCGCCGCAGCCGTTCTCTACCTGAGAGGCTCCGGAACCGTCAAGGGCTTCGCAACGACCCTGGCCATCGGTATCGTGATCTCCCTGATCACCGCACTTTTCGTTACGAGAGCACTCCTTGCATGCTTCATCAGCTTCGGCTGCACGAGTCCGGCGCTCTATGGCGTACGTAAGGATGTGAAGGTGCTTGATTTCATCAAGTTCCGTAAGATCGCCTATACGATCTCCGCGGTGCTCATCATCGCAGGCTTCCTGTTCATGGGCATGAATAAGGCTTCCCTCGGAAACCTGTTCAACTATGACCTCGATTTCCAGGGTGGTTCGTCTACGAACGTTACCTTCAACGAGGATATGTCCCTCGAGGATATCGATGCGAAGGTTGCACCGATCTTCAAGAACATCACCGGTGGTACCGCTTCCGTACAGGCTTCGAAGGTTGCCGGCACGAACGAGGTCATCATCAAGACCAGAACGCTGACGACCGAGGAGCGTACCGAGCTCTATAAGGATCTCGTCGACGAGTTCCAGGTAGATGAAGCGAAGATCACGACCGAGAACATCTCCGGTGCCGTATCGAAGGAGATGAAGGCGGATGCCGTCTGGGCATTCCTGATCGCCATCGTCTGCATGCTGATCTACATCTGGATCCGTTTCAAGGATATCAAGTTTGCATCCGCAGCGGTTATGGCGCTGACGCACGATGTTCTGATCACGACCGCGTTCTATGCAGCACTGAAGTGGGCCGTAGGTTCTACGTTCATCGCCTGCATTCTGACCATCGTGGGTTATTCGATCAATGCAACCATCGTTGTATTCGACCGTATCCGTGAGAATCTCGAGGATCCGACGAAGCGTGGTGATCTGGCAAATGTTGTGAATGACGCAATCTCCCAGACCTTCACCCGTTCGATCAATACCTCCCTCACGACCTTCATCATGGTCCTGGTACTCTTCGTGATGGGTGTATCCTCCATCCGCGACTTCACCATGCCGCTGATGGTTGGTATCGTCTCCGGATGCTGGTCTTCCGTAACGATCGCAGGCCCGCTCTGGTATGATCTCAGCATGTACGCTGCGAAGAAGAAGGCAGCGAAGAAGGCCGCCGAGAAGGCAGCGAAGGCTGAAAAGAAGTCACAGAAGATGCAGAAGGACCAGCAGGTTTAAGCCCCGCGGCTTTCGACAGAGCGCTTGACGTATCTGTAAATCTCCGTTACATTAGAGACCGATCCTCCGGGATCGGTCTTTTTCTATCTAAAAGTACTTTACGCGCCGGGCTGCTTTCCCGGTCTGCGTTTGAGAGAATCAAGCAATCGAGGTTCAGAGAATGAAGTATGAAATTGTCGCGACCAGCGGACGCGCGAAATCCGCTCACATGGAGACGGTACATGGAAACATCGAAACACCGGTCTTCATGAATGTCGGCACGGTCGCTGCCATCAAGGGCGGCGTGTCGACAGATGATCTTCGGGAGATCGGCACCCAGGTCGAGCTCAGCAACACCTACCACCTCCACGTGCGTACCGGAGATCAGCTTATCAAGGAGTTCGGCGGTCTCCACCAGTTTATGAACTGGGATCGCCCGATCCTGACGGATTCCGGCGGATTCCAGGTATTTTCACTCGCCGGCACCGGACGAAAGATCAAGGAGGAGGGGGTCACCTTCCATAGTCACATCGACGGTCGCCGTATCTTTATGGGACCGGAGGAGTCGATGCAGATCCAGTCAAACCTCGGCTCGACCATCGCGATGGCCTTCGACGAGTGCCCGCCGGCCCTCGAGGACCGGAAGTACATCGTGCCATCCGTTGAGCGTACGACCCGCTGGCTGCAGCGCTGTAAGGATGAGATGGCGCGTCTCAACAGCCTGCCGGATACCGTGAATAAGGAGCAGCTCCTGTTTGCCATCAACCAGGGTGGTATCTTCGAGGACATCCGTACAGCGCATGCCGATACGATTTCCGCGATGAACCTCGACGGCTATGCGGTCGGTGGCCTCGCGGTCGGCGAGACCCACGAGCAGATGTACCACATCCTCGATGTCGTGGTGCCGCACCTGCCGAAGGAGAAGCCGACCTACCTCATGGGTGTCGGTACCCCGGCGAACATCATCGAAGCCGTGGACAGAGGCATTGACTTCTTCGACTGTGTATACCCGTCAAGAAACGGACGTCACGGCCATGTCTATACGCACAAGGGAAAGATCAATCTTTTCAATCAGAAGTATGAGCTCGATCATCGCCCGATCGAGGAAGGGTGCAAGTGCCCGGTATGTGCCGGACGGAAGCTTGCGGATGGCAGCTACACCGGCGGCTACAGCCGTGCGTACATCCGTCACCTCCTGAAGGCGAAGGAGATTCTCGGCATGCGCATGTGCGTACTGCATAATCTCTACTTTTACAACCACCTGACCGAGGAGATCCGCGGTGCGATCCGTGGAGGCTACTGGGCCAGCTGGAAGGCGGAGGCCCTCGATAAGCTCGAAACCTACGACCGTGGCGAAGAATAATATACTGTTACCAAACTGATTTTTCGAAAAATCACCCCCCACACAAAATGGTTTGATTGCGTAAAAAAATTATGCTATCATGACTTCATACTATTTTGGGAGAGTATAGACCGTCGATAATCGGAATCGGAGACAGGATGAACGCGATACTTTATGAGTCAATCAATACAGCAGAAGAGCGGCTGAAGGTCAGCCTGGACTGGCATGATGACCCGGAAATCATCTATTTTAAAAACGGGCACTACAAGCTGAGCTTGAACCTCCGGGAGTATGAGATCCAGGATGAGTGCATCTGCATCGTGAACGCCGGTGTGCTGCGCAAGCTCGAGTCCATCGGGACGAAGGGCAATGCCTACTCCCTCCGCTTTCATCTCGCGGATCTCTGCTTCCGTCAGGCGGAGGACCCGGTCAATACCGCCCTGCTCGAGCCGCTCGCCGGCGGACAGCTCTGCTTTTCCGACTTCATCACCGTATCGGATTTCGGTTTCCTGCAGATCCTGCGCCTGTTTAACGAGATGGTGCGCCGCTTCCGTGACTATGGAACGAAGACCGAACAGGAGGACAGCAGTGTCCGGACCTATGCGCTGCCGGCTGTTGCCGATCAGCTGATGATCATGGCCGACCTCCTGCGCCTCATCGCCATGTTCGACGCGAACGGCCTCGTTCACGAACGCGAGGAGAGCGACTCCGAGAAGCAGGTGCTCGCCATCAAGGAGACCATACAGTACATCCGCGAGCACTACCAGGAGAAGATCTACGTCCGGAACCTCTCCGAACTCACCGGACTCAACGAGCAGTACTTCATCCGCTTCTTCGGAAGCGTGACCGGCGAGTCTCCACTCGATTATATCAATGCCTATCGCGTGGAGCAGGCGGCCCGCCTCCTGAAGGACTCCGACACCCATGTCTATGAGATCGCGGAGCAGTGCGGCTTCCATAATATCGGAAACTTCATCAAGATCTTCCGTTCCTTCATGGGACAGACACCACATAAATATCGCAAACAGTTTGGAAGAGAGGACGATTAAACCATGACCTTATACTATCCTGCAATCATTCGTAATAAGACGAGCGAAGGCTACCGTGTCGATTTCCTGGACCTCGACGACTGCTACGGCGTCGGCCCGACCGAAGAGGAAGCCCTCGCCGACGCCCGCTATAACGCCATCAACTGGATTCAGCTCGAACTCGAGGACACCAACGACCTCCCGCCACACACCGTACAGGCGGATGTTCACCTGGCACCAGGTGAGAAATACATCGACATGATGATCATCATGCCACGCGAAGGCTGGGACGAGTAGACAATTTTAGATTTTCCGAGCTCGAAGTACTGTGTTTCCAAGGCCTGCCCGCCGAGGCTCCGGCATCATGATTTCGCCCCTTGCAAAGGGGTACTCCCTGTGCTATAGTATCTCGGAACTAAGGACCGCACGGATAGGAGGAACCATGTCTACTCTTCTTAAAAATGCATCGATTTTCACGAAACAGGGCTTTCGAAAGCAGGACGTTCTGATCTCTGATCACAGAGTACTGTTTACAGATTCCATTGATAATTTAACAGCTGATACCATTGATACCGTTTATGATTTAAACGGTTTGTTCATGATTCCGGGCTTCGTTGATGTACATGTACATTTGCGTGAGCCCGGTTTTTCGTATAAGGAAACGATCCGCACCGGCACCGATGCCGCGGCGCATGGCGGCTACACCGCGGTCTGCGCGATGCCGAATCTGAAGCCGGCACCATCGAGCCTCGCGAACCTGCAGCCGGAGCTCGACGCGATCCGGAAGGATGCGCTGGTGCATGTCTACCCGTATGGCACCATCACCGAGCAGCAGACCGGTCGCGGAGCCCTCGGAAAGATGGAAGAGATCGCACCGTATGTGATCGCCTACTCCGATGACGGAAAGGGCATGCAGGACGAGGCCTCTATGCGGGAGGCGATGCAGCGGGCGAAGAACCTCGACCGTATGATCGTGGCACACTGCGAGGACGAGCGTGAGCTCGTACCGGGCGGCTGTATCCATGACGGTGAGTATGCACGTCTTCACCACCATATCGGCATCAACTCCGCATCTGAGTGGAAGCAGGTCGAGCGCGATGTACGCCTCGCCGCGGAGACCGGTGTGCGCTACCATGTCTGCCATGTCTCCACGAAGGAATCCGTCGAGATCATCCGTGCGGCGAAGAAGGCCGGCACGCATGTGACGGCGGAGACCGGTCCGCACTATCTGATGTTTACGGATATGGATCTTCAGGAGTCCGGCAGCTGGAAGATGAATCCACCGATCCGCAGCGCGGAGGACCGTCATGCGCTCCTCGAGGGTATCAAGGACGGCACCATCGACTGCATCATCACGGACCATGCACCGCACAGTGCAGAGGAGAAGTCGAAGGGGCTTGATAAGTCTTCGTTCGGTATCGTCGGACTGGAGACCTGCTTCCCGGCACTGTACCGGAATCTCGTGCTGCGTGACCCGAAGCATCCGGCATCCGGGAAGGGCGCGATCACACTGGAGAAGCTCATCGAGCTCATGTGCGTGAACCCACGTCAGACCTTCGGCATCGCCGGCCCGCAGTACATCGAGGATGGCGTCGAAGCGGATCTCACGATCCTCGATCTCGATAAGGTATGGACTGTCGATAGTACGAAGTTCTACTCACAGGGACACAGCACCCTCTACGATGGTATGGAGGTGCAGGGCGAGGTCGTGAAGACTTTCGTCGGCGGCCGCGAGGTCTATGACCGCGAGAAGGGCATCGAGCGCTGACCGATGGCACGGAGCACACGAAGTGCTGACCGAGGCCGTTGATCACAAAAACGCATCGTACGACCGCATACATGATATCATTTGATTACCAGGCAGAGCCCGCAGGGCGCGGACGAAGCCTTTTAGCAGAACGCAGAACAGGAGGAGAATCAGAGACCTATGAAGGACGTTGAATTTAAAGTACTGAGCAACGAAATGATCGCTCAGGACATCTTCCGTATGACGCTGGACGGTGATACCTCGGACATCACGAAGCCGGGGCAGTTCGTCGAAATTAAGATTCCGGGACGCTATCTCCGTCGCCCGATTTCCGTGTGCGACTGGAGCGAGGGAAAGCTGACCCTGATCTACAAGGTCGTCGGCGAGGGCACCGAGGATCTGAGCTTCATGGAGCCGGGAGAGTACCTGACCGCACTGACCGGCCTCGGCAACGGCTATGACCTCCGGAATATCCCGAAGAACCCGGTCATCGCCGGCGGCGGTGTCGGTGTACCACCGATGTACGCACTGGCAAAGGCACTGAAGCAGCAGGGCATCACCCCGTATGTGGCCCTCGGCTTCAACTCGAAGGACGATGTGTTCTACGAGCAGGAGTTCCGTGCGCTCGGGGTGCCGGTCAATGTCGCCACCGTCGATGGCAGTCACGGCGCGAAGGGCTTCGTCACCGACATCTTCGGTGATCATCACGACTACGCCTTCGCCTGCGGCCCGGAGCCGATGCTGAAGGCCGTATACAACAGCGTAAAGGATGGACAGTTCAGCTTCGAGGCACGCATGGGCTGCGGCTTCGGTGCCTGCATGGGCTGCAGCAAGAAGACGAAGCACGGCTTCAAGCGCGTCTGCAAGGATGGCCCGATTTTCACATGGGAGGAGATCGTATGGTAGATATCACGACAGAGCTTTCTGGCATCAAACTGACAAACCCAGTTCTTCCGGCCTCCGGAACCTTCGGTTACGGAAAGGAATACTGGGATCTCTATGATCTCGATATCCTCGGCTCCATCTCCTTCAAGGGAACGACGGTCGAGGAGCGTTACGGCAACGAGCTTCCGCGCATCGCTGAGTGCTCGTCCGGTATGATCAACTCCGTCGGCCTCCAGAATCCGGGTATGCACGAGGTCATCGAGAAGGAGCTTCCGGAGCTTCGGGAGCACTTCCACAAGCCACTCGTGGCGAACATCTCCGGCTTCAGTATCCCGGAGTATGTACAGCTCGCGGAGGCCATGAGCGAGGTGCCGGAGGTCGGTATCCTCGAGGTCAATGTCTCCTGCCCGAACGTACATGGCGGTGGCATGGCCTTCGGTACCAGCACGGAAAACGTGGCGGCGGTCACCCGTGAGGTGAAGAAGGTCGCGAAGAAACCGGTGTATATCAAGCTGAGCCCGAACGTCACCGACATCGTATCGATCGCGAAGGCAGCAGAAGAGGCCGGTGCGGACGGTCTCGCCCTCATCAACACCCTGCTCGGCATGCGCATCGACATCCGTCGTCGCCAGCCGGTGATCAAGAACAAGATGGGCGGCTTCTCCGGTCCGGCGATCTTCCCGGTTGCGGTCCGTATGGTCTACCAGGTATCGCACGCGGTGAAGCTTCCGGTCATCGGTATGGGCGGCGTTTCCACGGCGAAGGACGTCATCGAGATGATGATGGCCGGTGCCAGTGCGGTCGAGGTCGGCGCTGCGAACCTCGTGAATCCGTATGTCTGCCGTGACATCATCGAGGACCTGCCGGAGGTATGCGCGGAGCTCGGCATCGAGCGCCTCAGCGACATCATCGGCTGCGTGGAATAAATATTTAATATATAGGAGGAATATATGGGTAAGGACGTAATTATTGCACTGGATTTCCCGAGCGCGGAGGAAACCTACCGCTTTCTCGATCAGTTCACCGGCCGCAAGCCGTTCGTAAAGATCGGTATGGAGCTTTTCTATGCCGAGGGACCACAGATCGTGCGTGAGATCAAAAAGCGCGGTCACAAGGTCTTCCTCGATCTGAAGCTGCACGATATCCCGAACACCGTGAAGGGCGGCATGCAGTCTCTGCGTGATCTCGGCGTCGACATGACGAACGTACACGCGAGCGGCGGTATCCGCATGATGAAGGCGGCGGTCGAGGGCCTCACCAGAGAGGATGGCACCCGTCCGATTCTGATCGCCGTAACACAGCTCACCTCCACCTCCCAGGAGACCATGACGGAGGAGCTGCTCATCGATCGTCCGATCGCAGACGTTGTGGTACAGTATGCGAAGAACGCGCAGGCTGCTGGACTCGAGGGCGTCGTATGCTCACCGCTCGAGGCTGGCCGTATCCATGAGGAGGTCGGTGCAGACTTCCAGACCATTACCCCGGGTATCCGTTTCGCAGGCGATGCGGTCGGTGATCAGGCACGTGTGACGACCCCGGCGAAGGCACGCGAGATCGGCTCTGATTACATTGTGGTCGGCCGCTCGATCACGGCAGCCGCCGATCCGGTCGCCGCGTACGAGCGCGCGATGGCGGATTTCGTCGGCTGAGACGCTGTGGCGCTTCATGACGATGTGAAGCCGGAAGCATTGGACGAAGGAACATAAGAACAGAAGAAACAGATCGGTGTCCGAAGCACGGCCGCTGATCCGCTTAGAATAAGGAGTATGACTATGGCAACGAAGGAAGATATCGCAAGAGGTCTGTTATCGATTAAGGCAGTATTTTTAAAGCCGGACGATCCATTTACCTGGGCGTCGGGCATCAAGTCCCCGATCTACTGTGACAACCGTCTGGTACTGAGCTACCCGGAGGTTCGTTCTCTCATCGAGCATGCCATCGCCGATAAGGTGAAGGAGCTTTACCCGGAGGCAGAGGCACTCGAGGGCACCAGCACCGCAGGTATCGCACATGCAGCGATCGCAGCGGACATCCTCGGACTCCCGATGGGCTATGTGCGTGGTTCTGCGAAGGATCACGGTCGCAAGAACCAGATCGAGGGAAGACTCGAGAAGGGTGAGAAGGTCGTCGTGATCGAGGATCTGATCTCCACCGGTGGTTCCGTGCTCGACTGCGTGGAGCCGCTTCGTGAGGCCGGCGCAGAGGTTCTCGGCATCGTGTCCATCTTCACCTATGGCATGCAGAAGGGCATCGACCGCCTGAGTGCAGCGAACGTGGTGAACACCTCGCTCTGCGACCTCGACACGCTCGTCAAGGTAGCGGTTGAAGAGAACTACATCAAGCCGGAGGATGAGGCGAAGCTGCTCAAGTTCCGTGATAATCCTTCCGACGAATCCTGGATGACCCACAAGGGATAAAACATACATACCTGAGACATTGGCATAAGATATAAGACTGAAGGAGGCTTTCTGATGGCAAGAAGTATTGTAAATATTCTGGATCTTTCAGTAGATGAGATTTATCATCTGCTGGATCTCGCCGATGATATCGACCAGCACCCGGAGAAATATCAGGATCGATGCGCACATAAGCAGCTCGCAACACTGTTTTTCGAGCCGTCCACGCGCACGAGACTGAGCTTCGAGTCCGCGATGCTGGCGCTGGGTGGACAGACCCTGGGCTTCGCCGGTGCGTCGAACTCGAGTGCGTCGAAGGGCGAGTCGGTGGCCGATACGATCGAGGTGATATCGAACTATGTTGACATCATCGCGATGCGTCATCCGAAGGAGGGCGCGCCGGTCGTGGCAGCGATGCACACCAGTGTTCCTCTGGTCAATGCAGGCGACGGCGGACACTTCCATCCGACCCAGACGCTGGCGGATCTTCTTACGATCCGTCGTACGAAGGGCACCGTTGATGGCCTGACCATCGGTTTCTGCGGTGACCTTAAGTTTGGCCGTACCGTACATTCCCTCATCGATGCGATGCTTCGCTATCCGAATAACCGCTATATCCTGATCTCCCCGGAGGAGCTTCGTCTTCCGGAGTATGAGATCGATAAGCTGAAGGAGGCGGGTGCTGAGTTCGTCGAGACGAGATCTCTCGAGGAGGCGATGCCGGAGCTCGATATCCTCTATATGACCCGTGTGCAGAAGGAGCGCTTCTTCAACGAGGAGGATTACCTTCGTCTGAAGGATATCTATATCCTGACTCCGGAGAAGCTGAAGACCGCGAAGGCGGATATGGCCATCCTTCATCCGCTGCCTAGAGTCAACGAAATCTCCGTTGCAGTGGACCAGGATCCGCGTGCGAAGTACTTCTACCAGACCCGCTGCGGCAAGCAGATGCGTATGGCACTGATTCTGTATCTTTTAGGACTGGATAAGTAAGGAGGCATGACATGAAGGTAGATGGAATTGAGAATGGTATCGTACTCGACCATATCACAGCTGGAAAGGGGATGCTGGTGTACAAGTACCTGCACCTCGATCGCCTCACGTCACAGGTGGCGCTGATCCAGAACTGCAGCTCCGGAAAGATGGGACGGAAGGACATCGTGAAGATCTCCGAGGATCTCGATATCGACCTCGATGTCCTCGGCTACATCGATCCGGGTATCACCGTAAACTACATCAAGAACGGTGCACGTGTGGAGAAGAAGGCACTGAGCCTGCCGGAGACTCTCACGAACGTGCTGACCTGCAAGAATCCGCGCTGCATCAGCTCGACCGAGCAGGAGCTTCCACAGGTCTTCAAGATCGTCGACCGGAACCGCGCACTTTATCGCTGCGCGTACTGTGACACCATCGTACGAAACGAAGAGCTGAAGTAAATACATCATCGTACGCCAGGGCCCCGGAGGGCCGTCAGCAGAAATATAGTACTCCGAGTTCGGAAAAATCACAAATTGGGCCCTAAGAACCAGTAAGCCCTCTGCAATCACTG
>CAKQED010000040.1:0-19414 GCA_934229835.1 uncultured Oribacterium sp. | reverse complement strand
CTTATCGCTCATAGTTCATTCCTCCATGACATTTATGTCATCATATAAAAGCAAATGTCTAAAACACGCCATCCTTCGAACGGATGTATGAAGGCGCCTCCCGGTAACCGGTGCAGCGCCTCTCTTCTACATATTCTGATTACATCGGTCCGAAGTGGATGATCTGCGCGATCACCAGCAGCACCGTACCGACCACCAGCCAGATCGCAAACATCTTCCACATGAAGCGCATCCAGCGATCATACGGGATGTTGCAGGCACTGATGATGCCCATGAGTGCGGTCGAGGTCGGCAGGATGTAGTTACAGAAGCCGTCACCGAAGTTAAACGCGAGCACCGCGGTCTGTCTCGTCACACCGATGAGGTCGGAAAGCGGCACCATAATCGGCATCACCGCTGCGGCCTGTCCAGAGCCGGAGGTCAGGAACACGTTGATGATGGTGTTCGCCATCAGCATCGCCGGTGCCTGCAGAAGCGTCGGCACACTGCCGAGTCCGCCTGCCAGCGCATGTACGACGGTATCGATGATCTTACCATCCTTCATGATGGCACTGATGGACTGTGCGAGGCCGATGATGATCATCGCGGACATCATCTTCCTGCAGCCCTCGAGGAAGTTCTTACAGATCGTATCCGTATCGAAGCCGGAAATGATGCCGACTACGATGGCGAGCCAGATGAACATCGCCGCCATCTCCGGCATATCCCAGCCCAGCTTGATGCTGCCATAGATCACGACTGCAAGCGAAACCACGAGTGCGACGATATTTAAGATCTTCCGAAGATCGATGGTTCCGAAATCATCCAGACCGCCGGCTGTACGGAACTCGCTCTTCTGGTCGAGCTCATACATCGGGCTCTTCGTCGGATCCTTCTGCACCTTCAGCGCGTAGCGTACGAGGAAGATGTTCGTGATCACATAGTACACTGCGAAGCATACCCAGCGGTAGCCGATGCCGGAGTACAGCGGCAGCTCCGCGATCTTCTGTGCGACAACCGTCGTATTCGGGTTCAATGTTCCCGTCGAAAATCCGATGGCTCCACCGAGCAGGATGATGGCTGCACCAGTGATCGAGTCCAGGCCGATCGCCAGCGCAAGCATGACCATCACCGGTGCGAACGCGATGAACATGTTGACAGCCTGGGTCGTACAGATGAGACCGAACATCAGCGTCAGAATCGGGATAAATACATACAGGTTGTTGGAAAACTTCTTCGCGAGCTTCGCGATCACCGCCTGCAGTGCACCCGACTGCGTCAGCATGTGGAAAGCCGCACCCGAAAACAGGATAACCAGCATGATGTCGACACGCTTTACAAACGCATTTACGATATACATCGGGATCAGGAACGGATTCACCGGTGTACGATCGACATAGCTGAACTGCGTCGGATCGATCACCTTGATGCCGTCTGCATTCTCCACACGTACATACTCACCCGCCGGGATGATCCAGGTCAGAATCACAGCACACACGATGATCGAAAACACGATCATGAAGCTGTGAGGCACATGAAATTTCTTCTTCGTTGCCATAGTTAACATTCCCCTTCTTTATAATGTTGTTTCTTTGTATAACATTATACCAGTAGAGAACACGTCAAGCCATTTAGTTTTTCCAAACGCTCATTTAAAAAAAGCTTAATGCAATCGCTCAATGGAACGATGTTTCGGTCGTCTGCCATCAACCCTTTTCAGCATCCCTGATGACACTCCATCCTCTCTCGAACTGTTTCCTCGACGATCTCGATCAGCGCACGCTCGCACGCACTCAACACATGCCCTTTTCGATAAGCGAGCCTGAAGCTGGAGGTCTCCGCTTCCCGATTGATCAGAAAATAGCGCACATGCTCGAATCGCTGCATATCCGACAGATACCCGAGACGGTTAAAACCGATACCCATCCCCTGATTCACCATCGCCATGATGATTTCGAAATGGCCGATCTCGATCAGACGCTTCGGATGGATATGATTCTCCCGGAAGATGCGCTCTGCCGTTCTGCGCATACTCTGATCCGGCAGTGGCACGATAAACGTCTCCCAGTCAAGATAGGAAAGATCGAGATGCGGAAAAGCATCGCCCTCCACAGAATAAGCATACTGAATCGCCGGATGCGTATCTGGAAGCGCCAGCAGCACCGGTTCCTTCACGATTTCCTGATACACCGTATCCGGAAGCTCCTCCAGGAAGTTTGAAACCATGAAATCGACCGCATTCTCCTTAAACATCTGCTTCAGATCCGCGACGACGACATCGCGGAAAACCAGCTCCACATCCGGGAAACGCTCTTTAAAACGTGCCAGTACTTCCGGCACCATCGAAATCGCTCTTCGCTGCTGTATACCGACACGAATCACCGGATGGCTCTTCCGCAGCTCTTTCTCCAGCAGATCATCGAACTCCGCCTTCATTTCCAGCATCTTCTCCGCCCGCTGTACATACTCCTCCCCGATCGGCGTCAGCACGAAGGTCTTTTCCTTACCCACACGCTTAAACAACGGCACCCCGAGATTCTTCTCGAGGTTACTGATATACACACTCAGCGCAGACGGCGAGATAAACAGCGCCTCCGCCGCCCTGGAAAGGCTCCGACACCGCGCCAGCGTGCACACATACTGTTGCTCCTTTAAATTCATGCCGGCCTCCTTTCACACCCCTAAGCTACCATTCTCTACTCACTTCGCAGTAGCTGCGGCATTATTTCCTCGTTCATTTCTTGTGTCATTCTTATATCCATATTTGGCATTAATGCGATCAATCTCTTCTTTTATGATATTTCCGAAGGTACGATCATCTAATTCCTGATTTTCCATAGCTGCCACGGATTTATCAGCGAAAGCATCAAATATGGCCTGCTTACTTTCCAGCGTTGACATTATTTTTTCATCAACCGTATTTTCACACAGCAGACGGTATACCAGAACATTTCTCGTCTGCCCCATACGGTATGCCCTTGAGATTGCCTGATTTTCAATTGAAGGCTTGAACTGCGGCTCGCAGAGGATAACAACGCTGGCCGACTGGATATTCAGGCCGGTTCCACCGGACTGAATCTGTGCCACCAGGACAGTTCCCGCAGGCGCTTTATCAAATTCATCAATAATTTCCTGTCTGCGTTGAGGCGTTACTGATCCATTGATTGGATTCGTACATCGATTACCAAGAAGTCTCGTCACCTTGCGAATAGTATCAAGAAAGAACGAAAACACGATAACTTTTCGTCCCTCAGATTCAGCCTCTGCAACCAGCTCCAATAGTCTCTTCGCTTTCGAAGAATCCTTCAGGTCGTCCACATTCCACGATACACGTCTTGCTTCTGCATAATTCTTAGACAGAACTGCCCGTTCATACGCTTCCGTTTCATTGTAGGACAAGCTACACCATTCTTTACTTTCAATCAGGTCTGGCAACTCTGTAAGAACATCTTCTCTTTTTCTACGATAGTAAACCGGCGCTACTGCTTTTCTGAATTGTGGCGCGGCTGACATAAAGGCCATATTCTGAACCTGCGCGGCAATGCGAGGCTGAAGAATCTGTATCAACGAAATCATTTCATCGACTTTATTTTCCAATGCAGTACCCGTCATGAACATCAAGCGTTCTGCATGCATGCCGATATTCTTCACATTGATACTTCTTCTTGCCTCCGGGTTTTTTATATAGTGCGCTTCATCAACCACCATCAGTTTGAATTTAAACTCGTCCGGAAGATCAAAATATGCCGTCGTTTCATATGTGGTCAATGCAACTCCGCCTGTTCTGATCCAGGACTGAAGCGCCGCTTTGCGCCCGGAACCATGGATTTTCGTCACACTGAGCCGGCTCATTTTTCTGATTTCGCGTCCCCAGTTTGTAATAACACTAGCCGGACACACAACGACGAAATGAGTCCCTCCTGTATTACGCAAAGAAACCATCGTCGCGATAGCCTGAACCGTTTTTCCTAAACCCATTTCATCGCCGAGAAGAACACGTTCCTGGTGAAGAGTATATTTTACGCCCCACTCCTGATAACGTCTCAGTTCGCAAAGAAGACCATCCGGGAAAAAGCATTCCTCCTGAATTTCTCTTGCCAGATCTTCCGGCAGTCCATACACGGAGTCATCATTTCCGAGTACGCCTGGATTGATATCTTCGAGTTCATTGAAAAATCGCACTGGATTCGTCGTAAAATCCTGCCACGCTTCACTATTCGAGCATCTATCAATCTCCTCAGAAGCAGAAATCTGTGATTCCGCTGCCTGCCCATAGCTACCGTCAATAAGACTCTCTAACGTAGCAAATGCCTCGGTAGCTTGTTGCTTCTTCGCTTTAGATGAAAAGAGCCATTTGAAATTACCCGCTACAGAACCAAGATCCTCAATGGCATAATCTATCGTTTGCTGGTTCTTATTGAGAAGTCTCCTGCACTCATCCGCAACCAATTGGCCTCGGTGATATTGCGATAATGCAAGCACAAGCGCTGTAGCTTCTCGCGATCGGTTATCCGAACTGAGTTTAATCTTCGTCCCCTGTCGGGTCTTAGATACAATGTCATCTACGATTCGCTTAATGGAAAATGCGGCATCCTCGCTTATCCCATGAACAGAAGCAATTGTGTATACAGAAGCAGACGAAATGTCAGCGATCGATCTGTAACCATAGTCTCTAAGCGCCTTCACTCGGATTCCACGTTTATCTCGATTGATTTCCTCTATGGGGATATCATCAAGCACCCTGAGCACTTCCTGCGCCACAAGTACATCCGACGCCTCTTTAACCTGATTACGGTACTTATCCGCAGAGGAAATGGCAATATTCAGTTGTTTTATAATATTCTGATGCCTCTGAATTACTCGCTTTGCATCCGTAGCACTGAAAGGTCTTGCCACTCTTACACCCCCGCAGTTTTATAATATTAAGTCCGTCTTTTCTTTATGATTGCTCTTTCTTTCAATAGACCACCGTTCTCAAGAACAGAAAATCTGGTTAATTTCCGTCACCAGTCCGTTACTATCCAGCTTAAAGGTGCCGAATATCTGTCCTTCTGTCGCATATTTATTATTGCAAGCATTTGAAGCTTCGAAATGTTGAAGAACGGTTGCATTTTCAGTGCTCCAGTCACCGTTCCATGTTATTTCATTAATAACGCAATCTTTTTTTAAATACACTGAACCTGCAAATAGTGCATCCATGTTTAGCAGATCCGCGTCACCCGATAAAACATAGGCCTGTCCCTGATTTACTAATGCATGCCAGCGTTGTCCCTTCCCTGTATTATCTTCAATGCACTTAAGTGTATATAATGCTCTATCCGGATAATAGTTGGTAATCAAGTATTCATCTCCGTTAAGGTCAACAGTTGAGTCTATGCTCTGCGGAGACAGTGGCAAATAATATTCTTTAGGTTTAAGAATCTGCATATTACTCAGCTCGTAATATTTTCCACGATCAATGAGCACAGATTTTGCATTTCCTGTTATATCTTCTGAAGAATCCGAAAGAATAATGTCATCATGTTTTATATCTGTAGCAAAAGGTATTGCCGTATTTTTAGCCACATCATTTACAGCAGCCACATTCATATATGTACTGCCTGGAATACACCATTCTCCACTTGCAGAAACAAGATATCCGTCAGGTGTAAAAGTATTAGCGTACATATTTCCATTGTTATCAAAGCAATACCACTGCCCTGATATTTGTTTCCATTGATTTTTCGTAAGGCTACCATCTTCATTGATATATTGCCAGTTTACATTATTGAGTTTCCACTGTCCGGCATATGATTGAGTATTGATGCATAATACGCTAATCATCGAAATGGCGTAAATTATGATTTTCTTCATTTATTTCTACACTTTCTTTTCAGTTCTTATTTACAATGCCTATCATCAAACATTTTTCAGAGAACTCACTTAATAATCACCGGAGTGAGTAACGCCCATATTCGCAAATACCGCTTTCGCCTTTGCAATCGTACCTTTGCTTGCGTTCAGTTGATCAATCGCAACCTCAATCGCAATATTGCTTGCGGTTGCCTGTCCAAGCCTTGAACCGTTCGCGCAGCTTGGAAAAAGGTAATCCTTGAAATCACATTCGACGCCTCCGCGGTCCCGCATTCAATCATGATACCCTCTTAGCATTTGCATTAATTTCATTTATAGCTGTTTTGATACAGCCACAGACTACAGATTCACATTCCAGTAGCCAGCTTTAGTTGACCCTATTCTATTCACTATGCCCAAATCTTTCAATTTCTTCGTCGCGCGAACAACTGTGCTTGGGCTTACGCCGAGTTGCTCGCTTATTTCATCTCCAGTAATATACGGATTCTTCTGCATTTCATTGAGAACACTTTTTTCTGTTTTAGATAGATTCCAGATTACATTTCTTCTGTCATTTCTTCTGTCATTTCTTCTGTCATTTCTTCTGTCATTTCTTCTGTCATCAGCGGAACTGAAATTATTCGGGCCAACGGTAGCTGTAGCAATTTCAGTTAAAGGAACCGTTATACGAAAGATATCGCCCTCCACAAATTGCGGTTCCGCACCAGAATATATCTTCGTATATTTATAAGTGTTTCTCATGCCAGAACCTAATTCATCTGCAAGGCCGATTTCCCTAAAAATCTTTGAAATCGGAGGATTCTTGGGGAATGGCTCAAAGGTTGCAAAATTCAACGCCCCATGTCCATGAGAAAGATTGGCATTTTCCGTAAAAATTTGATTTTTTTCAATAACCAGCTTAGCCACATAAGCATTTGAGAAATCCCGATGCACCAGCAGGTTAGATACTATCTCTCTCAGGATATTATCCCTTGGAGATACACTTTGATCTCCATCCAAATAAAAAGTATCATTCAGATGTTTTTTTCCAAAAGCCATTAATCTGTCATAGCTCTCGATCAGGTTTGTGAGAATAACATCCCGATCATCATAACGATCTGTGTTCAATACACGAAAAATGGCATCTGTCTTATGCTGTGGTAATACCGACATTATTAACTGATCCGTTCCAAAAAGAAGAATGGCAGCAAGTGTAATTCCTTCTTTTCCAGATGCCTGATCTCTCAATATCAAACCTGAGCTACGGACAATCTGCTCGTTTGTCATATTAAGCCAAGGATGATCCTTAATACGTGAGCGCGTCATATTTTTTGCTCGTTCTACTAAATCTGACCGTAAATCACTTATACCAAATGCCGGAAACACCTTATTTACAAAAAAGCTTCCACTTTTTCTTGCATAAAGGCGGTAAACCTCATCTGAATGATGAGTGATGTCAATATCAGATTCATGATTTCGATCATAAATACGTCCAGCACATCGACAAACGTCCTGCGAAACAGGAACCCGGACATATAAGACTGTCTTTCCGTCATATTCGTATTCAACTGGTGTAAGATAAAGAGGCGGATACATCTTGTTCTCATTATTAATAGAGGTTACGAATGCCTTTTTAACTTTATCAATCTTATCCTCCTCAATGCCGAGAATTTCTCCGTTATCCTTTACTCCAAGAAATAAGTGCCCTCCATCTCTATTCGAAAAAGAGCAGACGGTTTCATACACATCTTTTGTAACCTCAGTTCTCGACTTCTTAAACTCTACGGTGATGCTTTCACCATCACGAATAAGATCAAGCAGCTCTTGTGGAAGATGTGACATTTCTATATACCTCCTATATCTCAGGCAGTTAAATACAGAGAGACTACTCTCCTGACCGTACCATTCATTTTTAAGCCCTAAATCCTTCACTTACTGAAGCTGCCGTTCACTGCTCAGCTCGGCGTCGCCGCAGTAGCATTCGTACCTTGGCTTGCGTTCAGTTGATTAATCGCAACCTCAATCGCAACATTTTCGCCCTCAATCGTAACATTGCTTGCGGTTGCTGCCGCTCATTCAGATTATAGAGCACAACTTGAGAATTTCTTTTTCGTTGTTTTGATACAGCATCCCCCACTCGAGCGCCCGAGAAACGTCCTCTTACAGCTCCATCGTCGCCTGGTACGGCAGTCCGAAGTGCCGGTAGGCGTTTGCGGTGGCGACGCGGCCGCGCGGGGTGCGGTTGATGAGTCCGTTCATGAGGAGGTACGGCTCGTAGACGTCCTCAATGGTGCCGCTGTCCTCACCGAGAGCGGCGGCCAGGGTTTCGACGCCGACCGGTCCGCCGGAGAACTTATCGATGATGGTCATGAGGTAGTTCCGGTCGTTCTGGTCGAGGCCGAGCTTATCGACGTCGAGGATGTCGAGCGCCATGTCGGCGACCTCCTGGGTGATGCGGCCGTCGAAGCGGACATCCGCGAAGTCACGCACACGCTTCAGCAGGCGGTTCGCGAGTCTCGGCGTACCACGGGAGCGCAGTGCGATGCGCTCGGCGCCGGCGTCGTCAATGTCTACATTCAGCACCTTCGCGGAACGTCGTACGATCTGCATCAGCTCCTCGGTGGTGTAGAACTCGAGCTTCGTGATGATGCCGAAACGGTCACGGAGTGGTGCGGACAGCAGTCCCGCACGGGTCGTCGCACCGATCAGCGTGAAGTGTGGGAGATCCAGGCGAATCGAGCGCGCGGTGGAGTCCTTTCCAAGCATGATATCGATGGCGAAATCCTCCATCGCCGGGTACAGTACCTCCTCGACCTGGCGGTTCAGGCGGTGGATCTCGTCAACGAAAAGCACATCGCCCTCGGAAAGTCCGTTCAGAATCGCGGCGATCTCGCCCGGCTTCTCGATAGCCGGACCCGAGGTCACCTTGATATTCACCCCGAGCTCGTTCGCGATGATGTTACTGATGGTCGTCTTACCGAGTCCCGGCGGGCCGTAAAACAGACAGTGATCCAGGGACTCTCCGCGATTCTTCGCCGCCTGAATATAGATCTTCAGCATCTCCTTCAGCTTACTCTGGCCGATGTAGTCATCGAGCGTCTGCGGACGAATCTTCGGCTCCAGCTGCCGATCCTCTACCGTCTCATCTGTATTAATTACTCTACGTTCCAAATCTGTACCTCACTCCGCGCAAACGCACGGATCCTATCTATAAATACGCCTGTATCCAGCACTCAAGTAATGCACGAAAATCCACTGACTACAAAGCCCAGCATCCATTTCGACCGTCACTTTTTCAGGCCCTGTCTCTCGAGAATCAAAGGAAATTCAGGTTCTTCAGGCTCGCCTTCAGGATCTGATCCACGGTCATGCCTTCGCTGAGCTCGACCTTCTTCACGGCACGGCTCGCCTCAACGTTCGAGTAGCCGAGGGCCACGAGGGCTTCCACGGCTTCCTTCTGCGCACCATACACACCGGCGACTGCACCGGCATCCACTGCTGCCCCAGCGCCATGACCGTGATCCAGCGCCGAGCTGAAGACCTCGGTCGCATCAAGCTTATCCTTGAGCTCGAGTACCACTCGCTGCGCGGTCTTGTTCCCGACGCCCGGTGCGCGTGAAATCGCCTTACTGTCACCGGTCACGATCGCCATCCGGAGATCATCCGGCGTCAGCGCGCTGAGGATGCCGAGCGCTCCCTTCGGCCCGATGCCGCTTACCGTCAGCAGCATCGTGAACATCGCACGGTCCTCCAGACTCAGGAATCCATAGAGATCCACGCCGTTCTGTGTCAGCGAAAAGTATGTATAGATTTTGATGTCCTCGCCGATCGGCGGTAGTGCGCCGATCACCGACGCCGGCACGTGAATGCCATAGCCAACACCGGCCGCCTCGACGACCACCAGCCCATCGGCCACATCACTAAGCGTTCCATGTATAAAGTGAATCATATGTTATTCTCCTTACGATTCGGGGTCAGACCACCTTCTGAAAGGCAGAAGGGGGTCGCCAAATCTACGCGTGGGTCTGACCCCTCGGCCTCCCTCCACGATTTGTGGGCAGACCCCTCGGTCTCCCTCTATGTTATATCAAAAACATGTGTTCGTCAATAAAAACCATTGATTTTAAAAACACAGGCCGCTACACTTGTTACTGTTCACTCGTGGCTCGGCGGCGAGATTAGACGAAAAATATACACCGAAAGACCGATTTCAAAATTGTGTATATGTTTTTCAAGCTTCTGGGGGTGAGATCAGACGAAAAAATATACATTGAAAGGCTGATTCGGAAATCGTGTCTATAGAAATCGAAATCTGACTCTGATTTCACTTGTCAAACTCAAAAAATATATACACGATTTCAGGATGACGCCATCCGTGTCTATTTCACATAGAGATTTTCGATTTCTACAGAAAAATTCATATACACGATTTTTAAATAGTGCGTTGCGTGTCCAGTCTGCTGTCCGCCGAGCCACGCCTTGACTTACCTGCGTTTGGACAGTAACCTACACTTGTAGCATGTCTGCAGAAATGCTACATTAGGAGCACATGTTAGCTCGCGCTAACCGCCTGCAGTCAAGCTCTGCTTTTCGGCTGCGCCGCTCTGCCTGCCGGCAAATCCGGCACCTGAATCGTTCTTTAGTTTACCAAGCATGAAGGGAAAGGTCCACATGATCTGCATCGAGAAAGCTCTGACACAGCCTGTTCCATCAGATATATATACGATCGGCGCCCCGGAGGACGTCCTCTTTTTTGATATCGAGACCACCGGTCTCTCTGCCCGCAGCGCCGGCCTCTATCTCATCGGCGTATTGACATACACTGATAAAAACTGGACACTTCTCCAGTATTTCTGCGAGGATGTCGCGGACGAGCCGGCGGTGCTGCAGGCGTTTTTCGAGCTGCTCCGCACGAAAAAAATCCTGATTTCCTACAATGGCGACGGCTTCGACATCCCGTTTCTCCGCCACATGGTCGAGCAGTATGGGCTACGTGCACCCCGCCCACATCACAGCACAGCGCTGCACGATCGCGCCGACTGTCCAGCCACGGACGGATCCACCATCGCCGACGCGCCCCCTCTTTACAGCTTCGACACCATCGAGAGCTTCGACCTCTTTAAGAAATTCCGGCCGCTCAAGCACCTGCTCGGCCTCCCGGATCTCAAGCTGAAAAGCTGTGAGCATTTTCTCGGCATTGACCGCGAGGACCGCTTCACCGGCGGCGAGCTCATCGAGGTTTATTTCGAGTGGCAGCAAACGAAGACGCCGGCGCTGCTCGACACGCTGCTCCTCCATAACGCTGAGGACATCGCGAACCTCCCGAATCTGCTGCCGCTGCTTCGCTATCGCAGCCTGCCGCACAGCGATTTCCAGCTCCGCGCGCACGAGTGCCTGCAGGACGGTGACACGCCGCTCGTCCACCTCTCCTTCACACTCCTTTCGCCAATGTCTCCATCCGCGCACGCGCCGGCAGAAAACGGCACCCGCGAAGCGACGGATGATCGCCGACAGCATCACCCAGGTGCCGGCGAAAACGACACCCGCGAAGTGACAGATGATCGCCGACAGCATCGCCCAGATACAGGTGAAAACGGCACCCGCGAAGTGACAGATGATCGCCGACAGCATTGGCCTGCACTTACGCTGCCGAGGCCGGTGGATCTCAGGGGGGATTTCTGGGCGCTGCACGCCGAGGACAGCGCGGTCGAGCTCTATGTGCAGCTTTTCGAGGGGGAGCGAAAGCTCTTCTTCGCGGATTTCGAGCACTACTACTATCTTCCGGCGGAGGACCAGGTGATCCACCAGTCGCTCGCGGAGTTTGTGGACCGCAGTGCGCGGAAGAAGGCCTGCGCGCGGAACTGCTACCAGCGTGTGAGTGGCTGCTTCCTCCCGGAGTGCAGTGAGGTCTATACGCCGGCACTGCGCGCCGAGTACCGCGATAAGCTTCGATATGCGCAGTATTCGGATACGCTCTTCGACGACGAGGCGAAGGCCGTCACGTACCTGAAATCCTTCCTGGAAGCTTATGGGGTCTGACCCCATAAACTCCAGTTTAGATTCTGTTTAGAAAAATTTAATGGGGTCAGACCCCGATTTTCTTAAGATTCGTGCAAAAAGGGGCAGCATCCGTCACTGGACACTGCCCCTCGTTCTTTATTCAAATTTCATGATCAGATTTTTTCACCGTTCTGGTGATCAGATCTTTCCGCCATTCTGGCTGACGCAAGCCATTCGTCCGACGACGATCATCTTTGCCATCAGATCTTTCCACCGTTCTGGTTGACGTACGCCATCAGTCCGCCGGCGGCGATCATCTTCTGCAGAAACTCCGGGAACGGCTGTCCCTGGAAGGTCTTCCCGCTCGTCTCGTCGGTGATGAGTCCGGTATCGAAGTCTACCTTTACCCGGTCGCCCTCGGCGATGGCCTGGGCGGCCTCTGGTGCCTCGATGATCGGGAAGCCGATATTCAGCGCATTCCGATAGAAGATGCGCGCGAAGCTCTCGGCGATGACACAGCCGACACCGCTGGTCTGAAGTACCTGCGGCGCGTGCTCACGGGAGGAACCACAGCCGAAGTTCTTGCCCGCGACCACGATGTCGCCGGCATTAAGCTTCTTCAGGAAGTCCTGGTCGATGTCCTCCATCGCGTGGGACGCCAGCTCCTGCTTATCCTGAATCGCGAGATATCGTGCCGGGATGATGACATCCGTGTCGATATTGTCGCCATATTTTAAAACCTTACCCTCTGCGTTCATATATATTCCTTTCATTCCGGAGTCTGCCCTGAACTCGGGCTATCGAGGCCCGCGTTCAGCCCTTCGGGCACAGAGCATAGCTCTGTGGGATATCATTCCGGAGTTTGCTGGATGCAAACTCCTACATTCCTAAGTCAGCTGGTCCCGAGATCTTACCGGTGACGGCAGATGCGGCTGCGACGGCCGGGGAAGCGAGATAGATCTCGGAGGTGGTGTCACCCATGCGGCCGACGAAGTTACGGTTGGTGGTTGAGACGCAGCGCTCATGCGGTGCGAGGATACCCATGTAACCGCCGAGGCATGGTCCGCAGGTCGGTGTTGATACGACCGCGCCGGCTTCGATGAAGTCCATGACGAGGCCTTCCTTCAGCATCTGCATGTAGATGTCCTGGGTGCCCGGGATGACGATGCAGCGTACATCCGGTGCCACCTTGCGACCACGCAGGATCTTTGCCGCCTCGCGCATATCCTGGATGCGCCCGTTCGTGCAGGAGCCGATGACGCTCTGGTCGATCTTGATATCCTCGAAGCTGCCGAGCTCGTGGGTGTTCTCCGGAAGATGCGGGAAGGAAATCGTCGACTTCAGGGTCGAGAGATCGATCGTTACCTCACGTGTGTACTCTGCATCTGCATCCGCCTCATAAACGGTATACGGCTTCGTAGAGTGCGCCTTCATATACTCGATGGTCTTCTCGTCGACCGGGAAGATACCGTTCTTTCCGCCTGCCTCGATCGCCATGTTGCAGATCGTGAAACGGTCATCCATGCTGAGCTCAGCGACGCCCGGGCCGGTGAACTCGATGGACTGGTAGCGCGCACCATCCACGCCGATCTCGCCGATCAGATGCAGGATGACGTCCTTACCGGACACCCACTTCTGCTTCTTGCCGATGAGGTTGACCCGGATCGCCGTCGGCACCTTGAACCAGAGCTTGCCGGTCGCCATCGCCGCCGCCATATCGGTGGAGCCGATACCGGTCGAGAATGCGCCGAGCGCGCCGTAGGTGCAGGTATGTGAATCCGCGCCGACGGAAAGCTCACCGGCGACGATCAGTCCCTTCTCGGGGATCAGCGCGTGCTCGATACCCATCTGTCCGACATCGAAGTAGTTCGTAAGCCCCTGCTCATGCGCGAAGTTCCGGCACATCTGTGTGCACTTCGCACTCGTGATATCCTTATTCGGAACGAAGTGGTCCATGACCAGTACAACCTTCTCCTGGTCGAACACGTCCTTCTGATCCAGCTTCTTCATCTCGCGGATCGCCACCGGCGAGGTAATATCGTTACCATGGACGAGGTCGAGCTCCGCCATGATCAGCTGACCTGCGCTCACCGACTCCAGTCCTGCATGCTTCGCCAGAATCTTCTGGCTCATCGTCATTCCCATACTTAACTCCTATTCTATATCCTGACAAGGACGCTACGTTGCGCTTTCCTTCTTATTTAGTTGCTCTATGCAAACTCTTTCACACACTATAGCACCCCTTGAGATATAATTATAATATATGTTTTTGATAATCATTATTACCGCATGTTATCTTGTTTATACCACTTTCCACAGGCCAATGCCTTCGACCGAAACGCATATACCCGCCCGCAGCGCCACCAGCCCCTGCGTCGTCTGCATTGCCCTGCGCCTGTGGAGTACCACGCGTACATCCGGCTTTTTTGCAATATGCACACAATTTTTTGCGTGGTTATGTCAAAACATGTTACAAATAATCTTGTGTTATGTCGAGAGAATATGTTATATTAAAAATGCCTCTTATTCATTACTTTGCTTTAAAGCGTTGAAGGAAATTCGGATAAGGGCAGGAACGTCATCGGAAGCATTCACTCAGCCGCATGGCGATATGTTCAGTTACGGTCAAACGACCTTATCTTAGGGGGGAATTATCATGGATCAGAATCTGTCAGGTTATAAAATTTTCTACGAGGTTGCGAGCTGCGGCAACATTTCGAAGGCCGCGAAGAAGCTGTATATCTCACAGCCGGCTATTTCCAAGTCCATCGTGAAGCTCGAGGACGGACTCGATACGAAGCTCTTTCACCGGAATTCCCGCGGTGTTACGCTGACAGAGGAGGGCACGGTGCTCTACCGCTATATTAAGGATGCGTTTGATAATATCAATAACGCGGAGACCGAGCTGAAGCGTATGAAGGATTTCAATATCGGCCACCTGCAGATCGGTGTATCGACGACACTCTGCCGCTACATCCTGCTGCCATATCTCCAGACCTTCATGCAGAAGTATCCGAACATCCGTGTGTCGATCATCACACAGTCGACCGCACAGACACTCGCTCTGCTCGAGCAGAAAAAAATCGATATCGGGCTCACCGCCGAGCCGCGCACACGTCGTCCGGAGCTCCGTTTCGTTCACCCGAAGCAGATTCACGACACCTTCGTCGCGACACCGCAGTATCTCGAAAATCTGAAGGCGATGTACGGCGAGGACTGTGATCCGTTCCAGGAGGGCAACATCATGCTCCTCGACCAGAACAATATGACCCGTCGTCACATCGATGACTACTTCAAGACCATGGGCATCGAGCCGGCACAGGTCCTCGAGGTCACCACGATGGATCTGCTCGTGGACTTCGCGAAGATCGGCATCGGCATCGGCTGCGTGATCCGCGAGCTCGTACAGAAGGAGCTCGACGAAGGCAGCCTCATCGAGATCCCGACCCAGTTCCCGGTACCATCCCGCAGCGTCGGCTATGTATACAACGCCGGCAACACCGGAAAGTCACTCGATGCGTTCCTGAGCATTCTTGACTGATTGTTTTATGAAAAGCAGGAGCACAGCTACTCTCTCTATAAAAGCAGTGGAGGTCGCACATTAATATCGTGCGACCTCCACTGCTTTGTGCTGCCGTTGTCGGGCATCTCTGCTAAAACAGCCGGGTGGTTTTCTCATTCGGATTTTTTGCACGCCTCTTCCAGGCTCTGTTAAAACAGCCAGGTGTTTTCTCATCCGAATGTATTAAGTAGCCTCTGTTTCGGACCTCTGTTAAAACAGCCGGGTGAAAAATCACCCGGCTGAGCTTTTCTCTATATTATCTGCTGAAATCGATGACTGCCTGTACGGCGTCCTGGATCTCCGGAAGCTCGATGCCTTCGACCGCACCGGCGTCCATATAGGCCGCGTTCTTCGGGTCCATCGGCAGCTTCGCCAGCACCTTGAGGCCGTGCTGTGCTGCGACTTCATCCACATGACTCTCGCCGAAAACATTGACCTTCTCACCGCAGTGCGGGCAGATGAGGTAGGACATGTTCTCGATGAGACCGATGACCGGCACACCCATCTTATCCGCCATGTTTACAGCCTTCGTCACAATCATGGAAACAAGGTCCTGCGGAGAGGTGACGATGACGATACCGTCGATCGGGAGGGACTGGAAAACAGTCAGCGGAACATCGCCGGTTCCTGGTGGCATGTCGACGAACATGTAATCGACGTCCTTCCACTGAACCTCAGACCAGAACTGCTTGACGGCCTGTGCGATGAGGGAACCACGCCAGATGATCGGATCGGTCTCGTTCTCGAGCAGGAGGTTCGAGGAGATGATTTCGATACCGTCGGCACTTCTGTCTGGAATCATGAGCTTGCCATCTGGGGTGACGCCGACGCCGTCATTCGACAGACCGAAGGCCTTCGGGATGGACGGACCGGTGATATCGGCATCGAGGATCGCAGTCTTGAAGCCGGCCTTGTGGGTGCCACAGGCGAGGAGGGAGGTGATGGTGGACTTGCCGACACCGCCCTTACCGGAAACGACGCCGATCACCTTCTTAACGCTGCAGCCATCTGCAAGCTTCGCGCGGAAATCCTCTGGATTTGCGTGGCGGGAAGCACAGTCGGAACCACAGGAACCGCAGTTGCCGTTGCAGCTGGAAGGCTTCTGATTTTCTAATTCTGCCATATAAGTAAACTCCTTTCAGGATGTGAAGATACGCTCCATGAATCCGATTGGGATCGTGTACATGGATCACAACGAGTGTGCTGCACCGGAAGAGGGAGGCTTGTGCTCAACCCGCGCTCAGACGGCTGGTCACACTCAACCTTATAACCATAGCACAGAAAAAGGCCCCCGTCCATTCATCCGTGCAGGATTATATTTTGATGTTCATCCATTATAAAAACAAGCCGGGTGATTTCACCCGGCTGCACTATCGTTCCGAAGTTTGCCTGATGCAAACTCCTACACTCAAAATAATCGGTCGTTACTACTGTACTTGACGCCTTCGCCGAGACCGGTGGAGATGGCCTCGATCACGGCCTGCAGAGCCTCTTCTTCATCTGGTCCATCGCACTCCACGCGGAGATGTGCGCCCTGCTTTACACCGGCGGCCATCACGTTGAGAACGGACTTCGCGACGATCTTTCGATCTCCGTTATAGAGATAGATATTGCTTTTAAACTTGATGCATGTCTGCGTCAGCACGCCGGCCGGTCTTAAATGGAGACCCGACTCGTTAATAACATCTACTTCGCCTGTTACCATATCGCTCCCCTTCCTTTGCTTTTCTTATATACATAATACGATTTTGGAATGTCGAAATCAATGACTGTTAACGGCTGAACTCGCAGCCACAGAAGTTCTGCCGGTACAGCTCATACTGCTTTGAGAGCTCGATCGACTTCTGGTAGCCGCCGCGCTTTTTGAAGTCGGACGGCAGAAACGAAAGTCCATGCGCCTTCCCGATGTCTTCGCCGATGACATTGAGCACCTCCGATGACTTCAGCGGCGACAGCGTGAGCGTCGTGCAGAAATAGTCAAATGGGCGCTGCGCTTCCGCACATGGCACCGACCTTTCTTTCGTCGAATCTGCGCTGCACTGCGCCACAGCCCATGCCTGGTTCATCTCCTCCATGTACTCCGCGGTGCGCTCGAGGCGCTGGCGGTAGCAGAGGTGGCAGCGTTCGCCGCGCTCCGGATCCCGCTCGTGGCCGCGCGCGATGGCGAGGAACTCCCGGTGATCAAACGGTGGCACGACGACCTCGACGGCGCCGAGCAGATACCCTGCGCTGTCCTGTCGCTCCACATCGATGCCTGTTTCGTGACAGAAGCGCCGGAGCTCATCCACGCGATGCGTGAACTCGGCCTCCGTGGAAATATTCGGATTGTAGTAGAACAGTGTGATGTCGAAGTCCGCACAGAGCGCGTCCAGCACCGCACTGGAGCACGGTGCACAGCAGCTATGAAGAAGGAGCCGAGGACGCCGCCCCGGCTGCTCCCGCCACTGGCTGATCTCCTGCTCCATCAGGCGCTGGTAGTTCTTCGTATTCGGTTCCGGTTTGATATACACCGGCACTTCGGTTTCCTGATTCACTCTATAAATTCCCTCTCATGATACAAAGAGACGATGCCATCAGATGCGCCTTCGGCAGAAAAACGGGTTAAGTAGCTTTGCTAAAGCAAAGCTCTGAATACGCTCGCCGCTAAGGCCTCCCAAGGGAAATCTAAAGATATTCCCTTGGGAGCTGTATCTCGCCGCCCGGGGGCATCCATGCGCCTCTCCGCGCTTCGCGCGGCCCTCTCATGGATTTACTGTAAGAAATCCCTGATTCTCTTCGATCTGACCGGGTTCCGCAGCTTGCGGAGCGCCTTCGCCTCGATCTGACGGATACGCTCACGAGTGACGTTAAACTCCTTGCCGACCTCCTCGAGGGTTCTCGGATGACCGTCCTCGAGGCCGAAACGGAGCACGATAACCTGACGCTCACGCTCTTTCAGATCGCCGAGCAGGGTATCGATATGCTCGCGCAGCATCACGGACTCAACATTACCCTCTGGTGAAACGACGTTCGAATCCGCGACGAAATCGCCGAGATTCGAGTCATCCTCCTCACCGATCGGGGTCTCGAGGGAGGCCGGCTCACGCGCGATCTGCATGATCTCCTGCACCTTCTCCTCGCTCATGTCCAGGTGGTCGGCGAGTTCCTTGACGGACGGCTCATAGCCGAGCTCGAGCGTCAGCTTACGCTGCATCTTCGACATCTTGTTGATGGTCTCGACCATGTGCACTGGCACACGGATGGTACGCGCCTGATCGGCCAGCGCACGCGTTACGGACTGCCGGATCCACCAGGTCGCGTAGGTCGAAAGCTTGAAGCCCTTCTCCGGGTCGAACTTCTCGACGCCCTTGATGAGACCGAGATTGCCCTCCTGCACGAGATCCAGGAAGCTCATGCCACGACCGGTATAGCGCTTCGCGATCGACACCACGAGACGCAGGTTTGCCTCGATGAGCCGCTGCTTCGCGACCTCATCGCCCTGGGACTTCCGCACGGCGAGACGGTACTCCTCCTCTGCAGACAGCAGTGGAACCGTACCGATTTCCTTCAGGTACATACGCACCGGGTCCTCGGTACCGATCCCCTCGAGGAGATCGACCGCATCGAGGTCGACATTCTCTGCCTCGACCTGCTTGTACTCTGCCTCGCTCGGGCCCTCGTCATCGGATGCAACACCCTCGACGTCGACACCGACACCATCCTCGCCCACGACATCATCGACGACATCGTCATCGTCGAGATCCGGCAGATCACCGTCCTCGAAGCTGTCGAGCTCCTCCTCGAGCGGCTCGATGTCGAAGCCACGGTTCTCGATGAGGCGGTCAATGCTGTCCATCTGATCATCGGTGATCGCATAATCACGGAATGCGTCATTGATATCGGCCTGGCTGATGGTGTTCTTGTTCTGCTCCGCCTGCTTGCAGAGCGCTTCGATCTTCTTGACGAGCTCCTCCTTGCTGATTTCCGGCTTTTCATTCACCTTCTTTTTGGTGGTCTTCTCATCAGATGCTTTCTTTCTGGCCATACTACCCTCCTGTCCTA
>CAKQED010000039.1:0-20107 GCA_934229835.1 uncultured Oribacterium sp. | reverse complement strand
GGATAATCTCTAATAAATTTCCATTTTCTGCATTTTTCAATTCAACTGTTGCATGATATAGATATGGATGATGATTATCCCAAGATTTAATCACTCCTGTTTCTGTGTAAATTTCACCTGTGAGATTTCCGTTTGCACCATGTAATTTAGTGCTGTTCTCTACAACTACATTACCTTCTCTATCTCTTAAAACAAACAGTGCATTTACAGCGACCTGCATATGGGCAGATACCTTCATACGTACCGTAACACTACCACGCTGATTGTCATAATTCAGTTCAGGCTGAAACCATACATCCTCCATATGAACATCTGGCACTGCTTTCAATGTGACATTTCTAAAGATGCCAAAGAAGCGGAAGAAATCCTGATCTTCCAGAAATGCTGCTGTACTCATTTTATGAACCTGCACAGCAAGGACATTATCTTTTTCGCGAATATAAGGCGTAAGATCAAACTCTGACGGTGTAAAACTATCCTCAGCATAACCAACAAACTGACCATTGAGCCATAAGTACATTGCTTCCTCTACGCCTTCGAAGCAAATACGTATTCTTTTTCCGATCATTGTCGGTTTTAAATCGAAATGCTTAAGATAGGATCCTACAGGATTATAATTTGCTTCTGAGAACATGCCGGCTTCTGCCCCTCTGCTCTCTAAACTGTAAGCGCCTCTATGGTACTCTTTTCCCTCCCAAGGGTACATGGTATTGATATAGCGAATCTTATCATATCCTGCCAATTCAATATGACCAGGTACCATGATTTTATCAAAACCAGAATCATCAAACCCTTCTTTGTAAAAATCGCAAGGTCTGCTTGCTGCGTTTTTACCAAACGCAAACGCCCACTGACCATTCAGCGACTGCGATAAAGGATTATCCTTTTTTTTCATATCAGCATAGTCCACATAGTACGAATGATCGCTATGTGCATCCAATTGATTCACACGGAATATTTCCGGATTATCCAACCATTTTATATTAGCGTTCATAGTGCTCCTTTCTTTTTCACAAGACTCTTATGTATAAAGCAAAAGTATTCCATGTTCTGATAAGCAATCTGCCGTTTACTTGGAGTTACCGAAACCAATCGCTTATCTTCTTCCATGCCCTCATAGTGCATATCAACCTTCCTCCAATTGAGCTCTTAACTTCTGATTTGCTGCCTCAACATTCATTTTAGACATGATGAATGTAATACATAATGACAGGATCATCGGAATCCATAAATACATCACATAAAGCATATTCAGGCAGGATTCCGGCTGTACTGCAGACTCCTTGACAAAGCCGCTGGCGTCAAGCAGCCATCCGCAAAGAGCAACTCCGATACCGCCTCCAATCTTGGTTCCAAAAGACGTACATGAGTACATAGTTCCATCAATATGCTTGTGTTTTGTAAGATATGTATACTCGGAACAGCTCGCTACAACTGCACCCATATCCCCCTGCCAAGGTGCCATTCCTAAAGCAGCGATTGCTGTAAAGGCAAGCATCATCGGTACACTACCCATAATACCGGCAAAAATAACTCCAATACGGCCTGCTGTTCATATGATATAAACCCTTCATCTTTTCAACAAGCATTGGCGTGATGCACATCGCAAGAATAACCGGGATGTTAATTGCCCATGAAAAAACAGAATATAAGTCTTCATTCTTAAGAATATAAATCATATAGTAAATACCCATATTCAGCATAGCAGAGTAAATCTGCTGGCAAATATAAGTCATACAAATCATGAGATAATATTTATTTGAAAAGAGGAGCTCTGCAGCTTCAATCAAACCGTATTTTTCTTCTGAATGCTCTTTTCCTGCATTTAATTCTTCTTCAGGCAGCTCCTTAATCGAAAAAACAGAAATGGTATTAACGACTAATCCTACAACGGCATATATGATGGCAACTGTTCTCCATGCAGCAGCACCGCCGCCGAGGTGCCGAACCAACTGAACGGTGACAGACTGAATGATTAAACTTGTTGAAAACGCAAAAATAAAGCGAAATGATCCCATTTCGACACGTTCCTTACTATTTTTGGTGCAGAACGTAACAAGAGAAGCATACGCAATATTGTTAGCGGTAAAAAACACTGCGTTTAAAAGTGTATACGAAAGGAAAAACCATGCATACTGTGCAGTCGTTCCGATACTATTCGGAATTGCGAAGTTAGCTACGAGAGTCACAGCACAGCCAATATATGCGTAAAGCATCCACGGTCTTGCTTTCCCAAGCTTACTCTTTGTTTTGTCAATCATGGTTCCAAAAAACATATCGCTTATGCCGTCAAATAATTTTGACACCATGATTAAAGTACCTACAATACCTGGATTTAACCCCACTGTATTGGTAAGGTATAACATTACAAAGGACGAAAGAAATGCATAAACCACATTTCCTGCCAGATCACCTGAACCATAGCCAACCTTGTTATACCACTTCAAATACTTTTTTTCGTCCATCAGAAATTTGTCCCCCTTCGTCTATTTTTATATTCTATAAATGCCAATTTACTAAAAGATAGAATATAGAAACAGCTTCCAAAAAGCCATATCATAAATCATTTGAAACATGCACAAAACAGTATATTCAACAAAGGTGTATTTGCTAATTCTTCTTTTTTGTCGTATTTGCTATAATATTTGCAATAGACATTTGCTGACGGATTATGGAGAGAAAATGTATATAAACAGTGCATATTTAAACAACTCGGTTATCGACAGAAAAGACAGTTCAAAACCACTTATCGTCACCATGTGTGGAACATACAGATTATACACGAAACAAAAGTTGCCCACTTGGCGTCCACGTGGAAGACTGGATTTTCAGTTACTTTACATCGCGTCGGGGAAGGCACATTTTCATTTTGGCGATGGCGACGAAGATACCATCGTTCAGGCAGGGCATATGGTTCTATATCGTCCAAAAGAACCGCAAAAATACGAATATTATGGGGTAGATCAAACAGAAGTGTATTGGGTACACTTTACCGGAAGCAACGTAACCAATCTTCTACGCTCTCATGGATTGACAAAAGATAAAAAAGTCTTTCATTGTGGTTCCGGATCTGAATATCAAAATTTATTTCAAGCCATGATCAAGGAATTACAAATGTGTCAGGACGGATATCCAGAAATGCTCGAGCTGTATTTAAGGCAAATTTTCATACGACTGCAGCGGCACTTCAAATGCTCGACAATTATTGATAATTCACAAGCTTCAGAAGAAATCGCAAAGGCGATTTCTTATTTTAGCGAGCATTATAATGAAGCAATCAGTATTGATGATTATGCTGCACAAAATCACGTAAGTACAAGTTGGTTTATACGGATGTTTAAACTATATGCTGGTATTACTCCGAAACAGTTTATTTTACAAAAGCGAATTTGTAATGCTGAAATTCTTCTTCAAAACCGACACTATAATATTAATGAAATTTCTCAGATTGTAGGTTATGAAAATCCGCTGTATTTCAGCCGTATTTTCCAAAAGATAAAAGGCGTATCTCCTTCAGAGTATAGGAAAAACAAATAGATCAACACGTGCTTCTTCGATTTTGAACTTGCAATTATTGTCTATAAATTCTTCTATTCTGGCACGTAAATCCATCGATACTTCTGTATGATGAATATGAAATCAGAAAGGAGATAACTTCTATGAAAAAATTAATTAGAAATTATATTGACCTACTGCTTACATTTTACGCAGACCACTTTACTCACTATTCTTATAACTATTGATTCTTCGAGCTACCATAAATATCCATAATAGATTTTTTTAGCCGGTCTAAACAGACCGGCATTTTTAACACGAGGCACAGTCAAAGATTGTTAATTTTATAACATTTCGCTTGCTCTGCTTCGTTCGTTTATTTCAATATTCACATATTTTTGAAAGTGCATTTCAGCTTATGCAAAAAAACGCCATAATTTAATCGATTATTCTTCGTAAACATTTACTTGCCAGTTTACAGAACCTGCTCTATCATCAATCACGCAAACAATTTAGTAAACGCAATATATACATGTGTTGATTTTCTGAATAACTCACTTTAGGGAGGTGGCTTATGAAGCTGGTAAATGTCAATAATGTAGATGGACTCTTCAAAGTACTGGACACTTGTGAAGGAGATGTATATCTTGTTTCTAAGGAGGGAGATCGTATAAATCTGAAATCCAAGCTCTCTCAGATGCTTTTCACTGCAAATCTTTTCAACAAAGCTACCATCAGTGAACTGGATCTTATCGTTTCTGAACCAGCCGATATGAAAAAAGTTGTTGACTTTATGATTAATAGCGCAAATATCTAATCAAAAACGATATGCCGATACAGGCTGTGTACAATATAAAATCGGATGTCTGACGGCGATTTTTTTACCGTTCAGACATCCGATTTTTATATTTTATCTATGATTTAAAGAGGTTATTCTGTCTTTGCACAATTCTTCTCTGCCAGCATTCCATATTCTCTTCCAGAAACCGCCAGTTCCATCCGGTCACCGCTTTCTATGCGGACGGTGCAAAATATCCCATACGTAACATCGATGGATGAAGATATAGAAAAAGCCCGGAAATGACGACTTTACGCCATTTCCGGGCTTTCCTTCAGGTGCTTATCTCACCCTATAAAGAAAGCTGGCAACCGGAATCGGACCGGTGACCTCCGCACTACCAATGCGACGCACTACCGACTGTGCTATGCCAGCATTCCGTTCCCTCTCGAGAACTTCTATACTTTATCATGGAGACCATCCTCTGTCAACCATGAATTTACTTTTCTTTCAAAAAAATTATGCGATCATTTTTTTGCACATAAAGGCACAGCGCAGATGTACGGCCACGGTGCTTTTCTGCGAGCGCAGGGCTTTCCCTGCGCGATCTTAGCTGAAGCCGATAGGAGGGGGATTATTCCGAGAAGAACTTCGCCTGAATCTTCTCCGTCGGCATCTTCTCTCCGGTCCAGAGCTCGAAGGCGGCTGCGCCCTGATACAGCAGCATGTTGATGCCGTTGAAGGACTTGAGGCCGCAGGCCTCGGCCATCTCAAGGAGCTTCGTCTTCCGCGGATTATAGATGACGTCGGCGACGACCAGCGGAGCCACTGTCTGCGTCTTCTCCTGTGCGGCAGTCGTATCGGCTGCCGGGTCCTCTCCCTGGGCAGCAGGCGCATCCGAGGTCTGCGCCTCACCGCAGGCTACCCTCGCCCGCTTCGTAAGCCAGGACGGATCCGGGATGATGCAGGCATCGGTGTTCGGAGCCATGCCGACATTCGTCGCGTTGATGAGGAGACAGGACTCTGCGATCTGCTGCTGCATCACGGCATCCTCATAGTCATAGACCGTGACATGGCAGCGGGTACGTTTGTTCAGCTCGGCGACGACGCGGGCGGTCCGATCGTGGAAGCGGCTGGCGGCACGCTCGAAGACGGCTACCTCGCGGGCACCATCGAGGGCGAGCTGCACGAGGATGGCGATCCCGGCCCCGCCGGTGCCGAGCAGCGTCACCTTCTGTCCGCGGAAATCGACGCCTTCCTGCCGTGCCGACTCTGTGAAGCCGATACCGTCCGTGGTATGTCCCGTCGCCGTGCCATCGTCCTCGAGGACGACGGTATTGACCGAACCGGCGATCTCTGCTGCCGGGCTCAGCCGGTCACAGAGCGCGACGGCCTCCGTCTTCAGCGGCATCGTGAGGTTGAAGCCGCGCACGCCCATCCTCCGGAAGCTGTCCATCACGCCGGCGAGCTCCCCCTCCTTCACATCGAAGGCGAGGTAACGGTAGTCGAGCCCAAGCTCCGCGAAGGCCTCGTTGTGCATCGCCGGGGACATGCTGTGCGCCACCGGGCTGCCGAGCAGACAGATCATTTTCGTGCGTCCTGAAATTTCCATATTTCCTCCATCATCCAGAACAGGGAACCCGGCGTCCCGCCTGCGATTCCCTGTCATTTTCTTCCTATACGATTATATGCGGCCAATGTTTACATCAGCCCACATGCCGTCAGTTCAGCCGCTGCCGTACGATTTCGTACGCGAGCACGCCGCACGCGACGGATGCGTTCAGAGAGTCGATGTCGCCCTTCATCGGGATGGAGGCGACCATATCACACTTCTCCTTCACGAGACGGGAAACGCCCTCACCCTCGTTTCCGATGACGAGTCCGATCGAGCCCTTCAGATTCAGCTTATACATGAGCTCGCCGTCCATGTCGGCACAGACGAACCACATGCCCTCCTTCTTCAGCTCCTCGATGGTCTGGCCGATGTTGGTGACCTTCGCCACGCGGGTATGCTCCAGTGCGCCGGCCGAGCTCTTCGCCACGGTCGAGGTCAGCCCGACGGCGCGCCGCTCGCGGATGATGACACCATGGGCACCGGCGAGATTCGCTGTACGGATCATCGCGCCGAGGTTATGTGGATCCTCGATGCCGTCGAGGATGAAGAGGAACGGATCCTCGTTCTTCTCGTGGGCAGCGTCGAGCATCTCCTGCACGCTGCTGTAGTGAAACGCCGCAAGGTAGGCCGCCACACCCTGGTGACTCGCACCCTGCCCGGCGATCTCATCGAGGCGCTCCTTCTTTACGAATTCCGGCTTCACACCAGCCTTCTTCGCCTCGCGTAAAATCGTGGAAATCGGGCCGTCGTGGAGCCCGTCCTGTACGAACAGACGATCGATCGCCTTGCCCGCACGAAATGCTTCGATGACCGGATTTCGTCCGATCAATGTAAATTCTTCGTCTCTCATGCTTAGATCCTTCTCCTATGCTCACATCCATGGCCGACTCCGAGAGCCGGTACACATCGGAGACGGTCTCCGATACAGGATGTGATGTTTGAACCGAAAAAACGCAGTTTTTCAACTGGCTTATTCTTTTTCTGCTTCTGCCGCCTGCTCGTGCCGGATCTCGCCGTAGCGGTTCTCCAGCTCTTGCAGGTGGGTGATGCCTCTCGCCTCCAGATCGATCATGCGCTCGTACTGCTCCGTCAGATACAGGTATCCGATCAGCGCCTCGAAGCCCGTCGCGCGGCGGTACTCCTGGATGGAGCTGTTCTTGCTGTGCGTTGCCGACTTCTGATTGCGGCCTCGACGGTAGACGGACATCTCCTCGTCTGTCAGCACACCCTGTCCGATGAGATAGCCCATGATCTCCGACTGCGCATGTGCACAGACGAAGGCCGTTTTCTTCTGGTTGACAGCATTGACCACACCCGGGAAGTTCGACACCACATACTCCCGCACGGCGAGGTCGTAGAGACAGTCGCCGATGTACGCGAGAATAAGCGGTGAAGTCGTCTGGACATCCACCGCTTTCAGATTCAGCTTTTCTTTATAGAGCTTGAAAATCTCGAAATCCATCAGGTACGACTCCACTTTACGCCTTCTCTGGTATCCTTGAGAACGATACCCATGGCGAGCAGCTGGTCACGGATTTCATCCGCCCGGGCGAAGTCCTTCGCCTTACGTGCTGCTTGACGCTCCTCGATCAGCTTCTCGACCTCGCTGTCGAGATCATCCTTCTTGAGCTCCGTACGAATGCCCAGGACACCCATGAGAAGCTCGAGCTTCGCAAGCACATAGTCCACGTAAGCCTTCGTGCTCTCCTCGGTCGCCGTGATGTTCGCCACACGAACGAGCTCGAAGATCGCCGTGATCGCATCTGCGGTGTTCAGATCGTCGTCCATCTTGCTGTTGAAGGTTTCCTGCAGCTGATCGACCGCCTTCTGATCCTCCAGTTCCTTCTCTGTCATCGCATCGCCCTGTGCCTTCGCACTCAGCTCACGCAGACGATCCAGCGCCGTGTAGATACGGTCGAGGGAGGTCTTCGCAGCATCCATGAGCTCCTTACTGAAGTTCAGCGGATTACGGTAGTGGGCGCTCAGCATGTAGAAGCGGAGCACCATCGGATCATACTGTGCGGTGATGTCGCGGACGGTAAAGAAGTTACCGAGGGACTTACTCATCTTCTGGTTGTTGATATTGATGAATCCGTTGTGCATCCAGTAGTTCGAGAAGGTCTCGTGGTGTGCACTCTCATACTGTGCGATCTCGTTCTCGTGGTGCGGGAAGATGAGGTCCTCGCCGCCGGCATGGATGTCGAGACGGCCGCCACAGTACTTCGGAGCCATGACGCAGCACTCGGTGTGCCAGCCCGGACGACCCTCGCACCATGGAGACTCCCAGTACGGCTCGCCGTCCTTCTTCGGCTTCCAGAGTACGAAATCGGTCGAGGTACGCTTGCCCTCCTCACCGGACACCTTCAGATCACGGAAACCGGACTGCAGCTCATCGATGTTCTTATGGCTCAGCTTTCCGTAGCCGCGGAAGGAGGTCGTATCGAAATAAACCGTGCCGTCTGCAGCGACATAGGCATTGCCGTTCTTGATCAGGGTCTCGATCAGATCGATCATGCCCTGGATCTCTTCGGTCGCCTTCGGGTGTGCGCTCGCCGGCTCGATGTTCATCGCGTCCATGTCCTTCTCGACCTCGGCGATGTACTTCTTCGTGATCTCGCCGCAGCTCACGCCCTCTTCGATGGACTCCTTGATGATCTTGTCGTCGACATCGGTATAGTTTGACACATAGGTTACCTTATAGCCCTGATACTCCATATAGCGACGGAAGGTATCAAACACGATCATCGGACGTGCGTTACCGATATGGATGAAGTTGTAGACCGTCGGTCCACAGACATACATACGGATCTTGCCCTCCTCGATCGGCTTAAACTCTTCCTTCATGCGGGACATCGTATTAAAAATCTTCATAGTATCTCCTCTACCCATGATTTCTGCCCGCCCGGTAAAATTTCTATGACGGCACATCCTGCGTTCGCCACTGCTTCTGGCGCTACATCATCGCTTCTCATAGGGTCATGTAAAACTATTTTAAGGCTTAAAGGCGCGCGCGTCAATGACAATGAGGCCCTGCCGGTCATCCGGCAAGGTATCTGAAGTAACAGTTCAACCGGGGTGATTTTGTAACCTGGATAATTTTAATGGGATGTCCATGCCGGGCGCCTCTTCTCGTTTGCCTGCCCACCCCAGTATGCATCCTTTATTTACTTACATATTGGTCCCGCCCCGTGCAGGCAAACGAAAAGTCGGCGCCTGTTTTGTTCGCGCGGGTGTTGCTGTATCAAAAGAGCAAAAAATGTGAAGGATGCCAACGGTAAGAGGGGGGCGAAAACCATATTCATGTCTCGCCGACGCTTCATGGATTTTACGAGTGCAGGATGTTGATGAAGAATAGCATCGGCTTTTTCGCAAATTTGCTTTATCCGAATCGTATGCCATTAGGCTTTTTCACATTTTCCTCTCCTGGCGAGTCTATGACATTAAGTCCTGTCACTCTCGGCTAGTATTATCAAAGGAAAATCCCGATATTTGACGCAAAACCGCTTATTTTCGAGTCGGTGACTTTATCTCTTCTCTGCTTTTCTTCTGCAAATCGCCAGATGAGCCCGTCTCGATACCGCATACTTAATGTCACAGAGTCTGATATTTCTTAATCTGTGAAATAATCTAATGGCACAGATCACTGAAATTGATGCTTTGTAAAAGTCACTTAATGGCACGCATCTTGAAAATGCCCTGTTTGTTACAAACTCCAGAAAATATAATGGCATCGCTCTTTGAAATCCTCTCTTTGCGAAAATCATCTAATGGCGCTCGGACCGAAAATCGCCTGTTTGTAACAAAGATCAAAAAAACTAATGGCGCAAGAATTCTATAAACGAATTTTGTGAAAACTTCAGAAAACGTCGTGACCAGTGATACACATGCCGCCTTTCTAAAACTCCGATCACCAGGCTTTCATCAGATTTCACCCCAGTCAGGATGTATGGGCGTCAATTTTTGTTTGCATGGGGCGGGGCCGATAAGTAAATAGATAAAGAACGTCGAATGGGGTGGGCAAACAAAAAGAGACGCTCGACATAAACGTCTCGTAAAAATCAGCCGGGGTGAAGAAGCCGCCCCGGCTGAACTGCTACTGGTATTGATTGAAATTAGCGCTGGTATTGATTGAAGAACTGCTGGAACTGCTGCCACAGCTGCTCCTGGTCGCTGCTGCCGTTGCCGTTCGAGCCCTGGCTGCCGTCCGAGCCGTTGCCGTTCGAACCGCTGCCGCCGTTCTGAGAGAACGGGTCGTTTGCGGAGCCCTGGTTCTGCTGACTCTGTGTGCCGGACTTTTTGTTGGTGTTCGAGGTCTCGGAGGAGCCCAGGGTGACATCGACGGTCACGTCATCATACTTGTTGCCGTTCGGACGCTTTACAGTGACCTTGACGGTCTCGCCGGCCTTATACTTCGAAAGAAGGTTCGAGAGATCGTCGAAGGTGTTGACGCCCTGACCATCCAGTGCGGTGATGATATCCTTCTCCTGGAGGCCGCTGTTCTCAGCATTGGAGCCCTCAGTGAACTTATAGATGAAGACGCCCTGCGGCATGTCGAAGGTCTGCGCGGTCTGCGCATCGATGTTCTTGACCTGGATGCCGAGGTAACCACGCTCATTCTCCGGAACGGCCTGACGTGTAGTCAGTGTGGACAGTGAATCGATGACCTTCTTCGCCTTGTCGGATGGGATGGAGTAGCCCATACCCTCGACATCGGTATCACTGTACTTCGCGACGTTGATGCCGATCAGCTCGCCCTGCATGTTGAGGAGTGCGCCGCCGGAGTTGCCCGGGTTGATGGCGGCATCCGTCTGGAGAAGTCCGGACTCGCTGCCCTCACTGGTCTGTACATCTCTGTCCTTCGCGGAGATGATACCGGTGGTGACGGACTGACCGTAGCCCAGTGCGTTACCGATCGCCACGACCTGATCGCCGACCTGGATCGCATCGCTGTTGCCAATGTTGATGACCTTGATGGTATCCATCGTCGCCTGAGGGATATCGGAAAGCTTTACAGCGACCACGGCGAGATCCGCGGAGGCATCGGTACCCTTGATTTCCGCATCGACACTCTCGTTATCACAGAAGGTGACGGAGAGGGAGCTCGAATCCGCGACCACATGGTTGTTGGTGACGATCAGAAGCTCGGTATCATTCTTTCCGACGATGACACCGGAACCACTCGCCGGAACCTCGGTCTCATAATTCTGGTAATTTCCGAACAGGGAGAAGCCGTTCGCCTGATACTTCATCATATTGGTGATGGCGACGACCGACGGCATCGCGTTCTTCGCGACCTCACTGACGGAGCCATAGCCAAGCGTGGATGCCTGTGCGGTACCACTGCCCGCTGTGCCTGCTGCCTGTGTTTCCGCGGCAGCCTGGGTCGCGGCGGCGGTGGTCTCCGGTGTGACGGCTTGGGTGCCACTGTCACTCTGGTAAGCGATGCCGGCCTTCTGGGCGGCGACATTGACCCCGACCATGGATGCACCGGCGACAGCACCGAATAATACAGCACCTAAAACAATTCCTGCTACTTTTTTCATCATGAACCTCCTGAGAAAGTGTAGTTCCTGATCGATCGTATATGTTCATTCATCGTGATCTGGTAAAGCCGGACGGCGATCGCAACAGACCTTCTGCGTTCTGCTACCGACCGCCGCCTCGACGATCACGGATGATGCTCATGCACATCAGCTATCTTTCTGTTTACATCGAGTATGATACGTGATTTCTGTGTTGAAAATGTGTCTTAGATTTGGAGAATTTGTGAAAAGCGTGGATATGCACCTGTAATCAGCATACGTGCGGCTGCTGTTCTGAAACGTAGATTTTCATGGGTGAAGCATAGGATTTCGAAGGGATTCGGAGGGGCAGTTTATAGTCTTTTTAGAGATGAAGTGACTGAAAAATGCTATAATTTTTTCATATAAAGCTTCGGAGGAAGTATGTATTATTTCATCATCAATCCAGAGGCCTCAGGTGGCCGCGGACGAAAAATCTGGGATAAGGTACTCAAATATTTAAAACGGACACATAATACGGAGAACTACGAGGTATATCTTACAGAGAAGGCCGGCGATGCGCGCCGCTACGCACAGCAGCTGTCCGAGCGCTGCCCGGAGAAGCGGACGATCACCGTGATCGGTGGCGAGGGTACGCTGAACGAGGTCGTGGATGGACTGCACATGGACGGTGACCGTGTGTCCGTCGCCTATATTCCGACGAAAACGGATAACGACATCGCGCGTTGCTACCGGAAGCGCTATACACTGCGCGCGCAGCTGAAGCGTCTCGGGAATCCATCGGATGAACTGCTGCTCGATTATGGTGTGCTGAACTGCGCGACCATGAATCGCCGCTTCGCGGTGAGTTCCGGTATCGGCTTCGATGCGGCACTCTTTCCGGCACTGTGTGCCGACAGGTATGACTGTTCGGCCGACACGAAAAAGCCGTTCTTCCAGCGGCGGCGGGCGAGCTACTTCCATATCTTCGTGCGGGAGCTGATCCATGCGCGTCCGAGCCATGGCTATGTGATCCTCGATGGCGATAAGCGCCACGAGTTCAACAACATCCTGTTCATCTCGGCGCATGTACATCCCTTCGACGGTGGCTATATGGTCTGCCCAAAGGCCGACGGCGCGGACGGTTACCTCGATATCTGTATCGTGAGCACGAAGTATAAGTGGCGGCTCCTCCTGATTATGCTGGCGAGCATCTTCGGAAAGCATGTCACCCACACCGGTGTGCATCTCTACCGCTGCCGTGAGGCCGTGATTCATACGGATCGGGCACTTCCGGTGCATGTGGATGGCGAGTCGATCGGTGAGCAGACGGATTATACGCTGACCTGCATTCCGAAGAAGCTGCGGCTACGGCTCTAAGCGGATATACACTTTCGTTAGAAGACCCGGAGGGCTGGCCCTCCGGGTCTTCTAACAGAAACTTAAATCAGCAGTGCGACGGCCTGTGCGCTGATGCCTTCGCCACGACCGGTGAAGCCGAGATGCTCCTCCGTGGTGGCCTTGATGGACACCTGGTCGACGGAAAGGTTCAGGGCCTTCGCGACATTCGTACGCATCTCCGGGAGATAGCTCATCAGCTTCGGACGCTGCGCGATGATGGTAGAGTCGATGTTCTCGATGCTGTAGCCATGAGCGGCGAGGATGAGGCCGACCTCATGAAGCAGCTGTACAGAATCTGCGCCCTTATAGCGCGGATCCGTATCCGGGAAGTGCTGCCCGATATCACCGAGGGCGGCTGCACCGAGCAGTGCATCCATGATGGCATGCACGATGACATCCGCATCGCTGTGACCGTCGAGACCACGCTCATACGGGATGGTCACGCCGCCGAGGATCAGTGCACGTCCCTCGACCAGTTTATGTACATCATATCCTGTTCCGATTCTCATAAAAACCTCCATTTACGCTGTTTAAAGACTGATCGCCTTCATCGCGGCTTACCTTCGGAAGTCGCGATGAAGCGGGCAGAGGTGCTTCGCACCTTGCCCACCGGAGGAAGCTTCAAACGAACATGAATATAAATGTTCGTTTGAAGCTTCCTCCGGTGCTATTCATTACATATAGGACTGTGGATCCACATAGCTTCCGTTTTCACGGATGCCGAAGTGGAGATGTGGTCCGGTAGAGTAGCCGGTGGAGCCGACGGAGCCGATGCTCTCGCCCTGCTTGACTTCCTGCCCCTCGGAGACACCGAGGTTTGCCATGTGCATGTAGACGGTATACACACCGCTGCCATGGTTGATCATCACGTAGTTTCCGGCCGAGGCAGAGTAGGTCGCGATCACGACCTCACCGCCGGCGGCCGCCACGACCTTCGAGCCGCTGGATGCCGCGATGTCGATGCCCTTATGATAGGTGCTGGCACCCTCGGTCGGCGCTTCACGGGAGCCGAAGGTACTGCTGATGCGGCCTCCCGACGGAACCGGCCAGGTAAATCCGCCACTCATCGTCCGCGTCGTGTAGTCCGGCTCCACCTTCTCGACCGAATCCGGATCCTTGCCGGCAGCGACGGCCGCCTTCCGGGCCGCCTCTTCCTTCGCCTTCGCCTCAGCTTCGGCCTTCTTCCGCGCCTCCTCTTCCTGCCGTCTGATTTCCTTCTCCATCGCGGCGATCGTGCTCTCCTGCTCCTCGATGTCCGCGTAGAGTGCATTGATCTCACCCTGCTGCTGGTTCGCCGTCGACTGCGCCGAGCGGATCTTCTGATTATAGGCGGCGAGCTCCTGGTTCTTCTGTGCGAGCAGGGTCGCCACGCTCTGCTGCTTTGCGCTCGCGGATGCCTGCATCGTCACCAGCTGCGCCTGCTCCGCCTCGAGCTGCAGATTCGTGTTCGTGATAAACTGCTTCGTCGCCGCAAATTCGTCCAGCTTCTGGCGGTCATACTCCGTGATTTTCGCGATGTACTCCGCCTTGTTGAGGAGATCTGCCCAGCTTTCGGCATTCAGGATCATGTCGATGAAGTTCGTATCGCCCTTCTCGTACATGAAGCGGATGCGCAGCTTCATGCTGGCATACTGGTCCGCCTCGGTCTGCGCCGCCTCGGCGAGCTGCCCCTGCGTGAACTGGATGTCCAGCTGCTTCTGCGCGATGGACGCATCAAGCTCGTTCACCTCAGTGGTGAGCTCTGCCATGCTCTGGTCGAGCGCTTTGATGTAGCTCGCGGTATCTGCCTTCCGGTCCTTGAGCCCGCTGATGGTATCATTCACCTTCGCCTGCTCTTCCTTCAGCGCATCGATAGCTGCCTGATTCGCGTCGATCGTTTTCTGCGCCGACGCGATCTGCTTCTTCTCCGTCTCCGCCGCGAGGTTCGGCTTCGCCGTGCAGCAGAGGGACAGCACGAGCGCCGCCGCAAGCATATTCAGTTTCGCTGATTTCTTTTTTCTCATGTCTTCTTTCTTTCGGCCAATGCCTCCGTCCTTCGCATCATCATGTCGCGGATCGTCTTCCAGACCTTGATGCATTGACGAGGCTTCGCGCCGCCTTGCATTATACCCGGAGCGACTTTCGGATCGTCACGAAGGAGACGACGAAGCCGACGCCGACACCGAGGCCCAGTGCGACCGCGACCATCTGCGGATAGATGGTGCTGATCGGAATCGGCTGGAACAGCGTCGAGATCGAGACGAAGTGGCTCGTGACATAGCGGACAGCCTTTTCATAGATGAAGTAGATGCCGGCCAGCGGGATCAGTGCACCGACGAGGCCGAGCATCACACCCTCGACGAGGAATGGCAGGCGGATCATGAGGTTCGTCGCGCCGATCATCTTCATGATCATGTTCTCGCGTCGACGGAACTGTGCCGCGACGGAGATCGTGTTGCTGATCAGGAAGACCGACACTGCCAGCAGTACCGCGATGATCACGGCGCTGAGCAGCGAGATGATGCGGTTCAGCGAGCTCAGTCCCGTGACGGCTGCGTTCGAGTAATTCACCTGACGCACGACCGGGAAGCTGTGAAGCCAGTCCACGATGCTCTGCTGATCCTGGATGTTGTTGAGGAAGATCTCGTAGCTCTGGGAGTGCGCGAGCGGGTTGTCCTCTGCGAACGCCTCTGCGAGCAGCTCGTTGTTATCGAAGTAATCGCTCTTGAACGTTTCCCAGGCCTCCTCGGCAGAGGTATAGTGGGAACTCTTCACCTCCGGGCGCGCCGCGATGGCCTCGCCGACAGCATTGACCTCCTCAGAACTTGCGTCATCGGTAAAGAAGACAGTGATGCCGACGGTGGTTTCTGCGGTTTTCGCGATGTGCTGTACGTTCGTCACGATCGCGAAGAACAGACAGAACAGGAAGATGCAGGCCGCGATCGTCGCTGTAGAGGCGGCGGAAAACAGCTTGTTATGCAGTATGTTTTTGAATCCGGAACGGATACAGTAGCCGATGGCGTTTGCTTTCATCCGACGTCACCTCTCTTTCTTCGGCTGACATGACGCGGGCGGTGGCTGCCGCTGAGACCGCGCGGGCGTTCCGTGGAAGGCGCTTCGGAAGTGGCCGCAGGCTCGCTTTCGCTGATGGCTGGTGTCTCTTCTGGTATGCTGTCTTCTTGGATCGATCGTTTGCGTGATCGACGACATCTCGGTTCAGGTACAGTCGTCTCTGCTTCTTCAGTAACTTTACGTTCTGAAGCTTCCTTTTCCGTGCCGGAATCCGAGACGATCTCGCCGTCGGCCATGTGGACGGTGCGCTTGTTCATCATACGGACGAGCTCGAGGTCGTGCGTGATGACGATGACCGTGGTGCCCTGCGCGTGGATGCGCTCGAGCAGCTTCATGATGCTGACGGCGTTCTCGTGGTCGAGGTTGCCGGTCGGCTCATCTGCGATCAGAATCTCCGGACGGTTGATCAGTGCGCGGGCGATGGCGGTACGCTGCTGCTCGCCACCGCTGAGCTCGCGCGGATAGGCGTCGTGCTTCTCGCTGAGACCGACGCGTTCGAGCATCTCCGCGACATCTGCGCGGATCTCCGGAGTGGATTTACCGGCGATCAGCTCGGCGAAGCCGATGTTCTCATAGACGGAACGGTCCTCGAGGAGCCGGAAGTCTTGGAAGACGACACCGAGACGGCGACGGTACTTCGGGACGAGACGTCGCTTCATGTGCTGCAGGGCGAGCCCGTTGACGGTGATCTCGCCCTCCGTCGGCTCGAGCTCCTTCGTGAGGAGGCGGACGAGCGTGGATTTACCGGAGCCGCTGCGCCCGACGATGAAACAGAACTCGCCATCTGGGATGGTGAGACTGACATTTCGGAGGGCCTCAACGCCGTTTTTATAGCTTTTGGAAACGTTTTTGATTTCAATCATTCTTATAGAAGGTCCTTTGGTGGGGTGTTGCACATCGTATATCACGCAAGGGCTCGATGCACCTTGCGTCCGGACTGCCTTCAGAAACAACGCAAGGGTGTTTTCGGAAGACGATGCCGCATTATATAAAATAATAGCAAAAACCGGTCCATGGTGTATACACCATGGACCGGCTAATTCATGTCAATAATCTTAAGATTTTTTCAGAGACAGGGCTGCCTCTGGACGCTGAGTGAAGCGTCGATGGATCGAAGACTCGAAGAATTAATAGTCGATGGTCTCCATATACTTCATGTACTTTACAACCATGAGTGCGATCTTGAAGGTGATGGCGTCATCAAATACACGAAGGTCCAGACCAGTGGAGCGCTGCAGCTTATCGAGACGGTATACCAGGGTGTTTCTGTGGATATACAGCTGACGGGAGGTCTCGGAAACGTTCAGGTTGTTCTCGAAGAACTTGTTGATCGTGGTCAGGGTCTCCTCGTCGAACTCGTCCGGAGAGACGGTCGTGAAGATCTCGCGGATAAACATCTTGCACAGTGGCAGCGGCAGCTGATAGATCAGACGGCCGATACCGAGACGGTTGTAGGCGATGATGTTCCGCTCTGCATAAAAGATCTTACCGACCTCGAGGGCCATCTTCGCTTCCTTGTAGGACTTCGAAACATCCTTGATCTCGTTCACGACGGTACCGTAGCTGACACGGGCATCGATCATCGCCTCGGTCTCGAGCATATCGAGGATGGTCTCGGCTACATGGTGGAGCTCATCCGAGGTCTCGGTCGGCTTCACTTCCTTTACGACGATGACATTCTTCTCATCAACCGCGGTGACGAAATCGTGGGTCTTCGCAGCGAACAGTGTCTTCAGTGCCTCGAGGGCGCCGGAATCGCTGGTGCTCTTCTTGGTTTCGATGATGTAGACCACGCGCTTCACGCTGACATCAATATGCAGCTTCTTCGCACGGTTATAGATGTCGACCAGAAGCAGGTTGTCGAGCAGGAGGTTCTTGATAAAGTTATCCTTATCGAACTTCTCCTTATACGCAACCAGCAGGGTCTGGATCTGGAAGGCGGCGAGCTTGCCGACCATGTACACGTCGTCGCTGTCGCCCATCGCGATCAGCACATACTCGAGCTGGTGCTCGTCGAAAATCTTAAAAAACTGATATCCGCCCACGGCCTGGCTGTCTGCCTGTGATTCCGCAAAGGACGAAACCATCGATTCTGTATACTGGTTATCTGTAAAGGTCGATGCAAGCACCTTTCCATCAATGTCCGCAATGGCGATATCAACTCTTGTAATACTTTTGAGAGAATCAATCGTGCTCTGTAAAACCTGATTTGAAATCATTCTCTACTCCTTCTGCACTTAACGACTAGATACGACTAGTACTCCATAATTATTGATATTTTACTAGATTCGATTTCTAAAATCAATCATTGTATCGACCTGACGGCTGTCATTTTCCGTCATTTTGTAAGCGTTCAGGCAGTGCCACCCCGCCCGCCCTGAACGTTTCCGTCATTTTTTGGCCTCTTTCGGCCTCTTTTCCATGCATGGCTGTATAAAATGATACGATAGACGAAAAAACACCCGGTGGATCTCCCACCGGGTGCGCTGTGATTCTGATCAGTTTGTGATGGTCTGCTCTGTTTCCTTATCGAAAACGTGGATCTTCGCCTCATCAAGTGCGAAGGTAACAGTAGAACCGGTACGAGCAGAGGTCTTCGGGTTTACTCTTGCAACCCAGCCTGCATCGGCGAGGTCGAAGTAGAGAAGGGTCTCTGCACCGAGCATCTCGTATACCTTGATCTCAGCCTGTACGGTCTGCTTCGGGTGAGCGGCTACGAAATCAGCCTCATCGTGCAGATGCTCCGGACGGATGCCGAGGATGACGGTCTTACCGATGTATCCGCCGTCCTTCAGCTTGGCAGCCTTGGCAGCATCGAGGGTGATCGTGTGGCCGGCGAAGGTAAGGGTTACATCATTACCCTCGGCCTTGCACTCTGCGTCGATCATGTTCATCTGCGGAGATCCGATGAAACCTGCAACGAACTTGTTGCACGGTGTATCGTAGAGGTTCTCCGGTGTATCTACCTGCTGGATGATACCATCCTTCATAACGACGATTCTGGTACCCAGTGTCATCGCCTCGGTCTGGTCATGTGTTACGTAGATGATGGTGGTCTCGAGGGACTTGTGGAGCTTTGCGATCTCTACACGCATCTGTGCTCTCAGCTTCGCATCGAGGTTACTGAGCGGCTCATCCATGAGGAAAACCTTCGGTCTACGAACGATTGCACGTCCCATCGCTACACGCTGTCTCTGTCCACCGGAAAGAGCCTTCGGCTTTCTGTCGAGGAGATGCTCGAGATCGAGGATTCTCGCAGCCTCATGCACCTTCTGATCGATCTCTGCCTTCGGAACCTTACGAAGCTTCAGACCGAATGCCATGTTGTCATATACCGTCATATGAGGATACAGAGCGTAGTTCTGGAATACCATCGCGATATCTCTGTCCTTCGGCTCAACATCATTTACTCTCTTACCGTCGATGATCAAGTCACCGCTCGAGATATCCTCGAGACCTGCAACCATTCGAAGGGTGGTCGACTTACCACAGCCAGATGGTCCGACGAAGATGATGAATTCCTTATCCTTGATATCGAGGTTGAAATCCTTAACAGCGACGAAGCCGTTCGGATATTTCTTGGTTACATTTTTAAGCTCAACACTTGCCATAATCTTTTCTTCTCCTAAAGGGCACAAACGTTTAGTGAACAGGTTCCCTAAGCCTTTTCAACTGTACTCATCGTACTCTCGCGGAGTTTTTTTCTCAACAGCATTTGTTCCTAGAAAAGACCGGTCGATTTTATACAAACTGTCGAGCGATTTTTTAATTCGGTCAATATACACAAAAGATCGAGGTCTTCGTGATTTTAATTCTTCCTTCTTTCAGCAATTTGCCCACAGCACGCTTGAAAGCGGCCTTCGACATACCGAAATCCCGCATAATTTCGTCAGGTTGAACAGTTTTGTCGGTGTAAGGTACATGCCCTTCGAACTTTTCCGTCAGGATCGCGAGAACCTCATCGGCATTTCGCTCATAATGATAGGTCTTAATTTGATCATTCTGTATAAGCGTCGCCTCTTCGTGCTTCTTTGTATACATCGTGGCGGCGAGACGCTGGCTGTGATCGACGTACAGATAGACCTCGACCTGATCGCCGGCCTTAATCTCGTGGCGCATCTCGTGGTATGGCAGAAGCACATCACGCTCGAGTCCGATGTCCACGAACGCACCGATCTTCGTCACATCCTTTACGAGCACCTTCGCGATATCGCCGACCTGCATGAGCGGCTTTCGGGTTGTCGCGATCAGACGGTCACTCGAATC
>CAKQED010000038.1:0-20130 GCA_934229835.1 uncultured Oribacterium sp. | reverse complement strand
CAGAGGGCCTAGTGCCGCTTAGGGTCCCCGGCTTAGATTGAACCGGTCTCGGAGTACTGTGCCTCCGTTGCCGCCCCCTCCGGGTCCCCTGTCTGAACAGTAGACGCCCTCTTATTGAAAACCCCTGCATAACTTGGTACAATAAGATGATACATTATCGACACTTTACGAATCCTTCAAAAAGGTTCATGATATAGAAAAGAAAGGAGCAGTGAGGATGAAACTCCGTACGTTTTTCCTGACGGCGGTAGCCTGCGTGATGCTGTCCGCGATGAGCGCGATGACGGCGCTGGCAGCCGGGATCAGCACGGTCCGCATCGATCTGGCCCCGGAAGAGGAGAGCAGCATGACCGCCGGCGACATGTCGAGCGGTGAGGAGCCGGCGACCTACGATCATCTCTACTTCGTGTATGATTACAGCACCTCCGGCGACCGCACGAAGCCGGGCAAGTCCTACACCTACACGATCGAGGTTCACCCGATGGCGGGCAACAGCTTCACCGAAACCTGTGCCGTCGAGGTCCTCGGCGCGACGAAGGTCGAGATGCTGAGCCGGAACGAAAACGCGATCCGTCTCCGCTGCACCACCTACCCCTTCTACGTACTGAAGAACCCGACCGGCTTCGAACATAACGGCGACGAGATCAGCTGGGATAAGGTGACGTACGCGACGAAGTATAACGTCTACATCTACTGGACGGACGCAGATGGCGATTTTCACGAGAATAAAACCTCGGTGACCGGTCCGAAGCACGCGGTCAATGTCTCCAGCTACAGCTCGGGTGGCCGCTCGGTCGACCACATCTCCGTGCAGGCAGCGGCCTCTGGTGACGGCGGTGGCTTCATCGCGAAGTCCATGTTCATCTGTGATGACGCGACGGTCGATGGCGATAAGACCGAATCCGATTACAGCTTCTCGATCCCGACCGCGCGTTCCAACGCGATCGTGACGAGTAACTCGACCGTCAAGGTGAAGAACAACGCAGAAAAAATCTTCGGTCCGGGCTTCAACCTCCAGCAGGGTAGTCCGGCAAGCACCCTGAATCCGACCGGTGTGACCGGCACGGGCAGCGGACAGTGGATGCAGTACATGAATAAGTGGTACTATATCGCCGGCAATCAGTTCCTGACCGGCTGGATCTGTCCGGACGGCCTCAACTGGTACCTCATGGGTTCAGACGGCGCGATGCTGACCGGTCTCCAGCGCGTGGATGGCCGCTGGTATCTGCTGAATACGACCGAGGGCGCGACCTACGGCGCGATGCTTCATGGCTGGTGGAAGATCAACGACAAGTTCTACTACTTCAACCAGCTGCACGACGGCACCTTCGGGGCGATGCTGACGAACACGACCACCCCGGATGGTCTTCACGTCGGCGCAGACGGCGCATGGCTCGGCTACTGATATATGAATATGCACTTCTCTGACCTGCCGATGTCGGGATGATGGGGAGATGCAGTTCAGTAGAAACATACATAAGCATAGGATATGAGATTGCCCGCGTTCTGCGGACGAGAGAGGAAGTAAAGTAAAATGAAAAAAACGGCACTGGTAATTATGGCGGCAGGTCTGGGATCCCGTTTCGGCGGTGGTATCAAGCAGCTGGCGAAGCTGGGACCGAGTGGTGAGATCATCATGGATTATTCCATCCACGATGCACTGGAAGCCGGATTTGACGAGATCGTGTTTATCATCCGTAAGGATATCGAGAAGGATTTCCGTGAGATCATCGGCGACCGTGTCGAGAAGATCGCGAAGTGCAAGTATGCCTTCCAGGAGATCGACAAGCTGCCGGAGGGCTATAGTGTACCGGAGGGCAGAAAGAAGCCGTGGGGCACCGCACATGCACTGATCCAGGTGCGGGATCTCATCGACTGCCCGTTCGCCGTCATCAACGCGGACGATTTCTATGGCCGTGAGGGCTTCAAACTGATTCATGACTACCTCGTAAATACCATGGATGAGGATGCACCGGCCTTCGATATGTGCATGGCCGGCTACATCGTGGGAAACACCCTGTCCGATCACGGCACCGTCAACCGTGGTGTCTGTGTGATGGGCGAGGGCGGCTATCTCCACGAGATCGACGAGACCTACGACATCGCGAAGCAGGCGGATGGAAAGCTCATGGGTAAGGATGGCGATGGAAATCCAGTCGAGGTCGATGGCGATGCGATCGTTTCCATGAACATGTTCGGTCTTCCAGAGAAGTACCTGGATGTCCTCATCGAGAACTTCCCGGCATGGCTCGACGAGCACGGTCAGGAGATGAAGAGCGAGTACCTCCTTCCGGCGGAGCTTTCGAAGCTGATGCTCGCAGGCCAGGCGACGGTCAAGGTACTGAAGGATCATGACCGCTGGTTCGGCGTGACCTATGCAGAGGATAAGGAAGCCGTGCAGCAGTCCTTACAGGAGCTCGTAGATCAGGGCGTATATCCGCACAGCTTATATTAAAAACATGGCAGATATTGAGAGAGAAAATCGAAAACAGGAGCTGCGCCGTCGCGTCGTCGATACGAAGGAGCTGCTGCAGCAGGAGGCGGAGCAGGCTGAGGAGAAGGGGAAGCGGAGACGTAGTCGTCGCCGCCTCCTCGTTTTTCTCGTCGTCGTACTGGTGCTCGGCGCGCTTGTGGCGGGTGCAGTATATATGATGAAGCGGCCGTATACAGGCTTTTCACAGAACTGGCGAAACAGCTTCACCGGTGAAAACGGCGTGAGCGAGTCGGACTATGAGGACTATGAGATCTTCGGCGACGGCTTCCTGAAGGTGACCCGCGATGGTGCGACCTATATCGATTCGTCGGGTAAGACCATCTGGAATCAGTCCTACGAGATGAACAGTCCGTATGTGTCCATCAGCGGAGACTACTGTGCGATCGCCGATCAGGGTAAGACCGCGATCTATATCATGAATAAGACCGGTACCACCGGACAGGCAGAGACGAATCTGCCGATTACGAAGATTTCAGTGGCCGGCACCGGCGTCACCTATGCACTTCTCGAGGATTCGAAGGCGAGCTATATCACCGTCTTCTCGAAGGAGGGTGCGGCGCTGGATATTTCCATCAAGTCGGTGCTCGACGGTGACGGATATCCGGTGGATATCGCAGTATCACCGGATGGCACGGAGCTGATCGCGTCGTTCGCCTCCATCGAAAACGGAACGATCCAGAATAAGGTCATCTTCTATAATCTGAGTGAGATCGGCCAGAATGCCGGCAGTAACCGTGTCGTGGGTGGCTTCACCGACGATTTCAGCGGACATCTCGCCGGACGGGTGCATTTCTCGGATGATACGCATGCGCAGGCCTTCTATGATGGTGGCATCGCCTTCTTCAGTACGAAGGTGCTGACGAGTCCGGAGCTCAGCCAGAAGGTCGAGATCGAGCAGACGATCCAGGCGATTACCTATGCGGACGACTACATTGGCATCATCACGGATAACAGCGATTCGGAGACCTCCGCGGATCCGTACATGCTGACCGTATACCGGCTGAACGGCCAGACGGTGTTCTCGACGCCGTTCCAGCTGAACTATACAAACTTCGATATCGATCAGGACAGGGTCCTGGTTTATAATAATACCACGCTCCAGCTTTACGACATGAGCGGCACACTGAAGTACAGCGGCAACATCGATACCTCGATCTCCAGAGCGCGGGTGGCGCATGGTATGAAGAATCCGCTGGGACTCGATCTGCTCATCGGAAGTGCGGGCGCGATGGAATCTGTAAAGCTGAAGTAGCAGGAGGGGGATCATATGAATCAGTATTGTGTAGGCGTTGATGTAGGCGGAACGACGGTGAAGTGCGGTATCTTCACACTCACCGGTGTTCTGATGGATAAGTGGGAGGTTCCGACCCGTAAGGAAGAGGACGGAAAGTATATCCTCCCGGATGTCGCGGATGCGCTGAAGAAGCGTCTCTGTGAGAAGGGCATCGAGCTCACGGACATCGAGGGTATCGGTATCGGTGTACCGGGGCCGGTCGAGCCGAACGGCTATGTGCATATCTGCGTCAACCTTGGCTGGCATGATCACTGGCCGGCGAAGGAGATGCAGGAGCTCATGGGCGGAAGGATCCGCTGTGCCGTCGGTAACGATGCCAATGTTGCCGCCCTCGGCGAGATGTGGCAGGGTGGCGGTAAGGGCCACGCAAATCTCGTGATGGTGACCCTCGGCACCGGTGTCGGTGGCGGACTGATCATCGACGGTCAGATCATCGCAGGCGTCCATGGTGCCGGCGCAGAGATCGGTCATATCCAGGTGCGTGACGGTGAGCAGGAGGCCTGCAACTGTGGCGGTCATGGCTGTCTCGAGCAGGTGGCCAGTGCGACCGGCATCGTCCGCGAGGCGAAGCGTAATCTCGCGGCGAGCGACGAAGCCTCCACGATGCGTGCGTTCGGCGATGCACTGAGTGCCCGTGATGTCTGCGACTGTGCGAAGGCCGGTGACCCGCTCGCAGTGAAGACCATCGACACCAGTATGTACTACCTCGGCCGTGCCCTCGCCACGATTTCCATGGTGGCCGATCCGGAGATCTATGTCATCGGCGGCGGTGTTTCCAGAGCCGGTCAGTACCTGATCGACCTCGTGAAGAAGCACTATGTAGACTACACGCCGATCCTCACGAAGAAGGCAGACATCGTACTCGCCACCCTCGGCAACGACGCCGGCATCTATGGCAGCGCGAAGCTCGTCCTGACGAACTAAAGTGAAACGATCCTTATTTGTAAAATTTATCGTGGCGTATATCGTCTTCGGTGTGCTGGGCTTCATGGTCGTGGCGATCCTGTCCTCTGGACTCACCTACCGCTACCTGATCCAGGAGCAGGCGAACAGTCTCTACAGTGAGGCGACACTGATCTCCTCGACCTATTCCGAGACGGGAAATCTGAACCTGAGCACCGACGCGGTGAGTCAGCAGATGAAGGCGGTCTCCACCTTTCTCGATGTCGACATCTGGATCGTGGACCGAAACGGAAAGGTGCTGAGCGACACCGCAGAGGATGCACATAAAAACATCGTGATCCCGGATTTCGACAGCACGATGACCGGCATGCGCTATAAGCTCGGCCGCTATCACGATCTGTATCCGGCCGAGGTCCTCTCGGTCATGGCTCCGGTGACCCGTGGCTACATGACCGGCGGCTATGTCCTCATCCATGAACCGGTCGAAAACATCGTCGCTTCACAGAACGACATCCTGAACATCGTCTACCTCACGGCGCTCATCATCTTCATCCTGTCGCTGCTGATTATGGCCGTCTTCTATGTCATCGTCTACCGCCCGCTGAAGAGAATCACGGAGGGCGCCACGAAGTATGCTGCCGGCGACTATCACTACAAGATCACGACGAACTCGGAGGATGAGATGGGCTACCTTGCGGAAACCTTGAACTTCATGTCGGATGAGATCTCGAAGTCGGACGACTATCAGAAGCAGTTCATCGCGAACGTCAGCCATGACTTCCGCTCTCCACTGACCTCCATCAAGGGCTACCTCGAGGCCATCCTCGACGGTACGATCCCGGAGGAGTTGGAGCCGAAGTACCTCATGCGCCTGATCTCCGAGACGGAGCGCCTTACGAAGCTGACGCAGTCAATGCTGAGTCTGGGCACCCTGGATAAGAAGGGCTTCCTCAGCCGGACGAACTTCGATGTGAACCGCGTGATCCGTGACGTCTGCGCGAGCTTCGAGATGACCTGTCAGAAGAAGGAGCTCGTCTTCGAGCTGACCTTCGCCGAGAAGAAGGAGATGGTCTACGCGGACTATAGTAAGATCCAGCAGGTGCTCTATAACCTGATCGATAACGCGTTGAAATTCAGTAATCCGAAATCCTCGATCGCGATCCGCACCGGGATACGCGGCCAGAAGGTCTTCGTCTCCATAAAGGACACCGGCATCGGTATCCCGAAGCGTGACCTCGCGAAGATCTGGGACCGCTTCTATAAGGCGGATCAGTCTCGCGGCAAGGATAAGCACGGCACCGGTCTCGGCCTCAGCATCGTGAAGTCCATCATCACCGCACACGGTGAGAACATCGACTGCGTCTCGACTGAAGGCGTCGGCACCGAGTTCACCTTCACACTTCCGCAGGCCAGCTACGATGTGCCAGAGACATAAGAACAGAACCCCGGAGGGCCGGCAGCAGATGCACAGTACATCTGCTGCCGGCCCTCCGGGGTTCTGTTTATCATATCACTCTGAACTTGTAGCCGATGCCCCAGACCGTGGAGATCTCCCAGTCCGGATTCCCCGGCAGCTTTTCGCGCAGCCGCTTGATGTGCACATCGACCGTCCGGGAATCCCCGGCGAATTCATAGCCCCAGATGTGATCGAGGAGCTGCTCACGCGTGAAGACCTGATTCGGTGAGGACGCCAGGAAGTAGAGAAGCTCGAGCTCCTTCGGCGGCATCTCCACGACATGACCACTGTAGTAGACCGCGTAATTCGACTTGTTGATGATGAGATCCTTGTACTCGATGTAGTCGCCATTCCGGTAAGCATCGAGCATATCCGTCGCATGCGCCCGCGCGTCCGTACCACCGCGATGCAGCTGTCCGGTCTGTCCGTTGTAGGTATACAGCTCGCCGGAGCCGCTGTCACCCTCGGCATACGCCCGGAAGGTGATATTGCCCTCGGCATCCGCTGCCGGAAGCCCCGTCGTATCGAGGAAGCCCGCGCCCATCCGTGCCTGCGGTGAAACCGCGCCGACGCCGCCGTTTTTTGCGAAGCCCGCAGCAGCCGCGCCCGCGGCACCATTCATCGTGAGCCCTGTGCCTGACTTCGCCTGCTGGGCGGAGAGTGCGGCATCGACGGCAGCATTGACCTGCGCCTGGGCCTGCTGGTAGCGACGAAGCACCGCCTTCACCCGCGCCACGAGCTCCTTCGACTCAAACGGCTTCACCATATAGTCGTCCGCGCCGAGCTCGAGCCCGAGCACCTTATCGAAGGTCTCGCCCTTCGCCGACAGCATGATGACCGGCACCTGCGAGCTCGCCCGGAGCCGCCGGCAGACCTCATAGCCATCGATGCCCGGCAGCATCAGATCCAGAATCACGAGATTCGGCTGGTATTCCGGAAAGAGCTGCAGCGCCTCCTCGCCATCCGCGGCGCAGCGTGTATCAAACATCTCCTTTTCGAGATAGAGGGAGATGAGCTCCGAAATCGAAGCGTCATCATCCACGATCAGAATTTTCTGTTTCTCCGCCATCCGGCTTTCCTCCTCGTTCTTTTGCCGCTGCTTTACTTCTTAAACATGACGATCGTGACACCATCCTGGCCCTCGCCGAACTCGCCGAGGCGGAAGGAATCCACGTATTTCAGCTTCTTCAGCTGTGCATGCACCGCCTTTCGGAGCACGCCGGTACCACGTCCGTGGACGACACGGACCTGCGGCAGATGCGCGAGATAGGCGTCGTCGAGGTACTTCTGCAGCTCCGGGATCGCCTCCGCGGTGGTCTGGCCGATAAGATTGATCTCTGGAGAGATGCTCATCGTCTTCTGCATGCGGATGTTGCCGGCATGAGACTTCTTTCCCTTCTTCGTCGGCTCGAGACCAGGGCCGGATACCTTTCTGGTATCCACGAGCTCGATATCACGCACCGATACCTGGGTGCGGATGATGCCGGCGGTGACATAGAGCTTGCCGTTTCGATCCGGCAGCGTCGATACTGTGGCGTTCAGGTTCATCGAAGCCACATGGACGGTGTCGCCGATCCGGAGGCTCTTCGCCGATACCGGCTGGGCCGGTCCTTTCACCTTCTGTGCCGCCGAGAGGCTCGCCTGGGTCTCCCGCAGCTTCTTATTCAGCGTGGAGCGGGTCTGGTCGGCCTCGAAGACCGCCGCACCGTTCTGCTCCTGCTTTCGGAGCTCCTTCACGATGGAGTCCGCCGTTTCCTTGGCATCCGCCAGGATCTGTGCGGCTTCCTCACGGGCCTTCTGGAGAATCTTGTCACGGCCCTTCTCGACGCCGCGGGAGTTCTCCCGTGCACGGCGCTTATACTCCTCGATCTCCGCCTTATAGCGCGCGATCTCCTCACGCTCACGCTCGACGGTCACGCGGCTCTCCTCGAGACTCGCGATGACATCCTCAAACTTGACATCCTCGTTCTCGAGGCGGCTCTTCGCATCCTCGATGATGTAGGATGGCAGGCCCAGCTTCTGTGAGATGGCGAAAGCATTGGACTTACCAGGAACACCGATCAGCAGACGATAGGTCGGGCTCAGGGTGTTCACATCGAACTCGCAGCTCGCGTTCTCGACGCCCTCGGTGGAGAGGGCATAGACCTTGATCTCTGCGTAGTGGGTGGTCGCGACGGTCCGTGTCTTCATATTATGAAGGAAGTTAAGAATCGCCATCGCGAGCGCCGCACCCTCGGTCGGATCGGTACCGGCACCGAGCTCATCGAAGAGACAGAGACTGTGGCTGTCGGCCTCGCTCAGGATACGGACGGTGTTCGTCATGTGCGCGGAGAAGGTCGACAGATTCTGTTCGATGGACTGCTCGTCACCGATGTCGGCGAAGATCTCCTCGAACACACCGAGCTCCGATCCTTCGGCGGCCGGGATGAAGAGACCGGACTGACCCATGAGCTGGAAGAGACCGATGGTCTTCAGACACACGGTCTTACCACCGGTGTTTGGTCCCGTGATGACGAGAAGATCGAATTCCTTTCCGAGGTATACCGTGATCGGAACGACCTTCTTCGGATCGATGAGCGGATGACGGCCCTGCAGGATGTTGATGTAGTAGTGATCGTTCAGCACCGGACGGGTGGCCCGCATGGAGGTCGCCAGCTTCGCCTTCGCGAAGACGAAGTCGAGGTGCGCGAGGATCTCGATGTTCCGACGAATCTCGTTCGTGTAGGGCATCAGGGAGCCGGACAGGGTGTCCAGGACCTTCTCGATCTCCTTCTTTTCGTCGGCCTCGAGCTCACGGATGTCATTATTCAGCTTGACGATGCTCATCGGCTCGATGAAAAGGGTCGATCCCGTCGCACTCTGGTCGTGGACCATGCCCGGGAAGCTCGACTTATACTCCGCCTTCACCGGGAGACAGTAGCGGCCATCGCGCATAGTGATGACCGCGTCCTGCAGCAGGGCACGGCTACCGTTCAGGATGCCGTTCAGCGTCGTGTGGATGCGCTCCTCCAGCGCATGCTTTTTCTTACGGACGCTGAAGAGACCGGCACTCGCGTCGTCGGCGATCTCATCCTCCGAGAGGATGCAGCGGACGATTTCCTTATTGACCGGAGAGAGCGGCTCGATGTCACGGAAGTACGGGGACAATGCATCGTCCTCTGATTCCGCGCGGAGCTTCTCCGGATCCGGCTGATTCTTCGTGTAGTGGGCGTTTAAACGCACCGCCCGCGGCACCGGCTTCGGTGCCTCCGGCGTCTTCTCGCTGTCACGGGCATAGGCCTTCGCACGGCCGGCGACGGTCAGTACGCCGCTGATGGACAGGAGCTCTGCCGCGGAAAGAGAGGCCGCGATCTCGAGCCGCTTCAGGCTGTCGCGGACGTCCTTCACGCCGGAAAATGAAAGCGTGCCATAGAGACCGATCCGGAGCATGGCCGCGTCGGTTTCCGCGAGGTTTCGATCGATCTCTGCGAGATCCGTCGATGGCAGCAGCGCCTGGACGAGCTTGCGTCCCTCCTGGGAGCTCGCACAGTCTGTCAGGCGATCCTTGATCTTATTAAATTCGAGTGTGTGTAATACTTTTTCATTCATGCCTATCAGTATAGCACATGAAGGCAAATTTCTTGCGTGAAAATATCTTCATGGTTATAATTGTGCTATGGCAGAAAAAGACTTTATAAAAGAGAATATCGTAGGTCGGAAGGAGGACTGGAAGAAGCGCACGCGGCACTATGCACGTGTGCTGATTTCCGCACTTCTGTTTGGCTCCGTCAGCGCCGCTGTCTTCGGTGGCCTGGAGCCGAAGATCCGGGAGCGCCTGCATCCGATGGAGAGTGAGGCCGTCGTCCTGGAAACGGAGGTGACCGCTTCGGAGGGTGGTGCCGCACTTCCGGAGGAGAGTACAGCCGGAGGCAGTGATTCATCCATAGCGGAGACCACAGCAGCTGGGTCCGGGGAAGCCGGACAGTCCGCCGCAGAAGTGGCACAGGCAACGGAAACGAGTGCCCCGCCGGAGACGAGCCCGGTTGAGGACGTCGTGCGGCAGGAGCTCGCAGACTATGCGTACACGGTGGCGGATTACGAGAAGCTGAACGCGGCGCTCAAGCATGTCGCGCAGCAGGCGGAGCAGAGCCTCGTCGAGGTCGAGAGCCGCGTGACCCGCACCGACATGTTCGGCATGGAGGTGGAGTCCGGCAGACAGGCCGCCGGCATCCTGATCGCACGCACCGGCGATGAGCTTCTGGTGCTCACCTCTGCGGACATCATAAAGGAAAACGATGAGATCACGGTGAGCGTGAATGGCTCCTCCTATGAAGCACAGCTGAAGGCACAGGACCAGGCGGATGGAATCGCGGTGGTTTCCGTCGCCCAGCACACGCTCAGCGCGAAGGACCGGCATGAGCTCCGGACGATTACCATCGGTAACGCAGGCCGCCTGCAGCGTGGGGACCTGCTCCCCGCGGTCGGGGCCCCGGATGGCAGCTATCCGTCCTGCACGATCGGCAGGATTTCGTCCATCAGCTATAACACGTCCTACATCGATGGCAGTATCGCCGCGATGATCGCGGATCTTCATGCGAGCCCGGAGAGCGGTGCCTTCGTGCTGAATACGAAGGGTGAGCTGATCGGCTGGGTGAGCAGCCGCCTCGGGGAAACGGTGGATGGTTATCATCGCATCGCCGTTGCGACGGATTTTCTCGCACAGATCCAGAAGCTGTCGAACGGCATCGCGTACCCGTACCTCGGCTTCCATGCGCAGGAGGTGACGTCCGAGATGGCCCGTGAAGGACTTCCGGCCGGCCTCTACATCGAGGAGTGCGATAAGAACTCGCCAGCGTTCAATGCAGGCATTCAGAGCGGTGATGTCCTCACGATGATCGACGACAGCGAGATCGATGACATGCCGACGTTCCGTAAGGTGCTCGGCGAGCTCGAGGTCGGCGACGACATCAGGGTGAAGGTGCAGCGCCAGCGCGGCTCCGAGTACAGTGAGGTCGAGTATAAGCTGACGGTCGGCGCACGATGATTCCATGAGGATTATACGAGGAGCCCCGGAGGACTGCCATCAGCAGCACAGTACTCCTCGCCGATTTCTGTCTGTGAATTCTAAAAAACGCCGCCACACGGAGGATGTCCTCCGTGTGGCGGCGTTTCGTTCACTTATGATTTATGAAAGATCGCTGGTCTTTCGAAGGTTTGAGTCGATGAGGCGGTTGAAGCCGAGCCAGCCGTTGCTGTCCGGTGCCTTACCGTTCTTACCTGCGGCAGCGATGGCTTCGCGCATGGTTTCGAGCTTCGCATCGACGTTGTCGGCGAAGGAAAGTGCCATCGCCTCCATCAGTGCCGGCTTCTTCGGGGAGCCGTACTCGAGCTCACCATGGTGCGCGAGGATGCAGTGACCGAGCTCTGCGGCGAGGGTCTCCGGGAAATCTGGAATCTTCTTTGCCGTATTGATCACCGCCTGATAGCCGATGACGATATGGCCGATCAGCTGTCCGACATCACTGTAATCGTTGCGTGGGAATGCGGTCAGCTCCTGTACCTTTCCGATGTCGTGGCAGAGTGCCGCGGTGATCAGCAGGTCACGGTGCAGATCCGGGTAATGCTTCGCATAGAAATCGCAGATGGCTGCAACCGACAGGGTATGCTCTGCGAGACCGCCGACATAGCCGTGGTGTACGGACTTCGCGGCGGAGTGCTGCATGAACTCCTTATGGAAGCCTTCATTCTCGAGGAAGATCATATTGAGCAGCTTATTCAGGTACGGATTCTTCACCGACTTGATCATCTGCTGCAACTCCTGATCCATCTCCGGGATCGGACGACCGGACACCGGAAGATAATTCTTCGGATCGAAGGAGCCCTCCTTCGCCACGCGGAGGCGCTGGATGCTCAGCTGGTTGCTGCCATTATAAACGGTGACATTGCCCTCGACATATACGTAGTCGAGCACATCGAACTCTGCGATGCCCGGGGAGTTTGGCTCCCATACCTTCGCATCCACCTGACCGGTGCGATCCTGCAGCGTCACGTTCAGGTACTCCTTACCATTCTTCGTGAGCGCTGCGTTCTTCGTCTTTACGAGGTAGATATCCGCTACCCGCATGCCGTCATAGAAGCTCTCGATAAAGCGCATGCCGCCCGCCGGAGCGGATGCATTCTGTTCTCTGAAAAACTCGTTAAATTCCATTTATGTATTCTTTCTAATCCATGGCTAAAACTTCTACACGACGAAACGTATTTCTATTTCCAGACCCAAAGTATGGCCTTCGATCTATTTCATCACGAAAATCGTCGCCTGTTTTGACACGTCCATGGATACGCGTCACTGTCGCCCATACTAACACAAGCGAAGGCATCTCGCAACGTTCCATTGCGCCATGCACGTGAAATCCCGGGGTGGGGGTTACTGTTCAAACTTAGTTGAGTCAAGGCGTGACTCAGCGGACAACGGACTGGACACGCAACGCACTATCTAAAAATCGTGTATATGAATTTTTCTGTAGAAATCGAAAATCTCTATGTGAAATAGACACGGATGACTTCATCCTGAAATCGTGTATATATTTTTTGAGTTTGACGAGTGAAATCAGAATCAGATTTCGATTTTTATAGACACGATTTCCGAATCAGCCTTTCAATGTATATTTTTTCGTCTGATCTCATTCCAGAAGCTTTAAAAACATATACAAGATTTTGAAATCGGTCTTTCAGTGTATATTTTTCGTCTGAACTCGCCGCTGAGCCACGCCTTGAGATCACTACGTTTGAACAGTAGCAAGTTCATTCAATTTTTCCGTAAAAAGTCAATTATTAATTGATTAAAAGTTTAGTTATAGTATAATGAATTCCGGCTTGAAAGTTTAGTGATAGCATATTGCAAGTTTAGCAAAAAGTTTAGTGTATACAGAAGAAAGGAAGCGCTCATGGCAGCAGAGCAGGTGAACGTCGAGATCGGGCGGAAAATCAAGAATCTCCGGAACCGGAACGGTCTCACGCAGCAGGAGCTGGCGGATCGGACGGAGCTGACGAAGGGCTTTATTTCGCAGCTGGAGCGGGGGCAGGTGTCGCCGTCGGTGGTGACGCTGATGGATCTCATCGAGTGCCTCGGGACGACGCCCGGTGAATTTTTCAAGGAATCGACGCAGGAGCAGATCGTCTTCACCGGAGCGGACTGCTTCGAGAAGGTGGATGAGCAGGGCAACTGCCGTAAATGGCTGGTGCCGACAGCGCAGAAGTTCGAGATGGAACCTCTGCTGGTTACACTTGCCCCGCATCAGACACTCGAAGAGGATAAGCCGCATACCGGTGAGGAGTTCGGCTATGTCATGAACGGGAAGATACGGGTGCACTTCGGTGAGGAGGTCTACACGGTGAAGGCCGGGGAGAGCTTCTACTACCGCACGACGCAGGTCCACCGGATCGAGAATCCGAGCGCGAAGCTCGCAAAGTTCCTCTGGATCAGCACGCCGCCGGAGTTTTAAGTTTCAGTTACAGTTCAAGCAAATGAGGACCCGGCTTCGATTTCACCGGTTTCGGAGTACTGTGCCTCCGTTGCCGCCCCTCCGGGGACCCACTACACTGAACGCTTACATTTTTATATATAAAGGGAAAGAATTATGGGAAACGAAACAGTAAAAAGCGAGAACATCATTGAGCTTAAGCATGTGATGCGCCAGTACGACGACAACGGTTTCATCGCCGTACACGATTTTAATCTCGAAGTGAAGCGCGGCGAGTTCGTCACCTTCCTCGGCCCGTCCGGCTGTGGGAAGACGACGACCCTTCGGATGATCGCAGGCTTCGACATCCCGACCTCGGGTGAAATCCTCCTGAACGGAAAGTCCATCACCTCACTTCCGCCATACGAGCGTCCGATCAATACGGTTTTCCAGCGCTATGCGCTTTTTCCGCACATGAACATCTATGACAACATCGCCTTCGGCCTCCGTCAGAAGAAGGTGGCAAAGGATGTCATCGATCGGAAGGTGAAGCGTATGCTGAGCCTCGTCGATCTCGAGGGCTTCGAGGACCGCAGTGTGTCGACCCTGTCCGGCGGTCAGCAGCAGCGTATCGCCATCGCACGTGCACTCGTAAACGAGCCGGAGATCCTCCTCCTCGATGAGCCGCTCGGCGCGCTCGACCTCAAGATGCGTCAGGAGATGCAGATCGAGCTGAAGGCCATGCATGACAAGCTCGGCATCACCTTCATCTACGTCACCCACGACCAGGAGGAGGCACTCACCATGTCCGACAAGATCGTCGTCATGAGTGAGGGCGAGATCCAGCAGATCGGTACCCCGGAGGACATCTACAACGAGCCGAAGAACGCCTTCGTGGCCGACTTCATCGGAGAGAGTAACATCTTCGGCGGCATCATGACCGGCAGGCTGACCACCCGTTTCTGCGGTGGTGAGTTCGTGTGCGTCGATGATGTCCCGGAGGGCACCCACATCACCGCCGTCGTTCGTCCGGAGGATGTCGAGATCACAAAGCCGGAGAACGGTACCATCCGTGGCGTCGTGACCGCCGTGATCTTCAAGGGCATGCACTACGAAATCACGATCCAGTCCGGAAAGAACGAGATCGTGGCCCGCTCCACAAAGGCGGCCAATGTCGGCGACCGCGTAGGTATATGCCTGGAGCCGGACGGCATTCACATCATGATCGCAGAGGATCATACGAATACCTTCCAGGTAGATATTAACAAGGACTATCGTCTCGAGTACAACGGCCAGCTGCTCCATGCGAGCCTCACGAAGCTCATCAAGGGTGGCAAGCGTCAGGAGGACGGTACCATCATCGACGCGAACGGTGAAGTCATCGACCTCAGCCGTATCCGCGTCATGGCGTCCATCCAGCCGGAGGACATCGACATGACCGATAACCAGGAGGAGGGTCTCATCCAGGGCAACATCAGTAACCTGATCTACCTCGGATCCCACTACCTCTACATCATCCACACCGAGCTCGAGCAGGACTTCGCCGTCTACGATGAGGACCTCTGGAACATGGGTGACCGTGTCGGACTCATCATGCCGACCGAGAAGATGAGCTTTACGATCAAGAAGTAGAAAGGAGCCGATCTATGCGTTTCTCCAGAAAAAATCTGGGCATCCCGTATATGCTCTTTTTGATTCTGTTTGTGATTGCACCGCTGGCCGTGCTGTTCTACTATGCCTTCACGAACGGCTCCGGACAGTTCACGCTGATGAACTTCATCGGCTTTTTCACGAATCCGAACACCGTCGGCACCCTGTTCTACAGCCTCGCGATCGCTGCAGTGACGACCATCGTCTGCGTCCTGCTGGCGTATCCGCTCGCGTACATCCTCGCGACCAGCCACTTCCGAGCGAAGTCGGTCATTGTGATGATCTTCGTGATGCCGATGTGGATCAATTTCTCACTGCGCATCACGGCGCTGAAGGAGGTGCTGACCTTCCTCGAAGGCAACCTCGCGATGCATCCGTTTCTCAATGCGGTCATCGGTATGAGCTATGATTTCCTGCCGTTTATGATCCTTCCGATCTATACGACGATTTCACGACTCGACCACTCCCTGCTGGAGGCCGCCGCTGATCTCGGCGCGGATGAGAAGACCGCGTTCTGGAAGGTGACCCTGCCGCTCTCGATGCCGGGCGTCGTCAGTGGTATCTCGATGGTTTTCCTGCCGGCGATGACGAACTATGTCGTGCTCGACATGCTGTACAACAGCACTTATATCATGGGATCCCTCATCGGAAGCTACTTCTCCGCGTACAACTGGCACGGAGGCTCCATGATCGCACTGATCCTGCTGGCATTTATCTGCCTCTTCACCCTGCTGACCGGCACGGGTGAGGACGACCACCGGAGAGGAGGCTCGGTACTGTGATGAAAAAGCTCTGGAAATCCATATTTTTCGTGGCGATGCTGCTCCTTCTGTATCTGCCGATCCTGATCCTCGCCGTCTACAGCTTCACGGATGCGACGACGATCGGTACGATCCGCGGCTTCTCCCTGCAGAACTATGTGACCCTCTTCACGACCGAGGAGCTTCGAACGATGATCTTCGGTACCTTGACCCTGGCCTTCACCTCGGCCCTGATCGCGACCATCCTCGGCAGCCTCGGTGCCATCGGTGCCTTCTACTCGAAGGAGCGCGTGAAGACCGCGATGAGTACGATGAATCAGATTCCGGTCATCAATGCAGACGTCGTGACCGGTTTCTCCATCTGTGTACTGATGGTCGTCGCCATGCGCATCAGCAAGGATACCTACATCCCGCTGCTCGTCGGTCATGTGACCTTAAGTGCACCATTTGTGTTCCTGAATGTCATGCCGAAGATCCAGCAGATGGACTCCAGCCTCTATGAGGCCGCGCTCGACCTCGGGGCCACCCCGTTCCGCGCGCTGAAGCAGGTCGTGATCCCGCAGATCATGCCGGGCATCGTCTCCGGCTTCGGCCTCGCCATCACCCTGTCCCTCGACGATTATTTCATCGCGACCTACACGAAGCCGGCGATGTTTGACACCATCAGCACCTACGTCGTGAACGCGACGAAGGGATCCCAGACGACGATCAAGACCGCACTCTGGGCCCTGTCGACGGTGATCTTCCTCATCGTGATCCTGGTGGTGGCCGTCGGAAACTACCGTGCCATCCAGGAGGAGAAGAGAAAGGAGCCGGTACATGGATAAACTGTTTACATCCTATAGCAGGTCAATGCTTTCATCGGGCACGCGCCGGACAGTGCACGGCATGCGCCAGACAGTCGGCGATCGCAGCCGGAAACTGCGCGCGCTTCTCGCGGCGGGCCACGGTCGGAAGCCGCTCGCGCTTCTCACGGCGGGGTGCCTCGCACTGAGTGCCTTCCTTCCATCGCTCGGCACCCTCGAGGCCTTTGCGGCCCCGAAGTCCGACGATACCATCACGCTGCGCGTCTGCAACTGGGAGGAGTACATCGACCAGGGCGGGTGGAACGCTGATGAAGTCATTGACCTCCCAAGCGGGGATATCCTCGGTGAAAATTCGCTGGTGAAGGACTTCGAGGACTGGTACCAGGAGACCTACGGCCAGAAGGTGAAGGTCGAGTACTCCACCTTCGGTACCAACGAGGATCTCTACAACATGTTGACCCTCGGCGACACCTACGACCTCATCTGTCCGTCCGAGTACATGTTCATGAAGCTGATCAGCGAGGGTAAGGTGCAGCCGCTCTCCGAGCACTTCTTCGACACGACGGACGAGAAAAACTACTATATCAAGGGCGTGTCCCCGTATCTTCGGAAGATTTTCGAGGACCACGAGATCCACGGTGAGCCGTGGAGCAAGTACGCAGCCGGCTACATGTGGGGCGTCACCGGCATCGTGTATAACCCGGAGCTGATGACCCGTGAGGAGGCCTCCACCTGGGATGTGCTGACGAATCCGAAGTTCCGGAAGCGCGTCACCATCAAGGACAGTGTGCGTGAGTGCTACTTCGCCGCGGTCGGTGCGCTGAACCACGACGAGCTGACGAGCGAGGCCTTCCTCGCGGACCCGGACTATAAGCAGAAGCTCGAGGATCGTCTGAACGACACCTCGCCGGAGATGATCGACCGTGTGCAGGACTGGCTGCAGGGGATGAAGGATAACGTCTACAGCTTCGAGGTCGATTCCGGTAAGGCCGATATGGTCACCGGAAAGGTGGCGGGTAACTACCAGTGGTCCGGTGACGCTGTCTATACCATGGATCAGGCCGAGGAGGATGGCTACGAGCTCGAATTTGCGATGCCGGATGAGGCGTCGAACATCTACTTCGATGGCTGGATCATGCTGAAGAACGGGATCAATGATGACCCTGCGAAGCAGCAGGCGGCGGAAGCCTGGATCAATTTCCTGTCTCGTCCGGACAATGCGATCCGGAACATGTACTACATCGGCTACACCTCCTTCGTATCCGGTGGCGATGATCCGCGTATCCTCGAGTACCTCGACTGGAACTATGGCGCGGAGGAAGGCGAGGAGGACACTGTACCGTACGATGTGACCTACTTCTTCACCGGCGACGATGAAAATGTGGATCCGGACTACGTGCTGACCGTTCCGGAGGAGCAGACCCGCCGGCAGCTCGGCGCACAGTATCCGAGCACCGAAAACATCCACCGCACCTGCATCATGCAGTACTTCGATGATGCGAAGAACCAGGCGATCAACAGCATGTGGGTCAATGTGCGCTGCTATAATGTCGAGCACATGCCATGGTGGGGCTGGTGCCTCGCGGTTGCGGCCCTCGGCGGCCTCGTCTGGCTTACAGTGCAGAAGATCCGGCGTGTGAAGACGAAAGAGTAAGGAGACTGGCAGCAGATGGCCGAACAGTGCTACACTATGAGAAGCAGGTGCATTCGCACCTGCTTCATGAAGTATATGGAAATATCAGGACGCGCGTCGGAACATCGGACGTGCAGACATCGAAGAGCGCAGACGCGCGGATAGAATTATGGAAAAAAATCAGCAGTTTCAGGTAACGATTACAGATTATTCGAGCGAGGGACTCGGCATCGGAAAGACCGAGGGCCAGTTCGTCTGGTTCATCAAGGATACAGTCATCGGGGATGAGGTCATCGCGGCCGCGACGAAGGTGAAGAAGCACTACGGCTTCGCCCGTCTCGTGAAGCTCGTGAATCCGAGCCCGGCGCGGGAGACCCCGGCCTGCCCGATCGCACGTCAGTGCGGCGGCTGCCAGCTTCAGCAGATGCGCTACCCGGCCCAGCTTCGCTTCAAGCAGGAGAAAGTCTACAACAACCTGCTTCGTATCGGCGAGGTGCCGAAAGCGCTTCTCGACGAGGTCTTCCAGCCGATCGTCGGCATGGAGAGTCCGTTCCGCTACCGGAACAAGGCGCAGTACCCGATCCGCCGTGACAAGTCCGGAAAGATCATCGCTGGTTTCTACGCCGGCCGGACCCACGACGTCATCGCTTGTGACGACTGCCTCCTCGGCGTCGAAGAAAATAAGGCGATACTGGACGCCATCGTCACCTGGATGGAGGACTACAGCATTGACCCATATGACGAGAAGAGTGGCGAAGGCCTCGTGCGTCATGTGCTCTGCCGCAAGGGCTTCCGCTCCGGCCAGCACATGGTCTGCCTCGTCATCAATGGCACGAGCCTCCCGCACCAGGAGGCACTGGTGGAGAAGCTCAGCCCACATGTGGATAGCCTAAGCTTTTCCGTGAATATGGAAAACACGAATGTCATCATGGGAACGAAGATCGTGCACCTCTATGGCCCGGGCTACATCGAGGATTCCATCGGCGAGGTCCGCTTCCGCATCTCACCGCTCAGCTTCTATCAGGTGAATCCCGTGCAGACCGAAGAGATGTACGGTGCGGCGCTCGAATTTGCCGACCTTCAGGGCACGGAAAATGTCTGGGATCTCTACTGCGGTATCGGTACGATCTCCCTTTTCTTAAGTCAGAAGGCGAAGCAGGTTTATGGCGTCGAGATCATCCCGGAGGCGATCGAGGATGCGCGCCAGAACGCGGCACTGAATGGCATCACGAACGCAGCGTTCTACGTCGGTGCGGCCGAAGACGTGCTCCCGGCCTGGTATGAAGCACACCCGGACGAGTGCATTGACGTCGTATGCGTCGACCCGCCACGAAAGGGCTGCGACGAGAAGGCCCTCAATACCATCGTCCAGATGGCCCCGGAAAAGCTCGTGTACGTGAGCTGCGACTCCGCGACCCTCGCCCGCGATGTGAAGTACCTCCGCGCCGCCGGCTATGAGCTCCGCCACGTCCGCCCGGTGGATAATTTTCCGGAAACCGTACACGTGGAGACAGTAGCTCTTTTAACTAAAAAATTGACTTAGGAAAGAAAAAGAGAGACTTCCAGGTTGAGATGGAAGTGACGATTAGTCCTGATATGCATAAGGATTATTTGGAACGAAAAGAAGCAGGACAATGGGAGATGAGACCCAATGCCCTGCTTCTCTGTTTATTCGGAACGAACTGTAATATATT
>CAKQED010000037.1:0-20904 GCA_934229835.1 uncultured Oribacterium sp. | reverse complement strand
CTGCTATAGTATATATTGTACAGCCACTGCTCCACGTAACAGAAAAGAGCAGTCGCACACCGCTGCAACTGCTCTTTTCTTAAGAAAATCTTCATGGGGTCTGACCCCATAAACTTCTGTTTAGATTCTGTTTAGAAAAATTTAATGGGGTCAGACCCCCTTACGAAATTCTTACGGGCCATCCTGGATGATCTCATCGTCATCCGGGGCATCCTGTGCCCCCGGTGCTTCGATGACCTCATGATTCGAGGCGCTCGTCTCCGGGGTCGGTGCCTCCGGCTTCTTCGCGGTCTCGGCCGGACTCGTCTCCGGAGCCGGTAACAGCTTCGTTTCGGTGGACGGCTTCGCGCCGTTCTCGGCTACCGTGGATTCTGCCGTGCTTCCACTCTCCGCGGTCGACTCCGTCGTGCCCGGTGCATACTGCTTCGGTGTGTGACCACTGTAGTGCGCCGTATGATCCTTCACCTTCTCGGTCGTTCCGTCGGCCTTGTGAATCACCTTATAGGCCTGCCACTCGGAGCCCGCAGAGCCCGCAGACTCGGCCCCCTCCTCCGGGGTGATGATCTTCGGTGCCGGCACTGGAAGGTCTGCGGTCTTCTCACAGACGAGCTCCCAGCTCTCGCCCTTCGGAAGTACACGGACACCATAGATCTGAACAGTGCAGGTCTGGTCCTCATACCATGCACGGATACCGATGGCATGATCCGAATTATTGATAAACTGATAGTCCGGGCCCGGGTAGGAAACCGTCGCGTCGGCACCTGGTGTGACATAGGTCGGTGCGAAGGTATGGGAGCGACGGTAGGTCGTCGTGAGGCCTGAACGGAATACGGCATTATAGAGGGTTGAGGAAACCTGGCAGACACCGCCGCCGACCTCCTGCACGACCTCGCCGTTATTATACGCGCCGGCCGCACCATAGCCCTTCGCCTCGGTACGCTGACCGACGGTCTTGTTAAAGGAGAATTCCTCGCCCGGCTGGAGCACGGTGCCGTTGATCGCGGCCGCTGCCAGCTTCACGTTCTTATTACGGGTCGCGTTGCTCGTGGTTTTCGTCGTGAAGCTGCCGATCGTGCCATACAGGTCCTTGATGGAGGAATCCGACGCGGAGATCTTCTCACCCTCACACTCGATGGTCGCGTCATAGACATGCTGCTCGATGGACGCCATCACCTTCTGTGCGGTTGCCTCTGCATTGACGGCATAGCCCGCCACAGAGCCGCCGAAGACGAACTCACCGCTCTCCTTATCGAAGCTTGTGATGTCACCGTTCTTCGGGCTCATCTTCCATACGATGGCGAGCTGCTTCATGTAGTCCGAGATCTGCGCGCTCATATCCGGCAGTGTCAGCGTATAATCGCTGCCTGCCCCCGTCGTGCTCTCGGTCTCACTTTCCGCTCCCGAAGCGTCTGTACTCTCCTCTGCTTCGCCCGAAGTCTCACTGCCGGCAGACGCCGTTGCAGATTCTTCCGCGATCATCGCCGCATACTCCGTGAAGATCTGATCGACCTGCGCATCCACCTGCTCACCGATGAGATCCGGGATGGTGAAGCTCTTCGCCTCCGGACGGATCGTCACGCTGGCATACGGATTATCCACCGCCACCTTCTGTACGGAGCCATCATTGTCACTCTCTCCGGAGCCGCTGCTCGTCTCGGTTTCCTTCACCTCATCATAGACCGAAAGATCCGGCATCTTGAAGCTGTCGATGGAGGGATTCGCGTTCTTCACGACGAGGTTCCAGCTGTAGGCAGCGTGGAGGGCCTGCTTCACCGCCTCACGGTTCATACCATTCAGATTCAGGCTCTGCGCGTCCGGCGAAATCGCACGGAGATCGAGGGTGATATCCTTATGGATGGTGTCGGTATCCGTATAGAAAATATTCTGCGTCGTCTCTTCCTGAGCCGCCGAAGATTCCTGCGTACCGCCGACAAATCCGCCACGTACGGCAAACACGAGTCCACCGCCCACGATCAGAAATGCCAGCACCGCGCCGAGCACAAGCTTCATGTTCGGGCCGTCCTGCGGCTTCCGTCCATGATTCCCACTGCGCCGCGTGCTGCCCACATAGCCGCGACCGCCCGTAGACGACGCACGCGCGCCTGTATAGCCGGAGCGACTGCTGCGGCTGCCCACACCACTCCTGCTGTGGCTGCCCGTCGCCGTACTCCGCGCATGAGACTGTCCCCGTGCCCGGGACTGTCCTCTGGATCTGTCTGAATAATCGAAATCGTCTCTCATATATAACTCCCTAAAAGCAGATCGCCTGAAACCATCCAACTCTATCTTTCAGAAAGCGCGTTCCCATGGAAATTCACCCGAAAATCCCCGCGTTTTCCTTTGATTTTTCACATTTTCGTCCTTTTCACCGCGCCTTTCCGAACTTAAGGGTCAAGAAAAAAGCGCCGCCCGAAGACGACGCATATAATCTTAACAGGATTTCGAATCTTTGTATATGAGAGAAGCCGCGAAATACATGACGAATATTTTACGGTTTTGTGAAGGTTTTATTGTGATTTTTCGCACACGCGGATCCTGCGCCTCTCTTCGATGCCGGAAGCCACGATATCACGCCTTCTCTTCGAGGCCGGCCCGCCAGGTACCGACCGCCGTTTCTGGGTTCCGGTGGAAGAAATCATACACCTGCCGCGCGGAGTACTCGTCCATCGACGGGCAGGCCCGGAGCTCCTCGAGCCCGGCCACGCGGATATGGTCAATGTCTCCGAACCGCCGCATAAGTGCCTTCTTCCGTACTTCACCGATTCCCTTGATGTCGTCGAGCAGCGAGCGGATCTGCTTCTGCTCCCGGAGCGAGCGGTGGTAGCTGATGGCAAAGCGGTGGACCTCGTCCTGGATGCGCGTCAGCAGCTTAAAGGCCTCACTGTTCTCCGCGATCGGCAGCTCCGCGTCCTGGTACAGCAGCGCCCGCGTCCGGTGATGATCATCCTTCACCATACCGACGACCGTGATGCTCGTGATGCTGAGCGACTGCAGTACCTCCTCGCAGACATGCACCTGTCCCTTCCCACCATCCATACAGATGAGGTCCGGGAAGTTCGAGAAGGAGCCGAGCTTATCATCCTTGCCGTCCCGCGCGTTCGCCTGCATCTCCGAGAGGCCATGCTCGAAGCGGCGCGTCAGCATTTCCCGCATCGAACGGACGTCATCCGGTCCCTGGACGGACTGGATGCGGAACTTCCGATAGTCGTTGTTCTTCGGCCGACCGTTCTGGTAGACGACCATCGAGCCGACATTGAGCGCACCCATCGTGTTCGAGATATCGTAGGACTCGATGCGAAGAGGAAGTCCAGGCAGTCCGATCAGTTTCTGAAGCTCTTCGAGCGCACGGGCATTCTTCACATCCTGCTCACGGTACTGCTGACGATAGCGGTTCATAAGGATACCGGCGTTCGTGATGGCGAGCTCGACGAGCTTCTCCTTCTTCCCGATCTGCGGGGTCACGATGTACACACGCTTACCCTTCTCCCGGCTCAGCCACTGCTCCAGCACCGCCCTCTCCTCGAGCTCGGTCTGTACGAAGATCTCCCGCGGCACGAACGGGGTGCCGTCGTAGTACTGCTCGATGAAGTTCGTCAGGATGCTCTCGTCACTTTCCTCTGGGTCAATGTCGATGAACTGATGGTCACGGCCGATGATCTTCCCATCACGGACGAAAAAGATCTGAATGATACAGTCCGCGAAGGAGCGACGCATACCGATGATGTCCCGATCCTCGGCGTCATAGGCCACGATCTTCTGTCGGTTCTGGATCGCTTCGATCGCCCGGATCAGATCCCGCATCTCGAGTGCCGTCTCGAAATCCAGGTTATCGGAGGCGCGCTGCATGCGGCGGGTCAGCTCCTTCACGATGTCCTCGTACTTGCCGTTCAGAAAGTCGATGGCCCGGTCCACCTGAAGCTTATAGTCCGCCTGCGACTGCTTCCCGATGCACGGCCCGTCACACTGGTGGATGTCATAGTACATGCACTTGTTTGCAAGCGGCGCATCCTCCGTAAACGACTTGTTGCAGTTCCGGATATGGAAGGTCTTCCGGATGAGCTCGATGACCTCATTGACCTGATCGTTCGACGCGTATGGACCGAAGTAACGGGCGCGGTCCTGGTACTGCTTCCGCACCTTCAGGATCCGCGGGTAGAGCTCGTTCGTCACCTTGATGTACGGATAGGTCTTGTCGTCCTTCAGCAGGGTGTTGTAGCGCGGCTTATGCTCCTTGATGAGATTATTCTCGAGCATCAGCGCCTCGAGCTCCGAATCGACGACGATGTACTCGAAGCGCTCCACCAGATGCACCATCTGCTGGATCTTCACGGATTTCTTATAGGATTTCTGGAAGTACTGCTTGACGCGGTTTTTCAGCACCTTCGCTTTGCCGACATAGATGATCTCATCCTTCGGGCCGTGCATGATATAGACGCCCGGGAGCGCCGGCAGCTTCTGGAGCTCCTCCTCGATGTTGAATTTACTGTTATCTCTCATAGTGATGAAACAGCCGGTGGGTGCGCTTTGCGCGCCCACCGGCTTTGAATACTTATACTATTGTTACAGCTCAGACAGAGGACCCTCCGGGAACCCATCGCTAAACTGTTACTGATATTTACTTCACGACGAAGTTCAGGATCTTTCCAGGAACGAAGATCACCTTCACGATGTTCTTGCCCTCGAAGTATTTGCTTACCTGCTCGTTCGCCTTTGCAGCTGCGACCGCATCGTCCTGCGTCGCCTCTGCCGGGATGTCGATGTTGCCACGCACCTTACCATTGATCTGGACACCCATGTTGATGACGGCATCCTTCGTCTTCGCCTCGTCGTACTCCGGCCATGCGCTCAGGGTCAGGAGGCCCTCGCCGCCGATGGTCTCATAGATTTCCTCTGTGAGATGCGGCGCAAACGGATGGAGAAGCTTGATAAAGGTGATGAGGTCATCACGGGTGATCGCACCGGCCTTCGTGTAGTCGTTGATGAGGGTCATCAGCGCAGCGATCGCGGTGTTGAACTTCATACGCTCGATATCCTCGGAGACCTTCTTGATGGTCTTGTGGGTCTTCGACTCGAGGCTCGGATCCTCCTTCTCGAGGGTCGCGATATCGGTAAGACCGGCCACACGATCCAGGAAACGCTTCACGCCACGTACACCCTCCTCGCTCCATGGCGCAGCAGCGGTGTAGTCACTCATGAAGAGCACATAGGTACGAAGGGTATCCGCACCGTAAAGGTCCACGATGTTCAGCGGGTCGATGACATTGCCCTTTGACTTCGACATCTTCTCGCCATCCGGTCCGAGGATGAGGCCCTGGTAGGTACGCTTCGCGTATGGCTCCGGTGTCGGCACCTCCTTGATGTCATAAAGGAACTGATGCCAGAATCTGGAGTACAGAAGGTGACGCGTTACGTGCTCCATACCACCGTTGTAATGATCAACCGGCATCCAGTACTTGAGCTTGTCCGGATCTGCAAACGCCTGATCATTGTGCGGATCACAGAAACGGAGGAAGTACCATGAGGAACCGGCCCACTGCGGCATGGTATCCGTCTCACGCTTCGCCGCACCACCGCACTTCGGGCAGGTGCAGTTCACGAAGCTGTCGATCTTCGCCAGCGGGGACTGTCCATCGGTACCCGGCTCGAAGTTCTCGACATCTGGGAGGGTCAGCGGAAGCTCCTCCTCCGGAACAACCACGGTACCACAGTTCGGGCAGTGAATGAGCGGAATCGGCTCACCCCAGTAGCGCTGACGGTTGAACGCCCAGTCCTTCATCTTATACTGTACACCCTCGTGACCGATGCCACGCTCGGTGAGGACCTCAAGCATCTTGTGGATGGAATCCTTTTTGTTGGTGAAGCCATCGAGGAAGCCGGAGTTCACCATCTCACCGTCGCCGGTGTAGGCCTCCTTCGAGATATCGCCGCCCTTGATGACCTCGACGATCTCGACACCAAACTTCTTTGCGAAGTCGTAGTCACGCTGATCGTGTGCCGGTACGGCCATAATCGCGCCGGTGCCGTAGCCCATCATGACATAGTCGGCGATGAAGATCGGAATCTGCTTACCGGTGATCGGGTTGATCGCCGACAGACCCTCGATGCGTACACCAGTCTTCTCCTTCACGAGCTGTGTACGCTGGAACTCAGTCTTCTTCGCTGCCTCGTTACGGTAGTTCATGACGGCGTCCCAGTTCGTAATCTGATCCTTGTACTTATCGAGCGTCGGATGCTCCGGCGCGACGACCATGAAGGTGACGCCATAGAGGGTATCACAACGGGTGGTATAGATCTCGAGCTTGTCATCAACGGCCTTTCCTGCCTGATCAGCGAGCTCGAAGTTCACGAACGCACCGGTGCTGCGGCCGATCCAGGACACCTGCTGCTGCTTGATGGACTCCGGATAATTGACATCATCGAGTCCCTTCAGGAGACGGTCCGCGTACTGTGTGATGCGCAGATACCATACGTCCTTCGAAAGCTGTACGACATCGCTGTGGCAGATGTCGCACTTGCCGCCCTGGGAATCCTCGTTCGAGAGCACGACCTTGCAGTGCGGGCAGTAGTTGACGAGGGTCTTCGCACGGAATACGAGATTATGCTCATAGAGCTTCTCAAAGATCCACTGGGTCCACTTGTAGTAATCCTCATGCGAGGTTGCGATCTCACGGCTCCAGTCGAAGGAGAAGCCGACCTTCTCCATCTGATCCTTGAAGTGCTGGATGTTCTTCTCGGTGATGATATGCGGGTGCGTGTTGGTCTTGATGGCATAGTTCTCTGCCGGCAGTCCGAAGGAGTCGAAGCCCATCGGGAAGAGGACGTTGTAGCCCTGCATTCTGCGCTTACGTGAGAGCACCTCGACGGAGGAGTATGCCTTGATATGACCGACGTGCATGCCGGCACCCGACGGGTATGGGAACTCGACGAGCCCGTACCACTTCGGCTTCTCGCTGAAGTCTACCGCCTTGAAGGCCTGGGCTTCTTCCCACTTCGCCTGCCACTTCGGTTCGATCTTTTTAAAATTATACTTCATAATCTGTATCCCCTTGTGATTCAGTTTTTTTATGATTATTCAACAAACTCTGATTATAACAGAAACCCGTGCCGCGTCAAAGGGCTCTTTCATAATGTATCATCATATGCGCTATAACTCAGTTTTCGGAAGACTCCGCGGCGGTTTCGATGGCGTTTGCGGCGTCCTCCTTCGACTGGGCGATCGATTCGAGGGCGGCGGCGCGGCTCGCGGCTTCGCTTTCCTCGGCGGCATGGCTCGCGTCGACGGCGGCCTGGGCGTCGGCGGCACGCTTCGCCTTTATCTGCTGGTCTTCCTGGGCAGCCTGCTCGTCACTCAGGTAGGCACTCCAGTCGTATTCGTTGCTGGCGTTCCAGATGATCCACTCGTCATAGCCGGCGTCGTAGACCGCCTGGATCTGCTGGCGGATCTCCGCAGCACCGTAATGCTTGAAGCTCTTCAGCCAGCTGGCGGTGAAGCCCTGCAGCCACGGGCGCACGATCGCCTGATGCACGCCCTCGGTATAGTCGAGGGCGAGGTCCTTTCTGGAGGCATTGCACGCGCCGAGAATGGCCTTATATGGTTCGAGATCCGGGACCTCGAGACCGAAATTTCCGTTTCCATAGTGGGATGGGTAGATCATCGGACACATATAATCGACCGCACCGGCCATCACCGGGTAGTCCTGTCCGACTGAGACGGTATCGACGTAGGAGCCGATGATGGTTCCGAAGACGTCGGTAGACATAAATACATTTTTCGCTGCGAGGCGATCGGAGGCGAAGCGGACGAACTCGGTGATGATGTCCGTCTTATCCATGCCCTGGGTTTCCTCCTCCGGGTAAACGACGCCGTTCATGCCGCGTTCGGTACAGAAGCGGACGTAGTCGAACTGGATCTCGTCGAAGCCGGCGTCGGCGCACTGTTCCGCGACCTGGACCTTATATTCCCAGGCGTCGCGGTTATACGGGTCGACCCATGCCATGCCGGAATTATCCGTGAACACACTGCCGTCGGAGTTATGGTTCATCCACTCCGGCTTCACGGTCGCGAGGTAGGGGTCACGGAAGGTGACGATGCGGGCGATGGTGTAGATGCCATGCTCCTTCAGCGTCTTCATCAGGGACGGGAGGTCCGGGATGGTGTCTTCTTGAGATCCGATCTCGTCGATCAGCGGGGAGGACATCTGGTACTCGATGCGGCCCTTATCGCCGAGGATGTCGATCACGACGGCGTTCAGCTCGGTCTCATCGATGTGCTCGATGATGTCCTGCATGCGCGAGGAACCGGCAGTGACTGCCGTAAGGTAGATTCCCTTGACGCGCGTTGCTGTTTTCTGTGGAAGCTTTTTCGTCCAGACCGCCGCTTCTGCTGCGGCGAGACTTTCTGCCTCTTTCATACTCTCCTTCTGTGCCAGGGATTCGGCGAATCTCGATTCCTCTTCGGATTCGGATTCATATTCCCGGAGCTCGTCGGACTTATTCACGTTATAGACCAGCGGGTTCTGCCGCTGACATCCGAGGAGCAGGACACAAAGGATGAGCAGGATGCTACTTAGCTTTTTCATATAAAACCTCAACGTTTCGCTCAAACTTTTGGGCTATTATACCACTTTCTCGGAAAACGGCAAATTTTTAGGGATTTCCTCGCCATTTCGAGGCTTGTTTACCGGTTTACATAGTATAAAAAACCGAAGTCCCGTGGGCCTTCGGCTGAATGTCATGTATTACTGGAGGGAAGCGGCGACGGCATCCGCGAGGGCGTCGAGGGCTTCTGCACTGAAGGAAGCGGACTTGATAGTGAGGGTGTCACCGATGTACGCGCAGTTCTTCAGGGTGTCGAACTCGGCCTTCAGGAGCTTGCCGGCGGTCGGCGCCCAGCTGCCGTTTTCGATGATGGAGATCTTCTTATTCTGTACGCTCAGGGCCTTCATGTCGGCGACGAGGTTTTCCATCTTCGGGAAGAGGCCGTTGTTGTAGGTGGTGGCACCGAAGACGAGGTTCGTCACGCGGAAGCACTCGGCGATCATCACGGAGACGTCGGTCTTCGATACATCATAGGCCTTGATGTTCTTTACGCCGCGGGCTGCAAGCTTCATGGTGAAGGCATTGATCACGGACTCGGTGTTGCCGTAGACAGAGTTATAGAAGACCGCGACGGCCTTCTCTTCTGCTTCGTAGCGGGACCACTTATCATAGAGGCTCAGGATGAAGCTGAGGTCCTCACGCCAGATCGGTCCGTGCAGCGGGCAGAGCATACGGATGTCGATGCCGGCTGCCTTCTTGAGAACATTCTGTACCTGCATACCGTACTTGCCGACGATGTTTGTGTAGTAGCGACGGGCATCCTCGACGAAGTCCTGTGCCTTATAATCCAGCTCGTCGGCGAAGATGTCACCGTTGTTCGTGCCGAATACGCCGAAGGCGTCGGCGGAGAACAGGATGCCTTCCGTCGCATCATAGCTGAACATCACCTCCGGCCAGTGCACCATCGGTGCCATCACGAAGCTGAGCTGGTGCTTACCGAGGGAAAGGGTATCGCCTTCCTTCACGACGAGCTTCCGCTCCTCCGGGATCGTCAGCGCGAAGAACTGAGTGATCATCTGGAAGGTTTTTGCATTGCCCACAACCGTCGCCTGCGGGTACTTCTCGAGTGCCTCAGCGATGAGTGCGCAGTGATCCGGCTCCATGTGGTTCACGATGAGATAGTCGAGTGCACGGCCATCGAGCGCCGCTGCTACGTTCTCGAAGAACTGCCGCGATACGGTCGTATCCGCGGTATCGAGGAGCGCGGTCTTTTCGTCCCGGATCACATAGGCGTTATAGGTCACGCCGCGATCCAGCGGGAAAATGTTCTCAAACAGATGCAGGCGACGATCCTCGACACCTACATAAACGACATCATCTGTAATATTTCGAATAGAATACATGGCAGTCTCTCCTTTTATCGATGCTTCCAGCATCGAATTGCAGAATTCAAATCGGATCATCGTCAAATCAATAACGATTATCGATTCGAAATTTAACACGTTTTTCGTTTCTTGTCTACACCAATCAGATATGTATGAAAACAAAATCACGACCAAAAAGAAAAGCCCGGAGCTTTCACTCCGGGCTTCTATCTTCTATTCGGTGGAGATTAGTCCTCAACCTTTACGATCTCACGCTTGTTGTAAGATCCGCAAGCCTTGCAGACTCTGTGAGGCATAACAAGAGCACCACACTTAGAACACTTAACAAGGTTCATCTTTCCCATCTTCCAGTTCGCTCTTCTAGAATCTCTGCGAGCCTTTGATGAATGATTCTTAGGACAAATTGACATATTTACACCTCCTTCGTCATACCGGGTAATTATATCCATACGGCTTTTTTATGTCAAGCAAAAACCGAGAAGGTTTTTACGATTGCACACTCGAGTTAGGATACTACGAGTTGCGATGAAATGCAAGTGGAAATTTCAGAAATTCCGCAAGGCAATGCTGTCACGAGTATTTATTTTCTCTTTGGTGATCATCTCAGAAGATACATCCCGTCGAGCGTCGGTACGTCCATCGCGAGCCGCACCGAAGGTTTTCCGCTTTCCGGATCCTCGATGCCGATGTAGAGCTGCGTGTTTTCGGCCTCGAGCTCCGCGGTGGGGATCAGAACCTCTGCGCTCGTCTCGCTGTCCTCCGGGATCTTCGTGAGCTGAAGTCCGCCCAGCGGATACGCGCTGCACGGCATTCGGTCACCGTCCTTCACGAGATACAGCTTCACCGGCCAGTCGAAGTACATCGGCGCGCGTCCGTCATTCCGCAGGGTGACGCGGACACATTTATACGCCTGCGTGTCGCCCATCTGGCCAGTCAGCTGCTTATACAGGGTGGCCAATGCTCCGTCATCGGTGGCGGCGTCGGAGATGCGGATCTCCGTCACGCGGTAGCGATAGCCGAGCATGCCCTGAATTCTCCGGGCGTTTCGGAGGGCTGTCGCAGACAGCTGCTCGTCATCGTCTGCTCCGCCTCGCATGTCCGGGATCTTCGGCCCGAGGAAGGATGGATGCGATGCTTCGATCAGCTTCAGGGTACTTCGGAAGTCACGGTTCAGTATGTTTTCCATCGACAGGCTGCTGGTATACTCTCCGCCCACCGGTGCGCTGTTCCATATATCCGGAAGCGGCCGGATCGCATCTTCCTCCTGCGCCGAGCCGAAGTCTGCACCTTCCGAAAGCTCCCGGAGAAGGCGTTCCGTCTCTGGGACGTTTCCCGTGACATCGTTATAGATCCCGGTGCCCTCCGGCATCTCCTGAAAGCTTCGGCGCGACAGAAGCCGCGCGTTCGGAAAGGCTGCCACATAAGCATCAACATATTCTTTCCGTATCTCCGTCTTCGGAAGATATGGCAGACCATCCGCATACTTCACATGCCACTCACCCCAGTGTCCGAGGCTCCCGAGCTCCACATAGGCCACGAAGGCTCCCCAGTTTTCTGAAAAATAGCGCCCGATTTCACGCAGCGCACGGTGATGTTCCTTTCGGAAGACTGCATTGGCATAATCCGGACAGTAGCCACGGCCGTAGTCGATCGCGTAGTCCATCCCGTCGCCGGTCATCGCATAGAGCCAGTCTGGAATATCGCGATGCGCTTCCTCGCCCGGAAGATCGCAGACGAAGCGCAGTACCGCGTGCTTCCCTTCTGCCCGCCAGCGCGAAAGATGATTCGTTTCTGCGATCGCATCCCAGTTAAACTGCCCGCGCTCCGTCTCGAGCTCCCGCCAGGTGAGATCGATGTACACGAGCGATGTCTCCGTATACGGTTCGCTCTCCTCCGCATTCTGCATATAGCCGATGAGCGGATTCACGAAAAATGCATCCGTGCTCCGATACTGGATCCGCTCCTCTGCTGCCGTCTGCAGCCCACAGCCGGTGCTCATCAGACAAAGAAACCCGCAGAGGAGTGCGATGATTTTCTTTTTCTTCATAAAAACCTCAGCCGTGGTACTCTCCGTTGTACTGAATCAGGGTCACGTCCCGAACGCCATCGATGTCACGCATGCACTCTGCGAAGCTGGTGTCACCATTCCGTACGAACACCTCGGCTGCGAGCTCGGTCTGATCCTTCCGCATCGTCTGTGACTTCAGCCGATATTTCTGTCCCTGAAATGCACGAAACACATCCTCCTCCAGCGCCGGCGCCGCATAATGAATCACCGCGATGTAGATCTGTCCCTTTTCCTGATGATAGTAAAAGGCGACGATCATGATGACCATCACGATCGAGGAGATCAGCGCGAGGCCATACATCGTCGCGCCGGTCGTGATGCCGACCGTGATCGCCCAGAACAGATACAGAAGATCCATGGGGTCCTTGATGGCCGTTCGAAAACGGACGATGGACAGTGCACCGACCATACCGAGGGAAATCACGACATTCGTACTGATGGCGAGCGTCACCATGCAGGTCAGTACACACATACCGACGAGCGTGACCGCGAAGCTGCGGCTGTAGATGACCCCGGAATAAAAGGTCTTATAGACCAGATAGATAAACACACCGAGCAGCACCGCCGCAAGCAGTGAAATCGCGAGGCTGCCCATATCATAGGTCCCCATCTGCTTCAGAAATGAATTTTTGATAACGTCTTTTACACTCATCATTTAACTCCTTCGCTCTCCGCCCAGTAGTCGAAGCCATGCAGATAACGTGTCTTCTCATAGCACAGCACATATTTTGACAGGGCCGTATATTCTGCCGCGGACGGCAGAATCGTATTCCGGACGATGTCCGGCAGAAACTCGGTAAACTTTACTTCCATGACGGTCTTCCCCGGCTCCAGTACCGGAAGCGTCGGTAAGTCCGGATCGAAGATATCCTCACGGAGGATCGCGGCACGGACATCATTATCGAAGGTCACACGCACCGTCCCCTCTTCCATGATAAAGGGCTCCCGATCATAATCGACGATGACGCGCGGACGCATCACGTGTGACACACACTCCACATAGAATTCCCTGCAGAGCGGTGCCGGATGATGCAGCAGAAACGCATAATCGCCACGTAAAATACGCTCGACCTCCTCCCGTGTAAGCTTCGCCGATTCCTTAAAAATATACTGCCCGGACTTCCGCTTTCGCTCGAGATGAATCACATCCTCCTTACAGTTATAGATGCGGATCCGGTACTTCTGCCGTTCCATCACACCCATGTCCTTTTCTTCATACGCAGAGTTCCAGTAATCATCGAAGTAGAGACTCCGGATCAGATACTGCCCATTCACGGCATGCGGATCCAGCTGAAACAGCGGTCGCATCCGGGTTTTAAGAAGCTCTCGTTCCCCTTCGTTTATAAGAAATTTCAGTTCATGACGGAAGGGCTTCGTCGAGTGCTTGGGCATGTCGATCATCCTTTTCAGCTTCCACGCGTTCATATCACCCAAGGTCCTCTTCTTCTACGATATCCTCTGAAATCGTACCATCCGCATTGACATAAAAGCACTTCGTACCGTACACTTTTCCATTCTCCGTCACATAGTAATCAAAGGCGTCCTGTGTATGCCCCGCTTCATCGCGGACACTTACCTTCAGAAAATACTGCCCCGCCGGCAGCATATCGGTCGTCCATTCCGGCCATGCGCCATCATAGGACGCCAGCTCTTCTGTACCATCACTGTTTCGGGTGACGCTCGCGTGATACAGGAGAGCACCCTCCCGGAAGTCATAGGATGGATCCCATACGATCCGGAGCTTTCCCTGCCCATCCGGCTCCGGTACACCGATATAGAACGGCATCGGTTTATCGAGAGATGCCCGGTACGACTGGTACGCCTCTTCGACGTTTCGGTAGATATTTTCCGTCAGCGTATCATACTGTGCCTCCGTGAGCGGTGCGTTCATGGTATCCGGCTGCTGATAAACATATTTTTTTACGACCGCCGCATAGCGCTCGGCCATGCTCGTCATATGCTCCTTCGTCAGCACATGCGTACGCAGATCCTCGATGGCTTCATCCAGCACACTTCGAAAATGCGTCGACTGCAGACAGCGCCGGAACAGGATATTGCCCCAGTAGTTGGAGATGCCACGTTCCCAGCTACTGTTTTCGCTGCGTCCGCTCAGCGCATACTGGTCATAAAATAGCATGCCGTCAAAATCCCATGGGAGTATATAAAAGCGATCAACGTTTTTCGGACTGTAGATATAGAAATTCCGGTTCTGCGTATCCGTGTTTCCCGTCAGGATCTGGAAGGCCATCCAGTAGGCGATGTTCTCCTCATCGAGCCAGTCTGAAATCAGTTGGTCTGATTTCACGGAATAATCATTGATCTCTTCCAGCATACGGATCAGTTTGCTGTGATCATGATCCCCCTTGATTTCCAGCATGCTTTCAAAGGCCTTCTGGTCGAACTCCGGATCGCTCTCCAGCCGGATCGTCTCTTCATATCGATAGAATTCGAAAGAATTTACCTTATACAGCTGTCCATAGCGATCGAGCCCGTGGGCACGTAAAGCCGTTTTATTGAGCTGCTCCACCTGCGTATAGAGCCCGTAATCCTGGAAGGTCTCATTGGCTGGGTCGTCCGTCTGGTCCTTCACATAGAGATGAACGAACTGGGTGCGCAGCGACATGAGCTGCGGGATCTCCTTCAGAAGATCGAAGGCCATCTTATTTCGATAGCGAAGGCCATCCGTCATATGCTTATTCAGCGCAATCGTCTGCTGTCCATGCCAGCTTCCATGCTCATCCTTCAGGCGAATCTTATAATTCTTCTGTGGATTCTTACTTGAGGTCTGTCCGCGAATCTGAACGGTCGCATTCGGCGCACTTTCTCCGAAGCCGAGTTCACCGGCGACCGGGCCGTTTTCATCCCCGACCTGTAGCAGTCCCTCTACCTGGTAGCGGTCGACCCCCATCGCCTCATAGTCATATGCCGAGTAGCTGTTGATGTCTGCCCAGCTGTGATCCGTGTTGTCGCCGGCATTACCCCGACGCACCGTCAGGTACATCGTGACCACCGAGTCCTCCACATCGTTTTCATACAGCGTCTTTTTATCTTCGAGATGCGGAATCGCGGCGGCCGTTTCGACAGAGACATCCCCGGCCGCTGTATCCGTCGTCTGCCCGCTGCTCGCTGCCGTCGAAGCGGCGACATCCTCCCCGGTTTTTTTGTGCGTTGTCTCTGCCGCTTTTTTCGTCGCCGATGCCTCTTCGTGTACATGCTGCCCAGAAAGAGCAGCGTTATAGACGGCACCACCCACCGACAGTGCCAGCAGCAGAACGATGATCAGCAGCATCGACCCAACATTTTTCCCTTTTAAGAAATCTCGCATAATACCTCCAGTCGTTCATGAAGCCAGGTGAAAAATCCGTACTTCCGCTCTGCCACAAAGGGCTGCGTACTCAGAATATAATACGGAAGACGCCTGGTGTAGGCATTGAGCCGAACCCAGGATACACAGAAATAGACCATACCGCCGATGGCAAAGGCAAAGCCTACGTAACGGCTCGGCAGTCGAAGCGCAAGGAGGGAGCCGATGGTCGTCACCAGAGCATAGCTGATACTGGCGATTCCGGCCCCCTTATAATCTGTAAAATACAAAAGCATGAGCATCAGCACATTGCCCACGGCATAGAGTCCATAGCCGACACAGAGAATGCGGAAATAGCCATCCATGAGGGCGTCAAAACCGAGTGGCAGCGCATGCAGGATCAGGGTGCCGAGGGAGATCGCAATGGCCGTCGTATACAGCTGACGCTTCGCCGTGTAGGCAAGCTCCCGCTCCATGACATACATCATCTCCTGCTCCGCCAGCTGAATCTCCGTGATCGAGCCCCGACCGTTAAAAAGATCATAGTAGGCGCGGTATTTCGGATAAAAATTCACTTCCACCGAAGCGACGAAGTTGATGGTCGTCACCAGAATCGTCATAAATGCATAGAGCGCGGCAACATCATGCTGCGGTGCCCCGTAAAACAGCCCCTGGATCTGTTCTCCGATATCCGGTCGGCACCAGGCGATCACGAGATGTGAAAAAAGTCCGATGTTCAGCATGAAGCCGTTTGCACTCAGCCAGCGGTACTGCTCCATCCAGTCCAGAAAATCGAAGTAATACCCGCTTCCCTGCGGAAAAAAGGCATTCAGCAGGAGATAATTCAGGATCATCATCACACCATAGCCGAGAATCACACTCAGCAGCAGCACTTCCAGCTGCACACCAAACAGGTAGCAGCCGATGGCGGCTGCCAGAAAGCTGAGTCCGATGGCCAGCAGATAGCTGAGCAGTATCCCCTTATAATCCTTGATGGCGGTCATATAATGCATCTCTGTCCAGACCACCACAAGCTCCATAAAAAACAGAAAGTTCAGGATGATCTCTCCAATGCTGATCCCCGCCACACAGAGGAAGGTGCCATACAGCACTGCCCCCAGTGGCAGCAGCAGTGCCAGCACGCCTTTCAGAGAAGGCATAACCCGTCGTTCATTATTTGTATAGAGCATATCGGAAATATAGCGGGAGAGCGTCAATGAAACATAACCGGTCAATACGAGCGAACCGAGCAGTGCATAGGTGATCATCGCATTCAGCAGCTCCCGCTGATGTGCATCGAGGCCGAAATACTGTCCGATAAAGCCGATGCCCATGAGAAAACATACGCCCAGCAGCATCGGCCCGGCCGTCACCAGTCCGGTATAGCCATAGGCCCGCATCAGCTTCAGAATCCCCTGCTGCTTAAATAATTTCTTTAATTCGAAACCGATTCCTGCCACTTTTCGTTTACCTCATCATACATCTCACGGTATTTTTTCATCATGCTTTCCTGTCGGAAATAGTGTTCTGCGCGCTGCTGCCCGGCCCGCCCCATCTCCAGGCGTTTTTCATCATCACGACACATCCACTCCAGCGCATCCGCGAGGGCCTGCCGGTTCATCGGCGGCACACAGTAGCCGGCCGGACCATAGGGATCATACGCTCCGCCACGGATAAGCTCGCGGCAGCAGCCGACATCGGTCGTGACCGCCGGCCGCCCGGCCGCGAAGGATTCGAGCACCGACAGTGGCTGGCCCTCTGAAATGGAGGTCAGGACCGTGAAATCGATCTGCTCCATGTACTTCACGACATCCACCTGACCGACGAAGCTGAGCGTTTCGAGTCGAAGCTCATGCACGAGGGCATGACACTCCGCAGCGTACTCCTCGTCATCGACGCCGCCCAGGATGTGCAGCCGCGTATTCGGCACCCGCATCGTCAGCTCCTTATACGCATAGATCAGGGTTTTGACATCCTTGATCGCCGCGATACGGATGACCGCCGCGATGTCGATCGTACCATTTTCCCTTTTCATGGGGATTCCGGAAAAACGTGCATAATTTATGCCATTTCCGATCACATGGCACTTCTCCGGTGCCGCCCCCAGTTCGATCTGCGTATCCTTCGCGCGCTGAAACAGCGAGGTGATCACCGTCGCCTGCTGATAGACCGCGTCGGAAAGCATATAGAAAAACTTTATCCACTGACGCTTGAAGGTCGGAAGGACCCAGCTCGCACGGATGATTTCTTCTTCACGCTCACGGCTGTAAATACCGTGCTCCGTGAGCATCATCGGTTTCTTCTTTATGATGCTCGCCATCGTCGCCAGCAGCCCGCCATACCCGGTGCAGATCGTATGATACATATCCGCGTCCGGGATCGGCTGGGACAGCAGATACAGTACGGGCAGCAGCATGGAGCGGATCGTATGAAAGGTATCTGAAAAGGCGGCATACGGATACTGCTCCGTACACAGCTTCGTCAGAATATCGAGAAAGGCTTCGCTCATGAGAAAGGCCCCCGGCTTCACCTGCTTCGTCTGATAAAGCTCACACAGCACATGCCAGTCCGGATGTGCGCAGTCCATCAGTGCCTGCAGCGCCGCTATCTCCTCTTCCTTAAAATGATAACGATGATCCTGCTCGATGCGCACCTTCAGCGCATCGTCCAGAAATACCTCATGGATCTCAACCACATTTTCCGGCGGCTGCACAAAGAATTTTCCCTGATCCTTATGATAGGCGCCGATGACCCAGAGCACAAATTCTGTTTCCGGCATCTGCTGTATATAATTGTGCATCCAGCTGGAGACACCGCCATGTGTATAGGGGTAGCTTCCCTCCAGAATAAGACAAATGCGCATAGTTTCTCCTGTTATTGCTCACGCTGCATCGTTACTTCGCTTCCCGTCGTATGCAGGAGGTACAGGTTTCCCGTGAGATGCTCGAGCGTACCGCCCTCCAGCTCCGTGATCCTGCCCTCGTTGACACGTACCAGGAAATAATCATCGTCCGTCACCCCGCCGAGGCTCAGGCCAATGCTGTCGTCCGTCACGGTCCGTTCGACCGAAACACCGCTGAAGCGCTGCACCGCTTCCGCCATCCCGCTGCCGGTCACATGGCGGATCGGTGGTGCCGCCCGGTTCAGCCACTCGATGTATTCCATAAGACGCCCCTTCAGAGTCGCCCAGCCCAGTGCTGCGCCACGGTCCTCATCGAGAAGATCATCCGGATGCATGAAGTGAGAATTCACGAGGTGCATATTGAGCTCTGAAAAAGCAGAGAGACGCATGTACTCATCCAGGATACAGGACGAAATGATACGCGGGGTTTCGACGACACCATCCTCTGCCACCTCAAACTCCTGCGCATAGCCGCTTTCGCCCGGCAGATAGCTGCTTGCGATTGCCCGGATATTTCGAAATTGCTGTCCGATCAGAGCCCGTCCTTCCGGCGATAAAACATTCGATGGCGGCACATATACCTGCAGCTTCGTATTCGGAAACAGTCCCTCGGAGAAATCCTTCACTTCCGTCATCGCCTTCGCCATGGCGTCGGTGGATGTCCAGTTGTGATAGCCGAGGTCGACCGAATACTGAAAATCCGGTCCGCACAGTGGCTGGTGGTTGTAGCCATGATACCCGAGCTCGCCGCCCTCATCGAGCAGCATGTTTCCATAATAGCTGTAATCGGAAATGACCGTGTTTCGCTCCACCTCTCCATCCGTGTCATCATCATAATTCTCGATGATGAGACCTGTGAACGGGATACTGTACTTCCGGCCGAGCTCCGCGACATCCGGCCACCAGACCTGGGAATAAAATTCCGGGATATCCATCTGATAATCGCGTTTTACATACTGACCATCGCCCATCGGGACCGGTGACGGCCAGTCATCGAGGTAAAAGGTGGAAGCATTGATCACCGGATAGATGCAGACATCCTCGAGAAGACTGTAGGCAGCCGCAAAGATGCCACGTGTGCTCTTCTCACAGTAGTCCAGGTTACAGAAGACGAAACGACCTTCACCGTACGCACGGGACCAGATCAGCGGCACCCGCGCATCAGCCGTGCTGGCATAGATCATACACTGATCATCCAGACTGACATTCATGGCAGCTTCGTAGGGATCATCGAAGGTATAGATCCGGTCGGCACCCAGCATAAACGTATCCAGCGCCCGAAAATCCGACACCAGTTTAAAATCATAGCCGGAATCGAGGATGCCGAGATGATTCTGAATCGCAGAAAACGCATGCGTTTTCTCTACCGGCATGCCGAACAGAACACGGCCACCAGACTGTACCCAGTCGCAAAGCGAGAGAAGCTGATTCCCGAGCGGTGTCACATCCGGTAAAAGAAGCACCACGGTCCGGAACTCATCGAAATCGAGGATCGTCTCCTGCGACCGCACATCCTGCACCTGATAGCCGATCCGCATATCCGTAAGCATCTGCTCATACTCTGCGCGTGCAGACATACTGTTCATGTTCTGGCTGTTGACAAGTAGAAGACACTCGGCCGTTTCACTGAGTGGCTTGTTTACGAGCGTCTGTTCCGCCGAAAGCAGTTTCGTCCCACGCTCGGTGCCCTCATATGTGATGCCCCTTCGTTCCATGAGAAGCAGACAGAAGATCGCGAAAAAGCCGATAAACACGCGAAAGACGGCATGAAATCGATATGTATTCCCGTTCTTTTTCATCAGGTCTCCTCCCAGAACTGAATCACGCGACGAAGCCGACCGGAAAGGTAACATCCGCTCGTCTTCAGCTTTTCGATATACGCGGTGAATGCTGCGCCCATATGAAGCTCATAGTAGTAGCGTAGGCGGAGCATCATCGTTTCCTCCCGTTCCGGCCAGCGTGTCTCCATCTGTACGAGCCATTGCTCTGCCTGGTCATAGTTCTTCGAGTACATCAGGCTCCGAATGAGTGCCCGTACATCTTCGATGCGCATTTCCTTCTGTATGCGTTCCTTGAGCAGTGTCACGTAACGCGTACGCTGGATCCGGAGATTTTCACCTTCGGCCAGTGCATTTCGTAGGTACTCATCCAGGGTATTGATATAGTCCGCCAGCACCTCGGCATCCTCCGGATGCTCCTCATGTGCTTTACTCAGCTTCTGAAGGCGCAGGTCATAGTTCTTCAGAAGCTCTGAAAGTGCCGTCGTCGCGTAATGAACGACCTCCACATCCGCATTATCCTTCGCCTGATGCAGCACATAGCTCATATCGGAAGCGCCATGCAGGAGAATCTCCAGCATCGCGTTTCGACGAACACCGGCGTCATTCAGGATGAGCGCATCCTCCAGCGGCAACGCCTCTCCTGATTCCTGATCGATATCCGGCGTACTCTTCTCACTTACAAGATCCTTGCGCATCGCCTCCAGGTTCCTGTTCTTCGATCCTGTAAGGCCGTTGACATTGGCCCAGGACACAAGCAGGATCAGTACCGGACCGAATACCGGCACGAACACACAGATCGGGAGCAGCATAACATCCGCTTCCAGAATACGAAACCGAAGCAGAAAATAAAAGCCCACGCAGATCAGCAGATGCAACAGCAGGAACAGTACGGCGAGCCCCGGCGTCATCGTCCACCTCCCGGAAGC
>CAKQED010000036.1:0-21324 GCA_934229835.1 uncultured Oribacterium sp. | reverse complement strand
CCTTTTAGGGCCAGGCTGGTAACGGCCGCCTTATAGGCGGTGGACAAACCACCAGCTAAGCTGGTGGTTTTGATTCTCCATCTTAAGAAGGAAAGGAAGGTTCGTATGGATCTCGGATTAAAAGGAAAAGTAGCGGTGATTTTCGGTGGTACCACTGGCATCGGAGCAGCGGCGGCGATGCGTTTTCTGGAGGAGGGCTGTCAGCTGGCGATCTGCAGCAGCTCGGAGAAAAAGGTAGAGGGGTTCCGGCAGCAGGCGGAAACGGCGGGCTATAGAGATATCCTGTGTGAGCGGGTAAATGCGATGGTCGCAGAAGAAGTGGATGCCTTTGCAGCGCGTGTCGTAAAGAAGTTCGGACGGATCGATATATGGGTTAACTGTGCAGGTGGAAACAAGCATGGTCCGCTCGCGACACTACCGGAGGAGACCTTCCGCTATATCGTGGATCTGAATCTGAGCTCTGTCTTTTTCGGCATCAAAGCGGCTGCCCGCTATATGGTTCCACAGAAGAGCGGCGTGATCATCAGTATTTCGTCGATTTCCTCGAAGGTGCCGGTAGACTATCGTGTGACCTATGGTGCCGTAAAGGCGGCAGTGAACGTCCTGACCACCGGAGCGGCCTCTGAGCTTGCGCCATATGGTATTCGTGTGAATGCGGTGGCACCGGGCATCATCGATACCGTACTATCGGCAAAGGCGATTTACGAACAGACGGAGTATACGATGTCCAGAATTCCACTTCGACGTGCAGGAAAACCGGAGGAAGTGGGTGATGTGATCGTCTGCATGGCCAGCGACCGCTTCAGTTATGTCAGCGGAACCGTATTCCATGTTGATGGCGGAAAGGACAGTGTGGAGGATTCAGACCTTCCTTGGGTTAAGCCGTGGACCTTATAAATGCAAAAAAGAAACAGATGAATGAGGAACTGGCAGCTGCGAAAATCCTACCACTCCTCATCCGGCTTACGATTCCGGCCACGGCTGCACAGCTTGTAAATGCGCTGTACAGCATCGTAGACCGAATGTATATCGGACATATGCCGGGCGATGGAACGCTCGCGTTAAGCGCCATCGGGCTGACCTATCCCATCACGATGCTGGTGGCCGCGTTAAGCTGCCTCCCAGGTATGGGTGGTGCACCGCTGGCGTCCATCGCGCTGGGAAAGGGAGAGGTCGGACGTGCGCAGAAGTATCTCTGCAATGCACTGACGATGCTGCTTACGATTTCAGTGATCATGACAGCAGGATGCCTCATCTTTTTAAAACCTCTGCTGATTCTGTTCGGTGCAGATCACAGCACCCTGCCTTATGCATCGCAGTATCTGACCATCTATCTGCTAGGCACCGTATTTGTGGAACTTTCGCTCGGCTTAAATCCCTTTATCAATACCCAGGGATATACCTTTATCGGGACGATGTCGGTGGTGATCGGGGCGATCATCAATATCGTGCTGGACCCGATACTGATTTATGTACTGCACATGGGCGTCCGGGGCGCGGCCATCGCGACGGTCACGGCGCAGTTTGTGTCCTGCGTATGGATTCTCCATTTCCTGTCATCGCCTCGCTCGAGCATCCGCCTCTGCGCAGAGGATATGCGACCGGATAAAGAGATACTCTGCACGACCTGTGCACTGGGCATTTCGCCATGTACCTTTCGGGTGAATGAGTCTGTCGTGGTGATCCTTTTAAATCGTCTCCTGATCATCTATGGCGGAGCGGAGGCAAATCTGCATCTCGCGTCTATGGCGATTCTGAGCAGTATCAGTCAGGTACTGTTCATGCCACTCATCGGGATTGTCACCGGAGCACAGCCGCTGCTGAGCTATAATCTAGGGGCGAAAAACTATCCGCGGCTGCGGGAGACCATCCGCTATGCCAGAATACTGAGCATGAGCTGTGCAACCTTGACATGGGCGATTCTTATGTTCTGGCCGGAACTGGTATGCATGCTGTTTACACGAAACCCGGAGCTGACTGCGCTGACGAAGCTTTCCATGCGCATCATGTTCTCGACCTTTTTTGTGATCGGGATGCAGATGATCAATCAGAATGCCTTCGTGGCGATGGGAAATACGCGCTACTCCTTTTTGTTTGGGATCATGCGAAAGCTGCTGTTCCTGGTTCCACTCGCCCTGGTGCTCCCGCATTTTATCGGTGTATGGGGAATCTATGCAGCCGAAGCCGTATCGAATCCGCTGACGGCGATAATTACGTACATGGTCTTCGAACGATATATGCACCAGCTGAAAAACCAGCTGGCATAGTTGCCTTTCGATCATCCGACAGATTCGCTGATCGGTCATCGAGTGTGATGATGACGCGATCGCATGCCGGTGCTCGGCTTCAACGCACTCATGAATACCTCGCCTCTGCGCTACTACTGTACCTGCAGCTTCGCAATCAGCGCATCCTTCAGAACTTTCGAGAAATTGATTCCCAGGTTTTCGCATGCGGTATTCAGCCATCCCGGGATGCTCAGGGTCTTTTTGACAGCCTTATCATCGTAAGCGCGTGCATATGTATCGAGATTTACACACACCATATTGACGAGCGCATGAGCATCTTCTTTTTGAACGTCACCGAGTGAGGACGGTGAAGGAAGGTGCTCACCGTCTCGTAATGAGGTGAAAAGATACTGACCGCACGCTTCCTGCGCCATCGCAAAAGCATCAGCCAGGGTATCACCATACGTTGCGAGATCATTTAAATCTGGAAAAATGACAGAATAACGACCATCCTCTTCAGGATAAAAAACAGCTGGATAAATGTAGTTCATAAATACTCCTCTGGCATAGTGTATCTCCTTATAGAGTACTACGTAATGCACGTATTGCCAATAGAGGATGCATGTTGTTTTCGTCAATCATCCGGCAGCTTCGCCATCAGGTAATCGAGGGCAATGACGACGAGGATGCCGGCTTCGAGTGCCAGTACCAGTGGGAGCATGCGACGGAGGACGACCCCGCCCTTCAGGAACCAGATCAGGAACGGAATGAGAATCATGAGTGCGACAGAGAGAAGGGTCTTCGCCTTAAAGGCGCTATGACTCTGTTCGGTGGACAGTGCTTCCTTCAGTGTGGATTTCTCCACACTTTTTTTCGTTCGTCGTTCTGCTTTCTCTGATTTCCCGTCTTTCCGGCGACGAAAAAGTGGAAAACTCCGTTTTACTTCCGGAGTCGGAACCAGTGAGGATACGCTGACACCGTCGAACGCAGGATCATCGAAGCCTGCATAATTTGTGCAGAGAGATGCGTCATGCTCGTATGCAGGGGCGTCGCCTGGCGTGTGCTCCTGCAGCTTTCTGACCGTCTTACTGTACTCGTCTTCACCATAATCGGATGGGAAGCGGATGTTGTCAGGTACTGCAGCAGATGGCTGCGCGGACATCACCGCTTGCGGCTCACTGCCTTCGGTCGTCTCCGAAAGGCCGGCGTCGATCGGACGGAAGATGCCATCGGTGGAAATCATGCGTGGACGTGGTGCAGAGCCAGCTGTGCGCTCGTCTGCAGCGAATAAACCGGAAGCAGGAGCCTGCACAGAGCCGCGGCTGTCCATACCGAAGGAAGATGCAGCCGCTGTGGCTGCACGGCCGCCGCTGCGTTCCAGCTGAAGCATGCGTTCACGCTCGATGTTCTGTCGGCAGATGCGAAGAAGATTCTCCATCACGAGAAATTCCTTGAGAGATTCGTTGTAGAGCGTATACGCCAGGACGACGACACGATCCTCGTTGTAGTCGATCCGCTTCAGAAGCCAGGCGATGAGTGCCTTCAATGCTTCATGAAAGGAACTGCTGTAGCCGGGCACGAGGGTGAAGATCCAGCTTTCCTTTTCTGGATTGTAGAAGATCGCGGATGGATCCAGGAGCACCATATCCTCCGGGAGGAAATACTCCTCGAGATGCCCGAGCAGGCCATGGATGTTTTCCATGAGTCGTGCGAGGGCCAGGTAGCGGAGCTTTCGACTCGCGTAGTAGCTTGCCATGGATTCCAGACCGGAGACCTCATATTCAAGGGTCGCCTGAGCCGGATCCTCCGCATCCGGGCGGATCGAGAGGGGCAGCGTATCCGGGATGCTCGTTTCGCGTAGCAGCTTCAGCTCATAGGACTGCGGCTCCACGGACTGTGCGCTGATATGCATGTAACTGTGACGGAGATTATGCTCGTAGGACATACGCTCTAGAATCGGTTTATTCATGTTGTTCTCCTTCGGCTGGATCGATGTCCTGTTCAAAAAGGGTGACCATGCGGATGAAATCCTCCGGCTGGAAATCCTTCGCGCCATCCGGAAGATGGCTGTTGACCTCTGTTTCGAGCGCAGAACGTGTGAAGCCATTGATTTTTGACTGCAGTTTGATGGCGCTGGTGACGAGACTTCCGATGACCAGCAGGATGATGGAAAAGATATAGGCGGCTTCGATGGTATACATGGGAACTCCTGAATGTAAAAACGTGTTCAGTAGATGATGCAGGGCATCCAGGGATAGACAGGATGCGATGTGTCATCGGATGGATAAAGTAAGTTTCCAGTCGGAAGCAGCGAGAGGCGCTGCAGGGGAAACGGGATCAGAGCAGCGGGAACTGTGAGAAAGCGATCGCGCAGAGCGCCGGCAGTGTACAGGGAATCCACGGGAAGCACACTTTTCGCATGCTCCGGCCGTGGATATGACCATGGATGAGCAGGACCGCGCTCACGAGAAAGCCAACCAGAATACCGGACAGAAGGAGCAGAAGCATCGAGCGCATCTGGAGATAGAGGCCGGCGATCAGCAGAAAGAGTCCGTCACCGAGGCCCAGGGCTTCTCGTGAGAGCCTGCTGATCAGCAGGGCCAGGAGCCCTGGCAGCAGCGGAAGCAGTACGGTTCGGATCGAATGCCAGAGTGGAAGTGCAGCGGACGAAGCCTCCGCTGGAGTATCAGAGATCACCTGATGAGCTGTGAGCGCACATGCCTGAAGTGCTCCGTGGAGCTGACTTCCGAATACGATCAGTCCGGGGAGTACGAACAGAAGGTGCACCATCAGGGGCACGCTGTGGCTCCGGAGATCGTATGCGATGCAGAGCAGTGCATATATGAAAAAGAGACAGGTCGAACAGTACATCACGTTTTTCTCCTAAGTGTTGTTTTCGCTATATATTACGTAATCAATCATAAAAAACAGTGTGGGTGACGAGGGTGCCAGCGGAAGCGAATTCCTCATTTATACATCGAGAATTCTTTATCCGCAGCGCACACAGCCGTGCTTTCCATAGGACTCGGCTTCGGATTTTTTCATCTCCTGCACGTTGCTGGAGATGGTGCGACAGCTCGGCGTCGTATGGTAGCTGCGTGCCGCCAGTGTATAGTAGACGGTCGGCATGGACAGGTTCGGGCGGCAGGTGGCACAGGGACTGTACTTTCCGCCGAATTTGTTCCGAAGCGTTCGCATGTCTTCACCGCGGGCTTCCAGGATGTCATGGGTGAGATAAGAGCAGGCCCGTGTGGTATGGTAGACATCGGTATCGCGGGTACTGACATAGACGAAGGGATCGTCTTCCGTTTCCCCACCGTTATTTTCCATCCAGCGATTGCCCTTTGCGCCGATCCATGCACGGCGGCTGACGACGACCTGCTGCGACAGATGGTCGAGTCCGAGCACGGAAAACGGCAGAACCGCATCATAGTTTGCGATATAACGAACCGTTTCCTTCGTGATTTCGGAATCGGAGAGAAGGTCGATGTTCTGCATACCGGGCTGGCTGATCTGATGCCCGAGGCCGAGGGCAGTGAGCACCGTCTCCCCACTGTTCAGGAGGTCCTGATCGAGGGTGAGACTGCCGTCCTTCGCACGGTAGTACTCGACATATTTCTGCTTCGCCATCTGGCGTGCATTCTCATGCATCTCGAGGGCGGCGTTTCGCTGATGGTTCAGGATCAGCATGGGCACCATGAGGACGACGCTCGCGAGGATCACGAGGGTCAGGGCGAGCGCAGCCTCCACGGTGAGGGAGGAGCGGCATGGCGTCAGAAGAAGTGTATTCAGTTTTTTCTTGTATTCTGATGCCCGGTGATGGTACCTGGAGTGTGACTTGTGCCGGGGCAGGGTACTTCGTTCCTGTTTCATGCGTTTCCTCAGATGAGTTTATGTGATTCGCTGCAGTGCAGCGGAATCATCCGCAGGTTTGTCAGCGGTCAATGTTTCGGGTGCAGGTGTACGGCGCATACCGTAGGCTTTCAGCCGCACGATGTCGCAGCAGGCCGCTTACTGCGTATCATTCCGATACTTGTAGTAGCTGCTGATTTCCATCGAGTAGTCGATGGCCGGTACCGTATCGGCGATCATCTGCAGGATACCGGTGCTGTACATGACGTGCCGCGTGTCCGGGCGAACGGTGGCCTCGAGCGCATAGAGACACTCGTCGAGGGCGAAGCCTGTTTCCGGATCCTTTCCGATCTGCCGGATGGTTCTCTCGATCCGGCTCAGCATCCGTTGGTTGAGCTCTGCCTGCCGGAGAAGTCCCTCGCCGAGCAGAAACGCCCGGAGGTAGTCCCGGTAGGAGAGGCCGTTTTTTCGTACATCGGCATCTGCGGAAGGATGTTCACCGAAACGGAGAAGTCCGGAGATATCGACGGACCAGCTGCTGTTATCATGAAAGAGTGGCACACGTCCGGCAGACAGCAGGGTCTTTACATCCTGAATCGCCTGAACCAGTGCCCAGATGCCGAGGACGAAAAAGGTGAAGACGGAAATCAGCGCCGGGTTTCCCGTAGCGACGAGAAAGGACGTGACGAAGAGCCGGGCTTCGTTCCGCTTTTCCGGACTCGAGTAGAGATAGATCAGATTCATACCTTCCCGGAGTGCAACGAGCTTCGTGACATATTCCGAGAGATTCTCGTAGTCGCTGCTTTCGCCACCGAGCAGATACTCGAGCTCGAGCGCCTGCGCACCACTCGGTGGCAGCTGCTCCTTCGGCGTTTCGCCTGGATGGTAGTAGTGAAAGAACTTCAGTGCATACTCTCCGAGGATGGCGACCTCCACCGGATGGGCCGTGGAATCCGCCGGGAATGCCGGTGAGCGGTCATGAATGGCCGTGTTCGACGGAAGAGCAGCACCGTCCGGCAGCACCAGCGAGAGCAGATTTCCCTGCAGCAGATCACTGATCTGATCGAGCAGGGCCTTGTTTTTTGCATTGATCCTCGACAGCTCGCCACCATAGTGAATCAGTGAAAAGCTGTGCCAGTCCGCGGCGGCAGTGCGGTAGAAGCGCCGTATCTCATAGGAAAAGTCCGGCTCGTCCTCCTCGTCGTCATCCCATGCATCCGAGATGGCATCCGCCAGCCACTCCTCGAAGTCATCGACGTCCTGCTCGACGCGATCGGCTTCGGCGATGAGGGCAGCGGCCTTCGCCGGCATCGCTTCGATCTCTGCACGGACGTCGCCGCTTCTGGAAACATAGTTCTCATATTCGGAGATTTCCGCCTCGATCGCCTGTCGTCCCTCCTCGGAGAGCAAAGCAGCGCGGGTGTCAAAGTCCGCGCGAAGTGCAGCGACCTTTTCCGCGAGCTGGTCGGCTGCCTTCGTATAACGGCTGACGGCATGCTGAAGCTCAGTGAGTGCGCGGGTGAAGGAGTATTTTGCAGAGTAGAAGTCGTACGGATCCTCCCGTCGGAGTGCGTTCCAGGCCTCCTGGTGGGCGGCTTCCGCACTGCGCGTGGCGGCATCCACCTGAGCGATGGCATCCTCGACGGCCTTCAGGTCCTTCGTGTCGAGCTGATAGCTCCGCTGCAGTTCCCGGATTTCCTTCGACTCATCTGCACGGCGGAACACCTTTTCCAGCTCCTCCACGACCTCCTGCTCCTGAAAGTCACTGCCCGCGAAACTGATCAGCGAATCCAGAAGTCCGTATTTCATATACTCCAGCACCTCCTCTTCGAAGCTGATTCCTTCGGTGACATGCATATGCTCCAGGAAGGAGACACTGTCCTCCCGGATGCTGCCCGGAAAGAGGTCCCGGGCGCTGAGGTAGGGCTTCATGAAGTCGTAGAACTCTTCCGAGAGATCCTCGTCCGTCCGGTACTGCAGTCCGAAGATCCGGTAGTTTTCCCAGAGCGGGCGATGAAACTGTGAGAAGAGCGACTCCATGGAGCTGTCCACCACCGTCTGCCAGAACAGGCGCTCCGAGACGGTGCGGCAGGACTCCACGATGGTGAGCAGCAGCGCAGCGATCATCGCGAAGCTAAGTGCGAGAAACACGGTGACCGAGCCCTGCGTGCGCTGAGCTGCGAGCTCCGCCGTCGCTGTGCGGCGACGTTCTGCGTCTGTGTGTGCAGGACCTCGTGTCATGCGCTGCTTCATCAGTACACGCTGCTCGCGGAGCTCTCGATCTGATCGAAGATGTCATTGAGAAGCGCTTTGATACGATCCTTAAAGATCAGGACGAGCGCGATCAGCACGACGAGGATCAGGACGAGCTCGATGGTACCGATGCCGGAATCATCCTGGAGCAGTGCGCGCAGGCGCTTCCGGCAGGCCGTGATGAACAGCATCCATGCAAACAGGAACTGATCATACAGTCGGTGCAGTACACCGAAGACGGTATCCAGCATCGTGTGCGGCAGTATACCAGAAGCAGTTGGGAACATAGTGAAGCTTGTTGTCATGTTTTTTCCTCCTGAGGCCTCGCCTCGTGTGGGGCGTAGTATCCTCCTGACATATGCCGGGGCAGGATGCCACGCAGATTCATAGTGTACATGTGATAAAATCTGAGCGTTTAGCGGAAGGCCCTCACCCGAGGGCACTCATGGCCGGCACGATGACGATGATCATCACGATGCCGAGCATGATAAACAGCGGGAGCAGCAGCTTCGTGCCGGCCTCCTCGCCGAGGCGCCGGGCGGTCGTTTTCCGCTGCTCGAAGGCGTCCTCCATCTCGAGCTCCAGCATGGCGCGGAGATTCCGTGCGCCGTTCATCCGGTTCTGCTCGATCAGACTGACGAGCTTCGTATACGGCTTCAGATTCACCCGCCGTCCGAATGAAAGATAGATTTCCGATTCCGGCATGTTGCGCCGAAACTGGATGACCATCGTGCGGAGCTCCTGATAGAGTGGCCGGTCCTCCTTGATGCCGCGTGCGATGAGCGCATCGAAGTGCTGTGAGATGGTTTCCAGGGCATTGCGGACCGTGAGACCGGCACCGATGTAGACCATGAGCTTCGATACCAGCTCGGAATAGTCCAGCATCAGGAGCGCCTCCCGCTGCTTCTTTTCCGTCCGGCGTGCCTGCCCCTGGCGCATATAGATGGCCATGGCGGCGATGACGCCGAGCAGCGGAAGCAGAAGATAGCTCCGGTCCTCGTGCTCACTGTAGTAGATGCGCTGTCCGTCGATTTCCGTCGGCAGGGAGAGCATATTCTCGCCGAGACTGCCCTCGTCCTCCGTGGTGATGGCCTGCTGCAGCTGAAGCAGCAGGGACTCATAGCGGGACAGCGCCCGTGGGACGATACCGACATAGATCCGGTACGGTGCCGAGTGATACTGCGTTTTCAGATACTTCGTCTCTCCGTCGGTACTCGTCGGCACGATATCCGTACTCATGATGAGGGACAGATAGCCGGTCACCACGGTGCCAGGTGGCAACGTTTCGTTATGCAGCGTGCCGTCGCTGTCCATCAGGTGACGGTACTTCCGGTAGTAGGCCCGCGCGGCTTCCCGCTGCTCGGCCATGGCGATCGCCGTGGTGTCCGCATCTTCGATCGCTGCCTCGCCTTCGGCCAATGTCTCTGCCGACGCATCTTCGTCCATCGATACCTCGCCTTCGGCCAATGCTTCTGCCGGCGCATCGTCGCCCAGCGGCATCTCGCCTTCGCCCGCTGTCTCTGCCGCAGCGTCCGTATCCTGCGGCACGGAACCGGAGGCGAGAGCCGGATCGAGCTCCGGGTAGAAGTCCCAGGAGAGCTGCACGCCGTACTTCGGGAGCTTCGTCATAAGGCGGAGATCGTGCTGGAGATTTGCGAAGCTTTCACCCTCCGCGACCACGAGCTCCTCGAGCTGGTCATAAATCTCACGGAAGACAGCATTGGCCTCCTCCTCGGTGTAGCGCTTCGGACTGACCGTGATATCGAGCGGAACCGATGTATCCTCCGTGAGCCCGGAGACCTCCAGGGTGATATACTGCTTCGACCCGCCATAGCCGCTTCGCGGAAGACGGAAGCCCTCCTTCAGTACGCCGTCCTGAAGTCCCAGAAAAAATACCAGGATCGTCAGGAGCAGAGAGGCACTGATGCAGAGCAGCATCTGCTTTCGAATCCCGGCGGGGGTCGCCTGTGCCTGCTGCCGAAGCTTCTGAAGATACGGCCGCAGCGTCTTCTCCAGCGTGCGGCGCAGAGAATGTCGTGTCCTCATAGCTACACCTCGATATCCATGATGCGTCCGGCGAGCCAGACGGAGAGGACATACAGCAGGAGACAGAGCGTCATGGTGATGCGCCCGAGCACCGTCGTGTACAGGGTCCGGAAAAACTCCGGTGAGCTGAAGTTCATATACAGGATGATGAGAAACGGGACGAGGTTCATGACCCGCTGCTCATAGCGCTTGGCGGCGTTCATCGTGAGGATCTCCTCGGAAATCTGCACCTTGTCACGGATGACGGAGGCCGTGTGCGCGATGATTTTCACGAGCTGACCGCCGTTTTTCTTCGCGACGGTGAAGACCTCGGCGAAATTCGCGACATCCTCGAGTCCGGAGCGGTAGGCGAAGTCCGCGAGCAGCACCTCGACCGGTGTATGTAGGCTCATGCCGTGCACGATCTGCTCGAACTCCCGCACGATCATCGCGTCCGGGGAGAAGAGATGCTTGAGCTCACCGATGGAGGCCCGGAAGGCATTTTCCGTGGAGTAGCCGGCACTTAAGAAAGAGGAAAGGATCGCAAGGGATTCCTTGAATTCCGTCAGCAGCTGCTGTCGCCGCTTCTCGCAGAGCGCCTTCCGACAGGAGAAGGGGTACAGCAGGCAGAGCGGTAGCGTGACGAGCAGCACACGGCGGCTCTGGTAAAAGGTATACGCGACCAGCATATCCGCGAGCAGCGCCGTGATGAAGAGGCGGAGATACTCGAGGGGCGTCAGGATATACTCGTTATAATCGATCGAGGAGCTTCTGTCGGGACGTGAGATCCGCAAGCTTTTCAAGCTTCTGACCATCGAATTTATACAGTGGCTTAAGTTTGATTTCGTCATGTTCAATGCCGATCACCTCCGATATTTCCAGTACCCGTCGTTTATGGTCACGGGTACGTCCTAAGTGAACGATGATGTCGAGCGCCGACTCGATCATGCTGCGGATCGCCGGCAGCGGAAGCTCCGCGCCCTGCAGCACCATGGTCTGCAGACGGCGGAGCATATCCTGGGCGGAGTTCGCGTGGCCGGTGGACAGGCTGCCGTCGTGTCCTGTATTCATCGCATTCAGCATGTCGAGCGATTCCTTTCCTCGCACCTCGCCGACGATGATGCGGTCCGGTGACATACGGAGGGATGCCTTGATCAGGTTCTGCATGCTGATCTCGCCTTCCCCCTCTGCGTTTGCATTTCGCGTTTCGAGGGAGACGAGGTTCGGTACGTTTCGGATCTGGAGCTCGGCGGAGTCCTCGATCGTGATGACCCGTTCATCCGACGGGATGTACTGACTAAGTGCATTGAGAAAGGTGGTCTTTCCGGAGTTGGTCCCCCCGGAAATGAAGATGTTGTACCGTGCCCGTACGAGCGAAATCAGAAAGTCGGCGGCTTCCTGTGTCAGGGAGTCGTAGAGGATCAGCTTTTCGAGGGTGATCGGCTCCGGAAACTTTCGGATGGTGACCGTCGGCCCCTTCAGTGCGATCGGCGGCAGGACGACATGAACACGCGAGCCATCCTCCAGACGGGCATCGACGATCGGTGTACTGGTGTTGACCACGCGGTTGATGCGACTTACGATGCTCTGAATCAGCTCCTCGAGCTGTGCCCGGGACTCGAAGCTCCGGTCCCAGCGCTGCATGTGTCCGCTGCGCTCGATGAAGATCTCCTGCTCGGAGTTGATCATGATTTCCGTGACATCGGCGTTATCGAGTACCTCGGAAAGTACATCGAGACGACGGAAGCTGTTGAAGACAGCATCGCGCAGATAGAGCTTGTCCCGGAGGCAGAGTTCCGGATGTGCGAAGAGGAGCTCGTCGATGCGGTCATACAGCTCCGCATCGCTGAAGCTCCGCTGCTCCTCGAGTCCGGCGAGCAGCTGCTGCTTCAGTTTCTTCTTTAATTCGGTCTGATCCATGATTGTATTCATACGGTTCCTTCCCTTTTATCCGATGGCACTCCGCGACCCTGCATCGTAGAGGTAATTTCGTATGACCGCCGCAGTAAATTCGGACAGCCGCTCCGAGGCCTCTGCTTCGGAGTATCCCGTATGCTCCAGAGGTACGATGAGCTTCACGATACGGTCGAGTGCGGCGCGATGCGGAGAGCCGGAGAGATAATGCTCCAGGGCGGACAGCTTACGGTAGTGCGCAGGCTGGTCGGTGACCGGCATGAAGATCCAGTCGGCCTGCGGGAGGATGCCCTCCACGCGGCTCAGGATACTGTCGGTGTCGAGGACGACGGCATCGTAGTCGACCGAGGCGCGCAGGACCTGGATAAACTGTGGAAGCTCCGTATCCCGCAACGTCGCGATATCCTCCGGTGAACGGACCGGCGGAATGAGGTCCATGCCGTCGACACGCGTGATCATCGAGCGCAGCCGCTCGGCATCCAGCCGCTCCTTCTTATAGAAGTAGAGCGCATCACTGAGAGAGGCGTTTCCACTCTGCAGTGATGCATCGGCCCGCGCCGAGACCTCCTCGAGGCTGACATAGAGTGCCCGCATATCCTTTTCGAGTGTTTTCGTGAGACTCTCGGCGAAGCAGGTCTTCCCGGATCGCCCGATCGGACTGTACACGAGGTACAGCCTGGCGAGTCCCTGCCGATTCTTCGGCTCCGACTTCTGCGCGAGCTGATAGCTCGAAACGAGCTCATGCAGGATCTTCTCTCCGGACTGATACTTATAGATTTTGCGCGGCGCATCTGGACGCGCTCCGTCGAGCACCTGCTTCTCACCCATCGGTTCCTCTGTAAGCTCGACCCGGGTATGTACCGGGAGCTTCTCGAGCTCCGCATCCCCGGCCGACTGCGCATCACTCAGCAGCAGGTCGATGTCGTTCTGGTGTGCGAAACGCTGCAGCTCCGTCACGGTCTGAAAGGTATAGACGGTAAACGGACACTCCGTCCGCGAAGATGCATACTTTAAAAAACGTTCACAGTAGCTGGGATCCTGTTCCAGCAGTGCGAGAATCTGATTCATAGCAGCCTCTTTTCATACAGATAAATCATTTTTCGGAGCGTACAGCTCAGGCAGAGAGCCCGGCATGGATTTCACTGGTCTCGGAGTGTGATCCTCCGTTGCCGCCCTCCGGGGGCCCATCGCTGAACGCTAACTTTCTGAGAGTATCTCCCGCTTCGCCGGTTCAGGGTTCAGGGGTAGGGAAATGAACCGTACGACGCGGGAGAGAAGATCAGTCCCGGAATCGCACCGAGAAGCAGTGGCAGGGCCAGAGGAAGCGTCGGAAGCATGTGCCACTCCCGGGGCCTCCACCTGCCGAAATCTGTTCTGATCCATAGAAGATACATCAGTGCCAACACGAGCCCCGGCAGCAGAAGCTGACATCCGGCATCGACACCGCACCACGCGATGATCAGTGCCATCAGTCGTGCGTCTCCACCACCTGCATGGGTCAGTGAGGCCAGGGCACGAAACATGACGAGTGAGAGGAAGTAGCGAAGAAGATAGGAGACACCCCTTCCGCTGGAGCAGAAGAAGCACGCCGGCAGCGTCAGGGTGCCCCTGTATGAAAGGAAATAACCAGAACATAAATAGGTGTAGATCAGCGCATGAGGGATACGCCGCTCTCGTAGATCATAGCCCGCAGCGATGGTCAGACACTGCAGGAGGATAAGCTGAGATACTGTCATGTGGCCTCCGCGTTTGGTATAGCCCGAGTATAGAGGAGACAGCGCGAATCGCCTATAGTCGTCATGTGGACTATAGTCCCAGAACAGACTAGACACCCCGCGCATGGAGCTTAGAAAAACGCAAGTGAAGCACAGGACAGAAACCCGAAATCGAGAAGCTGAAATGAACCAAAAGACAGAATTCCGTAATGCCTGGAGGATATTCACAAAACGTCTGATTTTTTTGCAGCATATTGTACGGATGCACCCCGGAGGACCGGCCTACGCTGTCCCCATCTAGTCGAAACCCCGCGAGTATGCTAGAATACTGTCGTGTTTTTAAGAAAGGCCGTACTATGAATATCATTTTACTATCCGGTGGCTCCGGCAAGCGTCTGTGGCCACTTTCCAACGATATCCGCTCCAAGCAGTTTATCAAGCTCTTCAAACGCCCGGACGGAAGCTATGAATCGATGATCGAGCGCGTCTACCGCCAGATCCGCACCGTGGACCCGGAGGCCCGTGTCACCATCGCGACCTCCCGAACCCAGGTATCCTCCATCCTGAACCTGCTCGGCACCGACGTGAACATCTCCGTCGAACCGACGAGAAGGGACACCTTCCCGGCGATCGCCCTCGCGAGTGCCTACCTGCACGAAAAGTGTCACGTCCCGGAGGACGAGTCCGTCGTGGTCTGCCCGGTGGACCCGTATGTAAACGATGACTATTTCCATGCGCTGAAGGCACTCTCTGAGCAGGCGGATAAGGGCGAGGCGAATCTCGTCCTGATGGGCATCGAGCCGACCTATCCATCCGAGAAGTACGGCTATATCATCCCGGAGGCGAAGGCCCCGGTGTCGACCGTCCGTACCTTCAAGGAGAAGCCGGATGAGGCGACCGCCCGCGAGTACCTGAAGCAGGGTGCCCTCTGGAACGGCGGCGTCTTCGCCTATAAGCTCGGCTACGTGCTGGACCGTGCCCGCACCCTCCTCGACACAAGCGACTATCAGACCCTCTTCGACCACTATGCCGAGCTCCGCAAAATCAGCTTCGACTATGCCGTCGTCGAGCATGAGGCGAAGATCCAGGTGATGTGCTTCCACGGCGAGTGGAAGGACCTCGGTACCTGGAACACCCTGACCGAAGAGATGTCCGAGCCGGTCATCGGCCACGGCATCCTCGGCGAGCACTGCGAGGACGTCCACATCGTGAACGAGCTGAGCGTGCCGATCCTCGTGATGGGCCTCGAGCATGCGGTGATCTCTGCAAGCCCGCAGGGCATCCTCGTCAGTAACCTCGAAGCCAGCGCCCGCATCAAGCCATACGTGGACCAGCTCCCGGATCAGATCATGTTCGCCCGCAAATCCTGGGGCGACTTCCGCATCCTCGACGTCTCCCAGGGCTCGATGACCGTAAAAATCGAGATGCGCCCGGGTGCCCACATGAGCTATCACGCACATCATGCCCGCAACGAAATCTGGACCGTCCTGGACGGCCGTGGCACCGCTATCGTCGATGGCGAGGCTCGCAGCGTATGCGCCGGCGACGTGATCTCGATTCCGTGCGGCGCGAAGCACACGATGCGCGCAGACTCGGAGACCCCGCTGACCCTCATGGAGATGCAGCTCGGCGAGGACATCGCCGTCGCCGACAAGACGAAGTTCGATATGCCGGCAGAGAAGGAGTAACGATGGATTACAGGAAGGAATATACGCGCTGGTGCGCGCTTGCGAAGGGACTGGATACGGATGTCGAGCAGGAGCTCGCAGCGATCCGTGGAGAGGAAGAGAAGATTCAGGACGCGTTCTACCGTGACCTCGCCTTCGGTACGGGCGGTCTCCGCGGCGTGATCGGCGCCGGCACGAACCGCATGAATGTGTACACGGTGGCGAAGGCCTCCCAGGGCCTCGCAAACTATGTGCGGAAGCACTTCGCAGCCGCTGACCGCCGCATCGCAGTTTCCCGCGACAGCCGTATCAAGTCGGATCTTTTCGCCGAAACTGCGGCTCGCGTCTTTGCGGCGAACGGCATCGACGTCTACATGTATGAGGACATCATGCCGACCCCGTGCCTCAGCTTCGCGACCCGTGCGCTTCACTGCGCTGCCGGTATCATGCTGACCGCGTCTCACAACCCCGCGAAGTACAACGGCTATAAGGTCTACGGCACCGATGGCTGTCAGATCACGACCGAGGCAGCCGCCGAGATCCTCGCAGAAATCGAGGCACTCGACCTCTTCACCGACATCCGCATGACCGAGTTCGAGATCGCCGGCACCCGTGACACGGCGGAGGCCAATGTCTCCACCGCCGATCTCGTCACCACCCCGGTGACGCTGGATACCGTCACGGCCGACGCGACATCGACAGAACATGAAGCTGCGTCATCACACAGCGCGACAGCTGCGTCGGACATGGATGCGCCTGCGACTGGACATATCTTCTGGATCGGGGAGGCTGTCTATACCGACTTCGTAGAAAATGTCAAGAAGCAGTCCGTACTTGGTCCGGATGACAGCATTGACCGAAACGTAGCGATCGTTTACTCGCCGCTGAACGGCACCGGCCGCGCACCGGTGACCAGGACTCTCCGGGAGTGCGGCTACACGAACATTACGCTCGTGAAGGAACAGGAGATGCCGGACGGCCACTTCCCGACCTGCCCGTATCCGAACCCGGAAATCAAGGAAGCGATGGCGCTCGGTATGGACTATGCGGAGCGTGTACAGGCGGACCTCCTGCTCGCGACCGACCCGGACTGCGATCGTGTCGGCATCGCCGTACGAAGAGCCGACGGAAGCTATCAGCTTCTGAGCGGCAACGAGACCGGGATCCTGCTGCTGGACTACATCCTCGCGCAGCGGACGAAGCACGGAACGCTGCCGAAGGATCCAGTGATGGTGAAGACCATCGTGACCATGGACCTCGGCGAGCGCATCGCCGCGCACTACGGCGTCGAAACCGTCAATGTCCTGACCGGCTTCAAGTTCATCGGGGAGCAGATCGGTCGGCTCGAGAAGGAGGGCCATCCGGAGCGCTATGTCTTCGGCTTCGAGGAGAGCTACGGCTACCTCACCGGCAGCTATGTCCGTGATAAGGATGCCGTCGATGGTGCCCTCATGATCTGCGAGATGTTCTGCTTCTATAAGACGCAGGGTATCAGCCTCCTCGACCGCCTGCAGGCGCTCTATGCGGAGTACGGCTACTGCCTGAACACCCTCCACAGCTTCACCTTCGAGGGATCCGCCGGCTTCGAGAAGATGCAGAAGATCATGCAGAACTTCCGTACGGATGCGCCGGACACCTTTGCCGGAAAGAAGGTGGAGAAGGTCCTCGATTACCTGCCGGGTCTCGACGGACTTCCGAAGTCGGATGTCCTCAAGTACCTGCTGAGCGACCACTGCTCCGTCGTGGTACGCCCGTCCGGTACCGAGCCGAAGCTGAAGATCTATATCTCCATCAGTGCGGAGAACCAGCAGGCAGCGGAAGCATGTGAAGCCGCCATCGCCGCTGAACTTGGCGAACGCATGAAGTAATACTTTCATATCAACAAAAGGCCCCGGAGGGGCGCCAGCAGAAGCACAGTATGGCTTTTGCTGGCGCGCCTCCGTTGTCTTTGACTGAACTGTTTTCGTTATAGAAAATTTATAATTTTATTAGCACTCGATGCTTGAAAGTGCTAACAACCGCGCTATAATACTTTTATCCGAAGGAAATAAGGAGGTTCAGTCTTATGAATATTAATAAATTTACTCAGAAATCGATCGAAGCGATCAATAACTGTCAGAATATCATCAGTGAATATGGAAATCAGTACGTGGAGCAGGTTCATCTTCTCTACTCGCTGATCACCATCGATGACAGTCTGATCGCGCAGCTTCTGAAGAAGATGGGTGTGCCGATGGAGCAGTTTAAGTCGTCCATCACAGAGGAGATCAGTCGTCTCCCGAAAGTATCGGGTGCCGGTCAGATGTACTTCTCGCAGGGGGCGAACCTGGCGCTCACGAAGGCGGAGGAGCATGCGAAGTCCATGGGCGATGAGTATGTTTCCGTGGAGCACATTTTCCTCAGCCTCATGAAGGAAGCAGATCCGACCCTGAAGAAGCTGTTCCAGCAGTATGGTATCACGAAGGATGGCTTCCTGAAGGCACTTGCCGAGGTGAGGGGTAATCAGCGTGTCATGTCCGATAATCCGGAGGACAGCTATGATACCTTAAACAAGTACGGCTACGAGATGGTGCAGCGTGCGAAGGATCAGAAGGATGATCCGATCATCGGCCGTGATGATGAGATACGGAATATCATCCGTATCCTCAGCCGTAAGAGCAAGAACAACCCTGTGCTGATCGGTGAGCCGGGTGTCGGTAAGACCGCCGTCGTCGAGGGTCTCGCACAGCGGATCGCGAAGGGCGAGGTACCGGAGAGTCTGAAGGATAAGAAGATTTTCGCCCTCAACATGGGTTCCCTCGTCGCCGGTGCGAAGTACCGTGGTGAGTTCGAGGAAAGATTGAAGGCGGTACTCGATGAGGTCCGTAAGTCCGAGGGTCAGATCCTCATGTTCATCGATGAGCTGCACACCATCGTCGGTGCCGGCAACCAGGAGGGCTCGCTCGATGCCGGCAACATCCTGAAGCCGATGCTGGCGCGCGGTGAGCTGCACTGCATCGGTGCGACGACGCTGAACGAGTATCATAAGTACATCGAGAAGGATGCGGCGCTCGAGCGTCGTTTCCAGCCGGTCACGATCGATGAGCCGTCGGTCGAGGATACCATCTATATCCTGCGTGGTATCAAGGAAAGCTACGAGAAGTACCACGGTGTGACGATCAGCGACAACGCACTCGTCGCCGCGGCGACCCTCAGTGACCGTTACATCTCCGACCGTTTCCTGCCGGATAAGGCCATCGACCTCGTGGATGAGGCCTGCGCGATGGTCAAGACCCAGATGGAGTCGATGCCGGAGGACATGGCTGCCCTGCAGAGTAAGATCACACAGCTCAAGATGGAGCAGATTTCGCTGAAGAAGGAGGACGATACCCTCTCGAAGCAGCGTCTCGCCGACATCGAGAAGGAGCTCGCCGAGCTGCAGTCACAGTTCGACACGAAGCAGGCACAGTGGGACAACGAGAAGAAGTCAGCCGGCGACCTGCAGGCACTCCGCGAGCAGCGGGATCAGCTGAAGAAGGATATGGAGCGGGCAATGCAGACGGGCGACTATGCAAAGGCCTCCCAGATCCAGTACGCTGACCTTCCAGCCCTCGAAAAGAAGCTGGCAGACGCAGAGAACAGCGTCCATGGGGAGGATCGTGCACTTCTGCAGGAAACCGTGACCGAGGATGAGATCGGAAAGATCGTCAGCCGCTGGACCGGTATCCCGGTATCGAAGCTGAACGAGTCCGAGCGTTCGAAGGTGCTGCATCTCGGGGATGAGATTCACAAGCGCCTGATCGGCCAGGACGAGGCGGTGGAGAAGGTCGTCGAGGCCATCCAGCGTTCGAAGGCCGGTATCAAGGATCCGACACGGCCGATCGGTTCGTTCCTCTTCATGGGTCCGACCGGTGTCGGTAAGACGGAGCTGGCGAAGTCCCTCGCACAGAACCTCTTCGATGACGAAAACGCCATGGTACGTATCGATATGTCCGAGTATATGGAGAAGTACTCCGTATCGAGACTGATCGGTGCTGCACCTGGCTACGTCGGCTATGAGGAGGGTGGTCAGCTGACCGAGGCTGTCCGCAGAAAGCCATACTCTGTCGTGCTCTTCGATGAAATCGAGAAGGCGCATCCGGATGTCTTCAACATCCTCCTGCAGATACTCGATGACGGTCGGATCACCGACAGTCAGGGCAAGACCGTGGACTTCAAAAACACCATCATCATCCTGACCTCGAACCTCGGTGCGCAGTATCTGCTGGAGGGCATCGACGCAAACGGTGAGATCACCGAAGACGCACGGAAGCAGGTACATGACGAGCTCTTCCGCTCCTTCCGCCCGGAGTTCCTGAACCGTCTCGATGAGATCATCATGTTCAAGCCGCTGACGAAGGACAACATCGCGCACATCACGGAGCTCATGGTGGCCGACATCAACCGCCGTCTCGCGGATCGTCAGCTGAAGATCGAGCTCACCGACGCGGCGCGTGACTATGTCACCGAGCACGGCTATGATCCGCAGTTCGGTGCACGTCCGCTTCGTCGTTTCATACAGAAGAACGTCGAAACCCTCGTCGCCCGCATCATCCTCGAGGATAAGGTGCAGGAAGGCGACACCATCACCCTCGATCTGAAGGGTGATCGGCTCGACGCAGAGATCCACAGATAAGCTAAGAGCCCCGATCCTCCGGGGCTCTGAAACTATGCTCTGAAACTGTGTAGAAAATTGTAAGCATTCCGTACGCCATTCTGTGCTATACTCCCATTAAGAACGAAGAGAGATCCTTAAAGGAGAAGAGATATGAGACGATTAAACTGGACGAAGCTTCTGGCTAGCGCGACGGCGATGACCCTGCTGAGTGCGATGCCGTCGATGGCCGCATGGCAGTATACTCTGCAGGGCCCGATCGCGATCTGGACCGAGACGACGACCGGACAGCAGGTATGTGTATACGCTGGACAGCCGGCTCCGGACGGCACCCCGGCACCGACCGTCACGATGACCGCCGAAACCTTCACAACCGAGGCCGCGCAGCGCGCAAACACCGCACAGTCCATCGCCGCTGCCAATGCTGCCGTCGATGCAGCGAAGGCCGCCCGCGGAGGAAACGTCGTGCAGGAGACGACCCTGACCGCCGAGCAGCTCGCAGCAAACACTGCAGCCGCGAACGCAAACCTCCAGATCGGCGATGTCACCACGATCGCGAAGGTACTGCCGAAGAGGGGCAGTGGCACCGGCCCGAATAATACCTATACGAACGCGACGCTCCCGACGATCCAGATCCAGGATCAGAGCCAGCTGAATCAGAGCAGCGTGACCGCCGGCAGCTACCTTTCTCCGGCCGGTGTCGAGCAGACGACGAAGACCTATAACTATAACACCACGACCGGCACCTACAGCTACTACGCAAGTGACGGACACCTCGTGACGAACGCAGGCTCCCCGAACGTAGGCCCTGCCGCCGGTACGACGACCCAGACCACGACCGGTACCACCACAACGACAACGACCGGCACGACGACGGGCAGCACCACGACGCAGACCAGCACCGGCACGAGCTACACCGGCACCCTCCCGTCAACCGGCGCTAATAATGTAAATACCTACAAGATCCCACAGGCCTGATTGCAAAATCTATCTAGTCAGGGGACCCGGAGGGGTGGCAACGGAGTACTGTGTCTCCG